>JBLHSN010000271.1:0-8335 GCA_047626195.1 Myxococcota bacterium
GCCTTTCTCTTCTGGGCTCAGCTCTCCGCGGAGCTCTCCGAAGAGAACGAGTTCTTGGTCCGTGAGGTGGCCCTTTCGATACGGAAGGGCAGCGAGGACTTGCTCATCCTTTGGCCGGCTCGCGTGGTGTGAAGGTCGTGGATGGCGGGCGTGCGTCCGCCCGTTGCTTTGGCTGTTCTTAGACATGGTTGTTCACGTTGTTGAATGGTGGGAGCGCGCCGCAATGTGGGCGGCGGGTCATCAATTCAAGCGTGAACAATCTTGCGCATTCGGGGCCTCCGGCAGTCAAGCCGTCTTGAGAACAGCGCGAATGTAAGGGGTGTGGGGCGTTCGGGCTACTGTTTCAGGCTGAAGTCGCAGTCTGTACGACTATGGGCCGGTGAATAGCCCAAGCATCTTGCGGAAGTTGGAGCCGAGGGTCACGTCAATGACCTTATCTCCCGACCTCTGCGTGAGCGCCGGCCCAGTCACGCCCTTAACGGCCGACTTCACCTCATCGAAGGTCTTGGTGCCACTCTCGCCTAGGCAGTACTCTAGGCAGACGAATATCCGCTCCGACCCTGCCAAGTCGAAGACCGGATCCCCCAGTATCTGACGACCTTCTTGCAGGATTTGCCCGACTGTCCAACCGGCGCCGTTGAGCGTACACACTCTCACCACGTCGGTGCCAAACTCCGCTGGCAGCCCGCCAGCGTCCCAGAACTCGCAGGGGCCTTCCCTCTCCCCAAAAGTGGTCGGCACCAACGCCTTAAATGCCTCCGGCGCGAGGTTGAATACGATGTCCACATAGGTTCCGATAAGAAGTCTTCTCCCACGGCTCTCGCCAAGGCGATAGGATAATCGCAGAGCATCTCTATGACTACCTTGCTGGCTATGTTTCTCACGGCTTGTGGCCCTCCACCGCAGTCGTCGGACGTCACACCCGATGTCTCGGCGGAGCTGCATGTCGAGCATATCGTCCAAGTCGCTCCCGGAATCGTATTGACCGTAGTCCCGACCGGGGTCTCCCTTCATGTTGGTGCGCGTCGCGCATCATGGACGACACCCCTTCCCATTCGCATCTCTCCGCGCACCGTGTCCGCGGCGTTAATGGAGGGGGTTGTGGTGGTTGCCTTGGGGGACGGTGTCAGTCATCGACTCTACGGTCTGAATGCCGAAGACGGCGAACGGTTGTGGCTTCGCCACCTCGAAGACCGCAGCATTGTCGGAGTCTTTGATTCGGTCCTATTGCTGGAGTCGTCTGGGCACATCGAGGCGTTAGACCCCATCAATGGGACCGTAAAGTGGTCTGTTGAGACAGACGCCAAAGCTCGTCGACGGGGAGAGCGATTGGTTCTGCAGACCTCCCGCGGGGATGTCTTGGACATCGACCCCGCGTCAGGCATCACCACGACGCTGGCTGTGGTTGGGGACTTGCCACCAGGCGCACACGCGGAGGTCGTCGAGGGTGGGGTTCAGGTCGCGACGCTTCACTCTGCAACGTCCGGTCGTCGATTGGGAGGTCTGACAGATGACGGTGCGGAGGTGTGGAGCCTAGACGTCACCGATTCGGCATCCTTGCAGTCGCCAGCCTTGGCCACGCGGCTCCACGTCGCGGATGGCATGCCGGTCGAATGGTGGGCGCCGCGTGCAGAAGAGGCCCATCTGATCGATCCAGTGACGGGCTTGATAATGGCGCAGTGGTCTGCACCGTATACTTCGGACATCTGGCCTATTTGGTGTGATGACGCCATGTTCTTGGCCTTCAAGTCGCACCAGTCGAAGACGGTTTTGGGCCGCTGGTCAGGTGGAATGTGGACCCATGCCGTCGAAGGCCCGGATCTGCACTTGGTGGGCTGTGGCACAGGAACTGTGTTGGTGGCGCGTGGATTTCGAGACCCGATGGGCCGGCTCGGCGGTGCCCAGACCCTTGTGGAGCTGGATGCGGGCAGCATGGAGGCAGTTCGGAGTTGGCCGGCTCCGATGGACGTAAATCCGAGCGCGGGTTTCGTCCCCACCCCCCAGATTCTGTGGCCGGGCATGTAGACAGAGGCCTGCGTTTGTCCTGCAACGCTCAACCGCCCTACCGGTACCCAGCCGCCTGCAAGGTAAATAGACGCTCATACCGACCTTTGGCAGCCATCAGTGTGTCGTGATTACCGTGCTCGAGCACCTGGCCATCTTCAAGAACCACGATGTCGTCGGCCATGCGCGCGGTGCTGAAGCGGTGGCTGATGAGGATGGCGAGTTGTTGGTCGGTCATGGCCCGCACACGCTCGAAAATCTCGGCTTCGGCCTCGGCATCCATGGCGCTCGTGGGCTCATCCAGCACCAAGATGTCGGCGTCATCGGCCATGAACGCGCGGGAGAGTGCGACCTTCTGCCACTGACCGATGGACAGCTCGCGGCCGTCTTTGAACCAACGCCCAAGCTGGGTGTCGAGGCCGGCAGGCAGGTCTTTGACGAAGGGCGCCGCCATGCCGAGCTCGGCGGCCTTGGCCTGGGCTTCACGGTCTTCGATGTGTTCTACGTCGCCCACACCGATGTTCTCGCCTACGGTCAGCTGGTACTTGACGAAGTCCTGGAAGATGACGCCGACGCGCTGCCGTAGCGCCTCTTCTTGCCAATCGTTGAGGTCGAGACCGTCCAGGAGTATGCGCCCCTTTGTGGGACGGTACAGGCGGGTGAGCAGCTTAATGAGGGTGGTTTTTCCGCTGCCGTTGTGTCCGACCAGAGCGAGCTTCGTTCCGGGGGCAATGTGCAGGTCGACGCCGCGAATCGTGGGTTCTTCGCTGTCTGGGTAGGCAAACCATACGTCTTCGAAGCGGATGCCGTCGCCAGGCGTGGGGCCCTTGGAGTGGGTGCCATCCTTGCGGGTGACGGGCTCGTCTAAGAAGGCGTTGAGGTTGGCTAGGTACAAGTTGTCTTCGTACATGCCGCCGACAGCGCGGAGGATGGCGGCAAATGCGCTCTGTCCCTGCTTGAACAGCATCAAGTACATGGTCATGTCGCCCAGACTGATGAGGCGGCCCATGGCGCGCAGGGCAATCCACACGTAGGCGCCGTACAGCGCAGCTGTGGATAGAAGCCCAAGTAGGAAGCCCCATAGGCCCCGGCGAAGCGTTAGGTTTCGGTCTTCGGCGTACAAGGACTCGTAGATGTCTTGGTAGCGCTGAACCAACAGCGGCCCAATGCGTAGAAGTTTGACCTCTTTGGCGTAGTCTTCACGGGCAACCACCACTTCTAAGTAGGCTTGCTTTCGCTTCTCAGGTGTGCGCCAGCGGAACAGACGGAAGGCTTGGCCCGCGAACTGTGCCTCGGCAATGAACGCAGGAATGGCGGCGAGTGCGAGCAGGCCCACAGCCCATGGGGACAATCGAATCAGCAGGACGGCGTAGGTAGACAGGGCAATGACGTTCTGCACAAGTCCGAACGAGCGCTGCACCAAAGACAAGGGCCGAGAGGACGCTTCTCTGCGGGCCTGGGTCATGCGGTCGTAGAACGTAGGGTCTTCAAAGTGCGACAGCGACAGGTCGAGCGCTTTGTTCAGAATCAGCACGTTGACGTTGTGCCCCAGCTGTGCGCGGAGCAGTGAGTTGACCACGTCTAAGCCGCGCTGAATGGCGGCCATGAAGACGATGAGCCCAGCCTCCACTGCCACCCATTTCAGAGCGATGGACGGGTCGTGGTCTGGGGCGTCCATCGCGGCGACAACCGCATCGACGATGAGCTTTCCGACCCACGCAATTCCGCCTGGCAGCAAGCCGGCGACGAGGGTGAGGGCGAACAAAGCGAGAGTCAGGCTGCGACTGGTTGACCACACCAGAGCGACGGCCCGCGGAGTGGCGCGGAAGACTCCCAGAGAACGGCGGAACCAGCCGAGCTTTTTAGGGGGGCGTTCGGACATGAGTGCTCAGCTGTGCGCGGATGGACCGGTGGCAAGGGCCATTGGTGTGTATCGATGAGGGACGGTGAAAGAGCGTCCAAACGTGCGTTTTTTGCTAGTGGCTCTTTCCGCTCAACCCAGGCGACCAACCTCAGTTCCTGTGGGTCTAACGGTTTATACCCCTTCTTCTGGCACTCTTAGGCGGCGTGCCAAGCGCCTCGGCCTATCACTTCGATGACCCTGGCACGTCGAAACATCGCCTCGGTGTCGTCGCAAGCTGGTGGCGCCAAGACTGGCATTTTCGGTACGTTCGTATCGCTGATGGCTCGCTTACGAATGGCAAGCCGGTTCCCGTCACCGTCAACCAGCGCCGTGGGATGGACAATGATTCGCGTCGCTTTGCTGACCTGTGGACTCATGTTGGTAACCGGCTGCTTCGGACTCATTCTTTCGGTCGAGGACGCCGCTGGTGGCCGAGAAACGACCATTGCCCTGACGTTCAACCGCTAGAGCTTCGTGCTGTGGGGCTTGGCCAAGCCGGTGTGGTGGGAGTGCGGCGACGGGCTTGTGTGTGAGACCCACTGTGATGTGCGCGATGACACCGGTGACCCAGCGCAGAGATGACGTCGGACGGCCTCTACACTGGCTACTGGGAAGGCGAATGTAGGCCCCTCCGCGGGTGTGGCGTAGGTGATGGCAGTATCAAGCACTGCCGAGTGAACGAAGACAGCAGCCTGACTTGCACCGAGCAAGAAGAAGTCTCGGCTCTGTCGTCATGTCGGAACAACCCCACGTGTTGGGGCAGCGGGTCAACCCCTTGCTGCCGCCAACTAGGGCGGGTCGGTCTCATGCTTTGAGGCTACAGTTGTACGGGAGCATCGTTTGGCCGACTTTCGACCCATGTCCTGCGTCATCGTTCTGGGGTTCGCTGCCTGTGTCGAGCCTGTCCCCTACGAGGAGCCCTTCATCGTGGGCGTGAATCTGCCGTGGTGGAGCTACGGCGGCGATGTCGGCAGCAATTCCTGGGGCCATCTCGGGGCGAGCACCCGTGTAGACGAGGTCGACGCTACCTTCGCCGAGCTTGAACAAGCCGGTGTGCACGAAGTGCGCTGGTTTGCCTTCGGGGATGGCCGCGCGAGCCCGGAGTTCGACGGGGACCTTGTGACCGGTCTTGAAGACGTTGCCTTTGACGACTTTGACACCGTGTTTGACGCGGCTACGGCCCACGACGTGCGCGTCTTAGTGGTGCTGTTCGACTATCTCATCTGCAGTCCCAGATCTGTTGTGGACGGTGTGTCCCTAGGCGGGCGCCACGAATTGGTGATGGACTCGGCGGCACGTCGTTCATTGATGGAGACGGTCATTGTGCCGCTGGCCGAGACCTATGCGGACCATCCGGGGATTGCCGGATGGGAGGTCATAAACGAACCCGAGTGGGCCATGCGCGGGCGGCTTGGTCTCGAAGAAACCGGTGACGGTCCCATGACCGACTTTGTCAGCGACGTTGCCGAGGCCTTGTTCCTCCACTCCGACGCACCGGTGTCTGTGGGCAGCACCGACATGCGCTCGGCGCGGGACTTATGGGTGGATGCTCCCCTCGATGCAGTGAGCGTTCACTGGTACGGCGTGAGCCTACCAGCCCCTCTGGACCTGTCTGACGACCGACCTGTCTACCTTGGAGAGTTTAGTGCGGACCGCGATGTCGGCGGTGTCATGGGACGGGCCCAGGATGCTGGGTACACCGGCGCATTTCCCTGGAGCCTAAATGCCGATGATGGACATGGGCCGCTAGACTTGGGTGAGCTCACGGAGTGGACGCAGAGGTAGCAGGCCGTCAGCGGCCAGCTGCCCCCAGAACAGAGTCCATGGCGTAGCGAAGTGTCCATGCTCCGGCGGATGCGTCTTGGTCGGTCGCTGTTGCCAGCGCTTCGTCGACGAGGCTTCGCTCTCCCGGGGTGAGTCCGTCGCTTGTCCGAACATTTGTCAGGGCGCTCTGATAGATATCTCGGCAGCCCGCGACGTCACCGCTGTTGAATACCGGCACGCCGCTACCGATTGCCGCGGCCAGCTGGCGAAGGACGCCGTCGTAAGAGGTCCCACGCGGTTGGCGGCCCTCGATGGAAGCGATGCTGATGACCTCCAACCGGAAGGGTCCTGGGTTTCCGTCGGCGAGTAAGAAGCCCACACCTGCAATGCGCTCGGTCGCTGCGTCCAATGCGGGAGCCCCATTGACCGGGCGGCCATAGGACCTAGGACGGAAGTCTGCGAAGGGCACGTGCAGGTCGGTCGTCTCACCGGCGGTGGTCTCAACTTGGACTCGATAGCTACCCGCACGCATGCGCATGTCCGAGCGTTCGACCGTGAGATCGTAGCTGCGACCATCACCGCGCAGCACGACGTGTAGGCCGGTCGCTTCGGTCAGCGAGCCGTTGACTCCGGCGCCACGAATCGAAGTGAATCCGCCGTTCTGCTCCAACGACAGGTCGCCGGCGAAGACCACCGTCTCTCCGGTCTGAACCGTAGAGGAAGAGACGCCACCCATGACCGTATCGTTCACCGTACGCCACTGAAGGTCAGACATCATGGGGGCCGCCATTGCTGACCCGATCAAATAGAACCACCACAAACCATGACCTCCGTGTAGCAGGCCATATGTGGGGAATGGGTCGGAGGTGGCCACGCTGACATCTGCTAACTAGCGATGTCGTGGCGAGACGTTGCGCGTATTTTGTAGACCGAGGGTGTGGGAAGGTCGGCCTCGACACCCAGCGGCCCTGGGATAGCGCTCATACCCACCTCTTGTCTGTGAGTTCTCATGTCCTGGCACGTTCTTCCCACCACGACCGCAGAGAGCCCACGAGCCGAGTTCGCCCTGGATGTCCTGACCGGGCTGTCCGAGCGCCCCAAGCGCTTGTCATCGCGCTGGTTTTATGACGACGATGGCAGTCGTCTTTTCCAGCAAATCATGGGTCTAGACGAGTACTACCCCACGGACCTTGAGCGGTGGATTTTCGACAACCATGGCGCGGATATTGCGGCGCATTTTGAAGGGCGGACCCTGGATGTTGTCGACCTGGGTGCGGGTGATGGGAGCAAGACCTTTGGCCTGATCCAGCATCTACGCAATGCGGGCGTGACTGTTCGCTATGTGCCTATCGATATTTCTGAGGGCGCTATGGCCTCGCTGTATGGCATCGCCGCACAACGCATGCCGGACCTTGAAGTGTCCGGCATTGTTGGTGACTACGTGGCGGGGTTGCGCTGGTTGTCGGCGCAAGACAAGCGGGAACGGCTGGTGCTGTTCTTGGGCTCGAACATTGGCAATTTCGACAAGCCGCGTGCCCGCGCATTCTTGCGGCGCATTTGGAGTGGGCTGCGCGAAGGCGACCACTTGCTCACGGGTTTCGACCTGAAGAAGGACATCGACGTCCTCCTGAACGCTTACAACGACTCCCAGGGCGTGACCAGCGCGTTCAACCTCAATCTGCTGAGTCGCATCAATAAGGAGCTGGGCGGGAACTTCGACTTGGACCACTGGCGGCACTTCGGCACGTACAATGTGTTCACCGGCGCTATGGAATCCTACCTCATGTCGCTGGTGAAACAAGACGTGCACATTGAAGCTCTGCGCACCACATTCACTTTCCAATCTTGGGAACCCATCCATACGGAGTACAGCTACAAGTACTTGGTAGATGACATCGAGAACTTGGCAGAGGTCTGTGGGTTCGAAGGCATCGAGCGCTACTCGGACCCGAAGGACTGGTTTACCGATGCGCTGTGGGCGGTTCGTTAGTCGTTGCGGCTGTAGAACTGCCTGGTGAGGGAACCGGCGGACTCGGCGTGGAATCCAAGTGCACACACTGGTAGCGTGGCGCAAATGGGAGGCGCCATGTGGATGTGCGGGTGGATAGTTCTAGGGTCGGTCATGGCGTCAACGGTGATGGCTCAAGTTCCGCAGACCGTGGACTACCAAGGACGTTTGGTAGATGCGGCTGGAACGCCGTTGAATGGCCCCATGGTCGTGGTCGTTGATGGCTACGGGGCGTCGACGGGGGGCACGTCGGTGTTCTCGGAGTCGCACTCGGTTGCCATGCTTGATGGGTACTTTTCGCTGTCCCTAGGTGCCGACGATGACCTTGCACCTTTGCTCGACGAGACCGAGCCTTGGATTGAGATCACCGTAGATGGAGTGGTGTTGGCACCACGACAGTCCGTGGGTTCGGTGCCGTTTTCTCGCGTATCGGCCCAGGCTCTGACTTTGGTCGGGGGAACCGGTCCAGGCTCGGGGCTCGATGCAGACACCGTGGACGGCATTGAGGCGTCAGATTTGGCGCTCGCAGCTGACCTGGACGTCGTTGTAGCGCAGGTCGCCAATGCCGCATTGCCGTACTCAACGGAGAGCACGCTGGGCCATGTGGCGGCGGTGGGCATGTGCTCGGGAATGGTCAGCGGTTTTGGCTATGGGTC
>JBLHSN010000272.1:0-8230 GCA_047626195.1 Myxococcota bacterium
AGCTGATGCCATCCAACACACGGATGAAATCCCGAAACGCAAGCCTAGGGTCGACAAACCCGGCCCCTTCGAAGGATACAGAGGTCGCGCCCCAGACGAATCGCGCGTTCTCATAGTCAATCCAACCAGCAAGGCTCATGGCCGGAAAGACAATGGGCCTCGCCTGAGTACCGAGTCCAGAAGGGCGACCCGGAAGTCCTTGGGCCGACGTGACCGGTTCACCTTGCCGCGACACCAACCAGAGCTCCCCATCTGTCGCCTCAGAGTTCTGGATGCTCAGCCGGGTGGTGAAGTCCCACCACAGCACCGTTGAGTCATGGTCATCGTTGCTGTTGTTGAACAGCCATTGACGCGGCTCGGGTTGACGTTCGCCATCCATCACGAAGATGCTTGCAATACCCGGCTCATATCGCCGAACACATTCATGGGTGCGACACCACCCCGGCCGTCTGGTTCGACCGCGTAGATGCCAGACTCAGGTACAGAAATCTTGTCGTACAGCGTGGCACAAGGTGTACCGGCACTCGCCTGCGTAGCCACGAGGATCAGAAGTGACGGAACACTCTACGAACGTTTCGTTGTCATTGTGGTCTCCGATATCGGCACAAAACCGGTATAGAACCACCCGTTCACAGCCCAGCTCGCCGACTTCCGACTGGTTCAGCCGCATCGCGGATGTCCGGCTGGAGTGCGTCTATGCACTGTATGGGTTCACCCAAAGCCCAGCGCTCGCCCACCTTGGTACACAATCAAGCTCGCGACGTACGCCAACGTGGTCATCCACACGAACAAAAACACTGGCCAACGCCAGGTCTTTGTCTCACGCTTCAACACCGCCAGCGTGCTCGTGCACTGCGCTCCCAGCGCAATGAACACCATGACCGACAAGCCGACCAACGGACTCCACACCGGCTTTCCGTCAGCCTTGACCTCGGCTTTCATATGTTCTCGTAGGGTGACATCGGCCTCGTCAACCTCGCTGCCGAGGGCGTATACTTCTCCCAGCGTGCTGATGAACACTTCGCGCGCAGCAAACGCGCCAATCATGCCCACACCAATCTTCCAGTCCCAGCCCACCGGTCGGATGATGGGCTCAATGGCGTGGCCCATGCGACCCGCGACGGATTGCTCAAGCTGTGCCGCAGCGACTGCCTCATCCCCTAGACCCACAACCTCGCCGGGGTCAATGCGTGGGAAGGTCAGTGCTCCCCACATCACAATGGCGGCGAGCAGAATGATTCCACCGGCGTCTTTCAGAAAATGCTGGGTGCCGCGCCAGGTCTGCCGCCACACATCGACGGGACGTGGCAAGCGGTAAGGCGGTAACTCGAGGACCAACGGTGAAGGTGGAGCCGGAAGCAGAGTTCGACTCATGACGAAGCCAGCAATCAGCGCGATGACCACGCTGAACAGGTACATACCGGTCATCATCAGGCCGCGAGTCGGAAAGATACCGAAAACGCGGCCGGCGGGGAACAGTGCGGCAATGATGAGCGTGTACACCGGAAGTCTGGCAGAGCACGTCATCAGCGGGATGATCATCATGGTGAGGAACCGGTCGCGCTTCCGCTCCATGGTGCGTGTGGCCATGATGGCCGGCACCGCACAGGCGAAACCAGAGAGCATGGGGACAAAGGCACGCCCATGCAAGCCGAGCGGCTTCATCACACGGTCCATCAGGTAGGCAACACGGGCCATGTACCCGGTGTCTTCCATCAGCGAGAGCAATAGAAAGAGCAGCATAATCTGCGGTAGGAAAACGAGTACGCTGCCCACGCCGCCAATCAGACCGTCGGCCAAGAAGCTACCCAGTAGGGTAGGCCCGGTCACCGACAGGATGGTTCCAGCCAGCCAGCCAAAGCCCGACTCGATGATATTAATGAAGGGGTCAGACCAGGTAAATAGACCCTGGAAGAGCACGGTCATCAGCGCCAAGAATACACCGAAGCCGAGTACGGGGTGCAGAAGAACCCGGTCTAGACGGTCGGTGGACGCATGAATCTCTTCGCCGTTCTCCTGGTCAATCAGGGGCGCAATGTTGTCGTCTAGCCAACGGTAGCGACCTTCCACCACCTCGTCGTCAAAACGGTCTGCGACGCGAGCTGCAACAGCACGCCCCTCATCAGAGATACCAACCAGCTCGTCATCCCCCACCGAGAGCAGAGCCCAGAGTGCGGCACCCCGACTATACCGGGTAGCCTCCTGCATATCGGCCAGTGCTGTCTGAAGGTCTGCGCTGGGTTCAAAGCGCCACAGAGGCTCCGACGACGACTGGTTCACCGCCTGATCGATTGCCGCTTTGAGGGCGTCAACACCGGCACCGGTGCGTGGATTGACCGGGAGTACGCGGCATCCGAGCGCGGCGCGAAGGGCGATAGCATCCGGAGCGGACCCTCCGGCTTCGTCGAGCATGGTCAACGCCACAATGACGTTGCGACCTAGCTCTTGGACCTGGAGTAACAGGTATAGGTTGCGCACCAAGTTGGTGGCATCTGCGCACAACACGACCAAGTCGGGCTGCGGATGGTCACCACGGCCGTCGATCACGTCGCCCGCAAGCTGTTCTTCGAGGGACCGCGCTGTCAGCGAATACGTGCCGGGAAGGTCCACCAGAGTGGCCGCACCGGACGCGAGAGCCAGCTTCCCTTCGTAGGGGGAAACAGTAATACCAGGATAGTTGCCGACTTTCGCGGAACCCCCCGTAAGCCGATTGAACAGCGTGCTCTTGCCGGTGTTTGGGTTGCCGGCAAGCACAATGCGGCTCACTGGGCCACCTCGATGGCGCGAGCCTCATGACGGCGCACCGACAGCCGACCCGACCGCACACGCAATTCCACCGGATCTCCTAGGGGAGCGACACGGAGCTTGTCGATTCGCGTACCGCGAACCAAGCCCATTTCCATGAGGCGAAGACGGAGGGCGCGACTACCGCCAATGGCAGTCACCATGGCAGATTCGGACACTGGCAGATCATCGAGGGTCATGCGGAGCTGCTATCCCAAATGAAAACGACTTTCAATACGGGAGACCATCGTCGACGACTTCATGACGAGTCACCCACGGGCGGCCGTGACGAAATGGGCCGCAGAGCCCCGCTGAACCAACGCTGAAGACCGCTTGCGCTGGCCGTTGATGCCGGGGCTCAACCACTCTTTTATCACGGGGCTTTGGGGCCTCGACACGCGCGGTCCCGACGGGCCACCGATGGGCAGGAATGCTACCCATCGGTTTTGCGTAACTGGCGGACTTCCCTATAAACCAGCTGAACCAATAGGATTGGTAGGCATGTCATTGGGGGATGTCCGTGACCCTCAGCCCGCCAATAGGAGCCGCAAGCCCCACGACGGATCCCCCAAGAACCGTTGGTCGTACCTGGCAACCGCCGCCATCACCGTGCTCGGCTCGCTCGGTGTTGCCCTAACTAACCTCCGGTCCTCCGATGTCGTCGAGTGCACTCCACCCGCGGGTCTCATCCACTGCTACTCAACCGTTCTACCCAGCTCGACCGTGCCGACGAGCACGACTGACCCCGCCGTTCCATCCCACACCGCCGTCCCGGACGGGCCGCCAAGCATTGCTGAACCCACCGAACCCTTGCCAACCACGACCTCGGTATTTACACCCAAACCCATACCCACCGAGGTGCCCGAAACAGAACCGGGCTGGTGTGTCATCGGTGTCGCCTCCGACGACGTCCTGAACGTACGCCAATCGCCGACGGCCAGCTCAACGGTAGTCGGGACCCTCGCTTACAATGCCTACGACTAGCGGTGTTCCCCGAGGCGAGAGGCCCGAATCGTGGGGATGCGTTCCACCGCGTCCGTCTCAGTGACGGCACCGAAGGCAACGTAAACAGCGGTTTTCTTGCCCCGTTGGGAGAATGGGACTCCGGCATCGCCGCTCTGCCTTGTACCGCCGGGCAAGGTCCAACCGACGTCTCGGTGTCCACCCCAAGTTCTGGAGATGCTTCGGCAATCCTTGCCCTCCACCACACCATGAGCGGGAACTGTGACCGACAGGTCATCGTCCTCGGGATCGGGACCTACAGTTTCGCCGAGTTCGACGAGTTCGAGACCGCCAACGTGCTCGGCGGCGGAGACGTTCGCGTCACCAGCGGAGGAACAGGTGTCACTGTGGAACGGCCAGGGTCGATCAGCAGCATCTACCAAGGTGCCGCCGACGTCCACTTCTCCGACGCGCTGACGATGTCGGTCATCCCGATCACAGCGAGTCATGCCGCAACACAGCTTGAGGTCCGATTTCTGCGCAGGTCGGCACGGGTCGCGCACGCAGTCGTATGGTCTCATCCAGCCAGACTCGTAGTGGACGTGGTGTCAACGCTCATCGATACCGAACTCGACTACACACCGCTGATCGACACCGGTCCCACTATACTTGGGCATCCAGTCGACCCGTCGGCAGACAAAATCGGCGTGACAGCGCCATTCAGCGTGACCGGCGACGGCGGCTAGCTCGAAGCTCAGGGTTCCACTACGGTCCGGAAAGCCAACGGCGACCTGCCCACCGATATTACCTGGACCGATTCGTCGGGAAAGACGTCACACCATGCCTCGAACGGAATCGGTGCGCCTTACAGGGGTGGACCTCCACGTTGATGTCGAACCCGACGCTTCGGCACGCCCAGTTTCGCCGCCAACTTCCTAGTAGTAACAAGGTACAACGTCGTCAGTTGGCGACGCCCCTGAACGCACCCTAGCGCCGGTTTCTTCCATCAACGACATCGGCCACCCCTGTACTACCCAACCTGGGGAGAGTTCATATTCACGCTCGACCTACCCGCGGGTAGCTACACGCGAGTTGATGCCGACGACTGCCCGACCGATACCGCGGATGGACCCGCAAGCGAACCCTGTGGTGTCACCCAGAGCTTTCGTTGTCAGTCCATAGTGTGCCCTGACAATCCCCGGCCGAGACGGATCATTGCCGCCCGCGTCGCACCTATCGGCCTGCCACAGACGCCATGGTCTTCCCGGTCACCACCGGACAGCTAGTCGACAATCAAGACGGTCCAGTAGCCACACGAAGACGCCTTTCCAACCGGTATGGACATCGACAATAATTGCTTAGGCCGTGTTAAAATCGGCACATCCATGTGGGGGCTGCTCGTGGGCACAGACAATCTGTTTGCCCCGCCCGATGTGTTTGACCACCCTGAACACCGACCATCCGGCAATCGCACTGCGCGCCGGTTGTCATCGTTCAACGTCATCCGGAACATGTGGAAGGTCCTCGTTGCCCATCCCGCAACAGTGTTGACGACACTGCTCACTCTTACGGTCGTCCAAATGCTGCTTACGCTTCCCGATAGAGGTTTTGAGTACCTGCTAGGGGCCTACACCCTTCCGTTGAGCCCGCTGTTCATCGGCACCATCCGACTCGCACTGCCCCTCGCGACCGCACTCCTGAGCTTGTTTTTCACCCTCGGCGCCATGCGCATTTTCGTAGCGCTAACAAATGGAGACCAAGCCACGTTTTCTATGATCATCGGAGAGGCGCGGTCCGGTCCATCAGCGATTATCGTCTACGGTCTCTCGACTGTGTTCGCTCTGGTGGGCCTCGTATTCCTGCTGGTGCCCGGTCTTCTCATCTATCTAGGCCTTCAGTTCGCATTGTTCGTTGTGGTGCACGAACGTCTCGGCCCCATGGCTGCGATGCGTCGAAGTTGGCAGCTGACGGAAGGCCGAAAAGCGAACCTCTTCCTGGTGCAGTTCGTATTCTTCGCGTTCTTTGTGGGCTTAATCTACATGACAGGGGGCATCGGAGTCTTCGTGGTCTGGCCGATCATGACGCTTGCACAGGCTGTTATCTTTTGCTCGCTCCTCCACTATGATAATTTGTGGAATAGTGAATGAGCCGTTGACTCCACGACAGGCTCGCCCACTGACTAAATACCAGCCGCACCCGGAGCCCAGCCCATGAGTACAGACAACCCGTTTGACGCACCCGACCATCAAGAAGAGAGTCCGGCGGGTGACTTCGGCGACCGCGAACCCGCAAGACTCAGCATTGGCTCGGTTCTAGAGCGCAGCTGGGTTCTCGTCACCGAGCAACCTGCAGCTATCATTCTGACCCTGCTCATCTTGTTGGGTGTCGGCATTATTTTCGCCATTCCGGGTGGTGTGATTCAGTTCTTCGAGCAGCAACAACCTGACTTCAAAAGTCAGCTTCCATTCACTGCTACGCGTCTCGGTCTACAGCTAATCGGCGGCCTCGTCAGCTTGTTTTTCACCCTTGGTGCAATCCGCGTGTTCGCAGAGATTGCCGGTGGAAACGAAGGCCGCGTCTCCATGGTGTTCTCGGAAGGCGGTAGCTACCTGTCGGCGGTCGCAGCCTACATTCTACTGTTCTTCATCACCTTGATCGGGTTCCTGCTGTTCATCGTGCCAGGCATCATCCTGTCCGTCGGCTTGCAGTTCGTCTTCTACGTCATCGTGCACGAACGCCGTGGCCCGATCGACGCACTCGCACGCAGCTGGGAGCTCACAGATGGCTACAAGATGGACCTGTTCATCATTAGCCTCGTGCTCATGGTCGGCGTCATCGCGATTCTCTGTGGCACCTGCGGCGTTGGTTTGTTTGTGGTCTGGCCCATCCTGGCCGTGGTCCAAGCCGTCTTGTACCACTCCTTGCTGCACCTCAATTCTGATGCCGAGGCCCTTCGCAACGAAGGCTAAGCAGCCCGGGTCGACGGCCACCCGTGTGTCGTCAACAGTCACCCTGTCGTTGAAAAATTGAGCGAAGTCCTTACCGGCGACTCGGTAAGGACCGAGCTGCAACAGCAATCACTTCCGTCGCGCCACCTTTCGGCATTCGCCGATCGGTGGTCCGTCCAAAATGCGGGCAAGTGGGCACGATGTCTTTGCGAATCCGGTAGCCCCGATGGCTCGCTGTAAGTGCGGAACCGCTTAAGCGTTCAGCTGTCCTGTTCAGCAGGCGCATGCGACCGTTCAGTCCGGGTGCAATGGAATGCCGGGGTGCTTCGTCATAGTGTGCGGAACCGGCCACCGCGGAGAATAGGAATGTCCCATCCCATTGAGAAGGCCATCGGTCGGCGCGTACGTGCTGCCCGACGAATCCTTCGTCGCCGACGCATCAAGCTTGGTGTGGCCACAGGCGCGTGGATCTCGGTGGCTGGCGTGCTCGGAATCGCACTACTGTCGCGATTTTGGTGGTGGGGCCCCGTACCGGCGTTCGTTATTGCGCCGGTCTTAGCTTTCATCCCCCCAGTCATTGGCGGCTTCTTGGGCGCTCTGTGGTCGGGACTGTCCGACCGCGAGATGACGTACCTGTTGGACCGACTTCATGGCACGGATGAGCTGCTCATTACGTCAGCACACGTCCTGGATCAGCCCGAGAGCGGAGCGCGAGAGCAGATCCTGACCGCCGCAGTCACTTCTGAAGCGTCCCTACAACCCGAGCGACGGGTACTGTTCGCCAGATGGCCACGACGCTCTGGCTGGATTCCCGTAGCGATTCTAGCGGTGCTGTTGGCGTTCCTTCTCCCCACGCGTCTGATTCAGACCCGACTGGCGGATGTGTCGGACGTCCAAGAGGAAGGCGAGCGTCTCGACGAACGACTGGAGGAACTGCGAGACGCCGGGGTGGAGCTTCCCGCAGATGTTGCCATTGATCTCGAAGAACTCATCGAAGACATGCTCGGCGACGAAATCGATGAACTCGAAGCCCGCGACCGTCTGGAGGAGCTGCAGGAACAGCTGGCCGAAGCCCAAGACGAGATGGCAGAGTCCGAAGACCTCTTGGACGAAATCGAGCAGGCCGCTCAACAACTCGCCGAATCCGAAGCCCTTCAACCGCTCGCTGATGCCCTCGTAGACCTGGACATGGGCGCGGCAGCCGAAGCGGCGAGCGAGCTCGAACAAGCCCTAGAGAACGCCACCCCAGAGGAGCGCCGAGAAGCTGGTGAAGCGCTCGAACAAGCGGGTGAGACACTCTCGGGTTCGGCGAGTGACCAGCTCTCACAAGCTGGCGAAGCCATGGAACGCATGGGCGAGCAGCTACAGGACGAAGCGGACTCACAAGAGGAATCCGGCGAGGCCGGGCCTGAGTCTGGCTCCGAACCAGGTCAAGAGGGCACGCCCTCCGGCGACGAAGGCTCACAGCAAGGCGAGCAAGGGTCACAGAGCAGCGACCCATCCGGCGAGCCCGGTTCGGAGTCCGGAGAGCAGGGCTCGGAATCCGGTCAGCAAGG
>JBLHSN010000273.1:0-8185 GCA_047626195.1 Myxococcota bacterium
GACAGCGACGGTGATGGACTCACCGACGGCGATGAAATTGACGCTGGCTCTGATCCGCACGACGTCGACTCCGATGACGATGGTCTCACCGACGGCGAAGAAGCAGAGTTCGGTAGCGACCCGACCAACGCCGACTCCGACAATGACGGCCTCACCGACGCCGAAGAGGCTGCCCTCGGCAGTGACCCGAACAATCGAGACACTGACGGCGACGGCCTGCCCGATGCCCTGGAAGTAGAACTCGGCACCGACTTAGTCAGCGTAGACAGCGACGGTGATGGCGTCAGCGACGGCGCGGAGTTCGACGCTGGTAGCGACCCGCTTGACGAGACCGACGAAGGGGTGGCTGAGCCAGTCAGTCGTTTCCTTGCCGGAGGCCTTCGGTGCGACAGCAGCACGGGTGGTGGTCTTGCGTGGCTCGCGGTGCTTCCGCTGGCACTCTTGATCCGGCGTCGTCGGACTTAGATATGGTATAATTCGCTGTTAGCTGAAGTCGTAGCCTCCCGAGTATCCGGGAGGCTATTGCTATTTTTGTCCTAGCGTAGACGTCCTCATCGAGGTCATGGCGCTGCGTGAGCATCATGGATGGCAGACGCTTGCATGCGGCGGTGATGCTTTTCCTGACATCATCGTCGTAGCCATGGCGATGACCAGCGCTCGAGCCGAGCGTTTTTCTTCTAGACGTCACAACATTGTACTAATCGGGCTTCTCGGCGCCTGATCAGTGGGGCTCGTCTCCGCGATCACGTGGCAGCTGTTTTTGGGTTTGTGCCATCAGCGTGGACCGCGCGTGCCGTTAATTCTGCAAAGTACTTATTTCCGGCCCACGAGAAGGTCTAATTTTTTTGGGTTGGATTTTGGGCTAATCGTGGTGATACTAGGTTTGATAGTGGATCGTGGAGCACGAGCATCACTGACGGGGCTCTCACATGTTGGTTGACTTATCAGAACACGAGACTTAAAAAAGTGGACAACTAGCCTCGTCGTTCGCAACAAGTGGTTTGCGTGGTCGCGGTCATTTCTAAAGTTAATATTTTGATACACTCCAAAGATTAGCCCAGCGCCGCTGGTACAGGTTTACCCCATGAATTCTATGAATCGACTTCTCGTCACCGGGTCGCTGCTTGCTGTGGCATCCGTCGCGAATGCGGACCCCATCAACTTTGAGACTCTCTTGGGGCCAGTCCTGTCTGACCACGCACTCTACGGTGGGAATTACGTAGGTATCGCCGGTGGTGCCGGTGGAGATCAGCCTATCTACGGCGATATTCTGTCGAATGGCTACATTGCCATTGGCGCCTCGGTAGAGTCCACTGGCGCTGTCTACAGTGGCGCTTACTTAACTACAGGCGATGGCTCAACGTTTGGTGGAAGCACTTGGTCGGTAGCCGCCACGACAGTGGGCGCGAATTCAGTGATCGCCGGCAATGTGGTGTCCGGACAAGCTGTCACGATGGGCGTGAATTCGCAGATTGTCGGCACTGTGGAATCCGGCGGTGCTCTTACCGTTGGGTCCGGGGCCCAACACGGACCTCTAGTTGAGCCTGGTCCGGAACCGGTCGTCCCCGATGCGCATCAACACGTTGACGCCGCGGTCGATAGACTGAATGCCATGACTGGAGGGCAAGACCTCACTGCTGGGGTCATAGCCGGTGGTACGGTCCTCACCCCTGGAATCTACAATGTCCCCGGCTTTCTGGCAGTGCCGGCTAACGCCATCATCACGCTAGACGCCCAGGATCAAGACGGCGACTTCATCTTCAACGTTGCAGGTTACCTGTCCCTGGGTGCTGGCGCGCTTGTCGAAGTTATCAACGGTACGGGAGAAAACCGGGTTGTTTGGGGCCTTGACGGCTACCTGTCGCTGGGCGCTGCCTCGAGCGTCACCGGTCTGGTTATCTCGAAGACTTACATCGCCTCTGGGGTGGGTGGCAATGTCACTCCCGTGGGTGATTCTTGCTCTGGCCTGTATGCGACGTTGTACATCACGCTGGCGCCAGGTACGACCGTCGGTGCCGGCGACCATTGTCGCGGCGAAGTTGCTGGCCAAGAAGACGGCGACGATGACGGGCTGATCGACACTCTGGAGGTGGAACTCGGCACTGACCCGACCAACCCCGACACCGATGATGACGGCGTGATGGACGGCGACGAGGTCGACGCAGGCACCGACCCACTCCTAGCCGACACCGATGGTGACGGTCTCACCGACTTCGAAGAGCCTCTGCTCGGCACCGACCCGATCAATTCTGACACCGATGGTGACGGTGCGTTGGACGGCAACGAGGTTGACGCAGGCACCGACCCTCTCCTCGCAGACACCGATGACGACGGACTCACCGACTCCGAAGAGCCTCCGCTCGGTACCGACCCGACCAATCCCGACACCGATGGTGACGGTGTGTTGGACGGCAACGAGGTCGACGCAGGCACCGACCCTCTCCTCGCAGACACCGATGACGACGGACTCACCGACTCCGAAGAGCCTCCGCTCGGCACCGATCCAACCAATCCCGACACCGATGGCGACGGCGCGACAGACGGCAACGAGGTCGACGCAGGCACCGACCCGCTCGTTGCAGACACCGATGGCGACGGCTGCCCTGACGGCTTCGAGATCGACAACGACACCGACCCGCTCAATCCAAACGACTGCGGCGGCCTGCCCGTCGACTCCGACGACGACGGTCTCACCGACTTTGAGGAAACCGAGGTCTACAATACCGATCCGCTCCTTGCGGACACGGACGGTGACGGCCTCACGGACGGCGAAGAAGTGAACGAGACCCTGACGAACCCGCTCCTTGCGGACACGGATGATGACGGCCTGTTCGACGGTGAAGAAGTCAACGAGACCCTGACGGATCCCAACGACGATGATTCGGATGATGACGGTCTCACGGACAGCGAAGAAGTGAACGAGACCCTGACGAACCCGACGAATGGCGACTCGGATGCTGATGGCCTCACGGACGGCGAAGAAGTCAACCAGACCCTGACGAACCCGCTCCTTGCGGACACAGATGGTGATGGCCTGACGGACGGCGAGGAAGTCAACGAGACCCTGACGGATCCGCTGAATGACGACTCGGACGCTGATGGCCTCACGGACGGCGAAGAAGCCAACGAGACCCTGACGGACCCGCTGAACGACGACTCGGACGCTGATGGCCTTACGGACGGCGAAGAAGTCAACGAGACTCTGACGGACCCTACGAACGACGACTCGGACGCTGACGGCCTCACCGATGGCGAAGAGGTCAACGAGACCCTCACCAATCCACTCCTCGACGACACAGATGGTGATGGCCTAAGCGACAGCGAAGAGCTCAACGAGACCTTGACCAATCCGCTCCTCGAAGACAGCGATGATGATGGGTTACTCGATGGCGAAGAACTCACCGAGACCAATACCGACCCACTCGTCGCCGACAGTGATGGTGATGGCCTCAGCGACGGCGAGGAAGTCAACGAGACCAACACCGACCCACTCGTCGACGACACGGATGGTGATGGCCTCAGCGACGGCGAAGAGGTCAATGAGACCTTGACCAACCCGCTCCTCGACGACAGCGATGATGACGGGTTGCTCGATGGCGAAGAACTCAACGAGACCAATACTGACCCACTCGTCGCCGACAGCGATGGTGATGGCCTCAGCGACGGCGAAGAGGTCAACGAGACCAACACCGACCCACTCCTCGAAGACACAGATGGTGATGGCCTCAACGACGGCGAAGAGGTCAATGAGACCCTCACCAACCCGCTCCTCGAAGACACAGATGGTGATGGCCTCGGCGATGGCGAAGAAGTCAACGAGACCTTGACCAACCCACGCCTCGAAGACAGCGACGGTGACGGCATCAATGATGGCGATGAGCTCGACACGGGCAGTGACCCGCTCGACCCGCTCGACCCGAACAACGGTGGGGACAACGGGCCAGTCGATAGCTACCTTGCCGGAGGTCTTGCCTGCGACAGCAGCACGGGTGGCAGTCTGGCGTGGCTTGCGATTCTTCCACTCGCACTCTTGGTCCGGCGTCGTCGGGCCTAGGTCGCGTAAAGTCGGCTGTCTCGACTGACGGTCGTTACTGTAGCCTCCCAAGTACGGGAGGCTACACCTGTTTGGGACTCCGCGAAAATACCGCTGTCGAGCCTACAGCGCGGCTCTAGAGACTGCCACAGTGGGCAGCTAGGCGGCGGCCATCAACAGCTCATAAGACGCGATTCGTGCCTGATGGTCGAAGGGTATCGTCACCACGGTCAGCTCATCGGCCATTGTCGACCGCTGAAGCGCTGACAGTCCCTCCCACACCTGCTCAGCCGTGCCAATGAACGCCATCTGACGCATCATCTGCAGCATCATGGCCTCCATGGGGGAGTAGGTGTCAGTGTCGGCGTCTTCCGGCGACTGAAAGGCGGGGTTCTCGTTGCGCAACATGGTGCGAACAAACCAATGCTCGGTCGTTCGGGCCAGGCGCTTGGCTTCCGCTTCGGTCTCACCGACCACCACATTCCACGCCAGCATGGTCTTGGGGTTCGCACCCGAGGCATTGGGACGAAAGTGCTGGTGGTAGGCGGTGAGAGCAGGCTGCATACCACGCGGGTCCAGAAAGCCGCCAAATGCGTAGGGTAAGCCACGTTGTGCAGCAAAGGTGGCGCTACTCGGGCTGGTGCCGAGAATCCACGGCTGGGCCTGGTCGTCGGTTTGTGGACTGGCAAAGGTGTTGGCGTACGGGCGCTTTGTGGTGCCCTGTCCCAGCCAGGTGAGAAGTTCATCCATGGCTGCAAACGAGGCGGGCCCCTGATTTTTAACCCCGAGGGCTGCGGGTGCATTGCCTTCCGACCCGCCGCTGCGCCCGAGTCCCAGATCGATGCGTCCTGGAAAGAGGGTGGCCAGGGTGTTGAACTGCTCGGCCACCTTGAAGGGGCTGTAGAAGGGGATCTGAACGCCACCGCTGCCCACTCGAATGCGGTCGGTGACGGATGCGATGTGCGACATCAGGACCTCTGGGGAGGCGCCAGCGAGAGCGTTATCGCTGTGGTGTTCGGCTACCCAAAAGCGGTGGTAACCCAACGCATCGGCCCGTTTTGCCAGGTCAACAGTGTTGCGCAAAGCATCTGCGGGACGCATGCCGGTGGACACGGGGGATTGGCAAAGAATGTTCAATGGAATGCTCATGGTTGCCGACTAATCAGTCGCTCTGCCGCCTGTCGCGATACTCGCGTGGCATGACACCATTTACTGACCTTGACCTCCGCCCCGAGCTGCTGCTCGTCCTTGAACAAATCGGCTTCACGCACATGACGCCGATTCAAGCCGAGGCGCTGCCGATGGTGCTTGCCGGCGCTGATGTCACGGGACAGGCAGAGACCGGCAGTGGAAAGACAGCCGCGTTTGGACTGGGCCTTCTCAACTCCATTGATGTCGAGCGCGCGTGGCCGCAAGCCATGGTGTTGTGCCCGACGCGAGAGCTCGCTGAGCAGGTCACCATGGAGCTCCGCCGGTTGGGGAGTCGATTGGAGAACCTCCGTGTGATCACGCTGTGTGGTGGGCGCTCTTTTCAGTACCAGCGTGATTCGTTGCGCCGCGGCTGCACGATTGTTGTCGGAACTCCCGGCCGGGTAGACGAGCATCTACGACGCGACAGCCTGGGTCTGCAGGACCTACGCATTCTGGTGCTAGACGAAGCGGACCGTATGCTTGATATGGGCTTCATCGACGTGGTCACCGACATTGTCCGAGCGTGCCCGGAGCGCCGTCAGACACTGCTGTTCTCGGCCACCTTCCCGGCAGGTATCGACGCGCTGGCCGCTGAAATTCAAGATGAACCGATTCGCGTCTCCGTTGTTGAAGACGCCCAGCCCACCACGATTACGCAGAGCTTGGTCATCTGCGAGATGGGGCAGCGCAAGCAGCGGATTGCCGATGTTCTCGCCCACTATGCGCCATCGTCGGCGTTGGTGTTTTGTGAGACGCGCAAGGACTGTGCGGAGGTCGCTCGGTCGTTGTCCCAGCGCGGCGCTACGGCGTTGGCTCTGCATGGAGACCTAGACCAGCGGCAACGGGATGACGTCCTCGTGCAGTTCGCCAACGGAAGCGCTACCGTCCTCGTCGCCACCAATGTTGCGGCCAGAGGTCTGGATATTCCGGAGCTTCCTATGGTGTTGGTCGCGGAACTAAGCTCGGACCCTGAGAGTCATGTGCACCGCGTTGGCCGGACTGGCCGTGCCGGTGAATCGGGACGTGCGGTGAGCATTGTGTCTCGCCCCAACGAGCATAAGCGTCTGGAGACTCTGGAAGCCTTCTTGGGTGAGCCTCTTACACGCGAACCTGAGCTGGCCGTGTCCGGACGACTGGACAGCCTCACACCGTTGAACAAGACGCTGCTGCTGCTCGCTGGACGGGCGGCGAAGCTACGCAAGGGAGATGTTCTCGGTGCCCTCATCAAAGACGGGGGCATTCCGAAGGACGCTATTGGCCGTATTGACACCATGGACAAGACCACGGCGGTCGCCATTAAGCGCGAGTGGGTAGACAAAGCATTGGACTACGTGTCGAACGGTCGCATCAAGAAGCTACGCGTTCGGGCCGTCATTCTCTAGCCTCGGCTGAAGGACCAACCCGACACGTCTTCTTCGGCTTTGTCGGCGACTTCTTCTGTGTCGGCTGCCGGCGCCTTGTCGACTGTCTCTGTGACGACGGCGTCTGCTGGAGTTGGCGTAGCTTCGGTCTCGACGTCTTCGACCGGACTTGGCGTTGCGTCCAGGGTGACGTCTTCGACGGGGCTTGGAGTCGCTGCTGGCTCAACGTCTACGACCGGACTTGGCGTTGCGTCCAGGGTGACGTCTTCGACGGGGCTTAGTGTCGCAGCGATCTCGGCCTCTTCGGTCATCTCCGACGTCGCTGTCAGACCCGCCTCTTCCGTCACGACCTCTTCCACAGGGCTTGGCGTCGCGTCCGTCATGGCCAGTTCCACGTCGCTTAGTATGACCATTCTCTCGACGGTGCCGTCCTTCACACTCTCGGCGTACGCACGGCGGGCGGCTCGTCGCAGGTTGCGCTTGCGCTTGCGCTCCCGACCCTTGAAGTCGGACAGATAGATGCCTTCAACCTTGGCGCGCGCCCACGGAGTCTTGCGCAGGAAGGTGAGGCTCGACTTGATGCTCGGCTCATTGCTGAAGCACTGAATCTTCACCCGTTCGGCTAGGTACTCCCAGCCATGCTCTTCGACCAAGCCGGTCAGGAGAGCTTTAAGGGTGATGCCGTGTAGCGGGTTGTTGAGTTGTTCATCTGCCATGGAACCGAACTAGCCTTAAAAAGGCCGCTCGACGAAGTTCATGTCGAAGTCGCCTTCGTAGCTCCGTTCGGCTCCCTGTCCGCCACAATCGAAACAGCCGGCGAAGCAGGCGATGTTGGCAGTGAACGTGCCGGAGACGGTCTGGGCTGTGGGGTCAAAACCGTTCAGCAGGGTGGTGGTTCCGATGCCGGAGAAGTTGCACGCGCCGAATACCGCGGTGAAGTCCGTGAAGATGGGGCCGGGAACGGTCACGTTCTCGATGTCGTTCAGCTCGAGAGAGAAGGTGATGTTTTGAAAGGTACCGAGGGTGATGTCGACAATGCCGTCGCGCTCGCTGCGGTAGGCGAACACCGTGGGCTCGGTGCCGTTGAGCTCGGTCGTTCGCGGCTCTCCGGGCGGTCCGAAGCTGAATGAACCACTCGATGGGGGAGTGGTCACCTCATTACAGTTGCCAGAGCACAGGTCACCGTCGTCGGTGTTGCCGTCGTCGCAGATTTCACCGCGCTCGACAATGCCGTTTCCGCACTCCCGCGGGTTCGCAAAACAGACGTCTCCCCACTCATCTTCGGTGGTCATGCACGTGTAGCCAGGGGGACACTCGCTACCGATGCACTCTTGGGTGCAGTAGGCGTCAATGCCGGTGCGACCATCAAAGAGGCACAGGGTGCTGTCGCATGAGTCGGAGGGTTCTAGGACGCAGGTGTCGAGGTTGCAGCCGCCAGGGCAGTTCGCTCCCAGGTCTTCGAAGGCGAAAAGTTCGGTGTCGGCTTCGACTTCGGTGGCAGATTCGGTGCCGAGATCGGTCTCGTCCGTGTCCGCCCCGGGGCAGGCCATCAGCAGGAGAAAGGCCAGGGATAGCAAGCGCATGATACCTCCGAAGGTGC
>JBLHSN010000274.1:0-8156 GCA_047626195.1 Myxococcota bacterium
AGACGGTGACTGCTCAAAAGAAGCGTTAGCCAAAGTGATTGGGGGAGTGCGCAGGCCGAAGCCGTCAACCGTCGACTCCGTCAGCCGAGCCATGGACCTCAGCGTGCCAAAACGCGTGAGATGTTTTCCCGCTCCTCTTCCGTGAGCGCGATTGAGGAACGAAAAGATGTTCGCGGCGCTAACCCTCGATGTCGCGAAAGGAAACCGTGCACAGTCCCAGGCTTTCGCTCTATCAGTCGAGCTATTTCGCTGAGCGTGGCTCCAGCTTTCCACTGTTGCCAAACTGTGGCCGACTCCTTCTCCGAGAAGCCTACTCTAGTCCTCATGCACTCCCTCGCAATCGTGCATCAGGAGGTGGTGCAGCGACCCCTTGAATCTAAGGCGGCCTTCTTCGCCAAGGAGATGTCGTGGCTGTCTACCGCTTCATCTTGACGGAGAAAACCTTGGGAGTGTGGCCGGTGGCTGCGATGTGCCGTGCTCTTCAGGTTTGTACCTCTGCGTACTACCAATGGGCGAAGGACCCCGCCGCAAGAGAGCGAAGCGAACCGCTTCTGCGGGTCCACATCCGCGCGATTCATCGGAAGACCTACGGAGCTCCTCGCATTCACGCGGAGCTGCAGGAGGAAGGCCATCGCGTGGCTCGCAAGCGCGTTGCACGCCTGATGCAAGAGGAGCAGCTATCCGGAGTTCCGACCCAAAGAGTCTTTCGTGTCTCGACGACCTTATCCGCGCATGAAGACCCGATTGCGGACAATCTTCTGCAGCGACACTTCACCGCTGAACGGTCCAATCAGGCATGGGTAGGCGACATCACCTACCTTCGCACCGCAGCGGGCTTCGTCTATCTGGCTGTCATTATCGACCTCCACAGCCGTCGCATGGTGGGATGGGCCATTCGCGACCACATGCGGACCCGCCTCGTGCTGGAGGCTCTCGACCGCGCAGTGGCCCTTCGCGGGCCCGGCGCCGGCCGGATCCACCACACCGACCGTGGGTCGCAGTACGCGAGCGTAGACTACCGTTCGGCGCTCGATACCATCGGTGCTGTGCCCTCTATGAGTCGCAAAGGCGATTGCTGGGACAACGCGATGGCCGAATCGTTCTTTGGAACGCTCGAGCAGGAGTGGGTCAAGCAGAGCCGCGAAGGGTCCGGTCTCGCCGAAGCCAGAGCCGCTGTCATCGACTACATCGTGCCGTTCTACAACCACGAACGCCGGCACAGTACTCTGGGACAGAAGAGTCCGGTGGTCTTCGAACATGGCTGGAAGGCCGCTAACCAGCTGGCCAAAGCTGGGTGATGCACCACTGGCCGGAGATTATGGCAAGCCTGTTGCTCAACGAAGGCCGTCCTCGGCTTCGGGCTTCGCCCTACGCCTGCGTTCGGCCTGGTGTGACTGGGGCAACCGATAGGCGTATTGGTTCCATCACAGCCTCAGAGACAGACAAGGGCGTTCGACCCATCTTCGAACATCATTCGGAAATCACCGCAGGCATCACGTCTGTGGAGACCCATCAATTACAGGTGTCCGTCAAATCGGGGCACAGTCAGTCGCGAAGCAGTCGGATTTCCGCCCTGCTGACAACGCACATGGTTAGCCTACCCGCTGGCGAAGTCCTGTACATCGAGGCTGGTCCTTAGGGGTTCGGTGGACAGCAATCGGCCACGGCGAGCTCATTTCAGGCTGTCCACATCGCTCAGGGAAGGCTGGCCGCTATGCAGGTGAACGGCTGTTGGTACCATCGCTGGCCCTGGTGGCGGGACAAACTGGAATGATACGGGACGCCATCGAGTGTCCAAGTGACTTGGACAACAGGTGATGCCGCCAGTGCGTCAACAGCATGTCGTGGTAGACGCACATGTGTGCTCGCCCGAACCATGCCGTGTAGAGGTGGGCCGACCTCCAACCCAACATTCATAAGCTCAATAATATCATTGTTTGCGAGTAGCAGTGTAATGTCTACTGCTTCGCTAGAAACCACATCCTCATCGAGCTGTGCAAGTTGACGGGCCATCGGCGTTACCCATGACGTGGTCCACAGCGGGTGTAGCAGTGTCATCGAGACCGAGGTGCCTTCCGGATGGCGCTGCGCGATGTATTGGCCTCCAGTATCAGGGGCTATGAGTTGGTGTGGAGACAGGCGGCACGCTGGGCGTTGGTACGAATGGTCTCGTTTGGCAGGGTGGACGCGTACGGTTGCATCGGATGTTGGTTTCGTCGAGAGGGCGGCGGTGGAAGACACGTTCGATGGAGTGGCGCCGGGCCCTCCTCCGAGCGCTGGTGCAGCACATGTCGTAGTGACGACAACGAAGGCGAAAAAGCGAGACATGACGTACCCCATAGAGTGGTCCTGACACGGGTTGTGCGGTTGTCAGGACTCTCGTGGTGCTTTGCAAGCAAGAGGCATGCCAGATGATTAGCCAGTTTTGGCCGTTCAAAAGAGGGCATGAGTCCGATGTCCGCCGACAACTGTCAGCGATAGCTGACGGTTATAGGTCCTCGTATTGGGCAACTACGAATTCTGCGGCCCGGCGAACGTCCGTGTTCCCGTGCTTCAGCAGTGCCCTTGCTCTAGACAAGACCTCGGGTGAGCCGGACTGGACAACCATGGCAAGTGCTGCACAGATGTCCGCCGCCTTTGGCGGGCGTTCCCAGAACTTCCAGGCTGGCGAGAGAGCTTTGTCCAGCACGGGTAGGAAGGGCTCGTCCGGCCTGTATCCACTGGCGATTACAAGATCTTGAAGCTCGGCCATTCGCTTGGACCAGCCGTGGGTCTTTACGATGTCTCGCATCCGCTGCTCAGCGATGGCTGGCGTGATGGCATCGTCGAGGTCGGGGATGTCTGGCTGTTGCTCCTCCAAGAACAAGGCTTCTCGCCACTGCGCGTGGTGCGAGGGGGGCACTTGTTCACGGTCCGCGTACTTGGGAGCGACAACGTCCTCGCCGAATCGGGCCAAGTCCGCACCGAATCCCGCGTGTTTGATGATGTCAGAGAGTTCGCTGACGACTTCGCGGTGTCTGGGCCGTTTCGTTGGGTGGAAAGAGATCATTCGACGCACGAGCGTGATGGTGCGTTGCGCCAGGTCGGCCGGAAGGTCGCCGATCACGAAGTTGTCGAGGTGAGCGGCCGCATCTCGTTCGTGACTTTCCTCCACGCCGATGAGGTTCATGCGTGAGCCGGTCAGCAGATGGTGCAGTACATGGCCGAGGCTGTAAACATCGACTTCCTCGGCGGCGCGGGCGCTATTTTCGGCGAGCTCGGGTGCGGGGTAGCCGCGAGCGGTCGCTGGCGCGACGAAGCTGATGGCCATGCGGTCGGTGAACGAGCCCTTGGCCATGATGAAGTCGATAAGCTTTACGGCTCCGCCGACGGTCACCAAGATGTTCGGCAGGCTGACGTTACGGTGGACAATACGCATCGGTTGGAGACTGGGTCCGACCGGTCGATTGTAGGCGGCTTCTAGCGCTCCGGAAACACCGCGAGCAATCTTAAGCACCACCTCTGCGGGCAACCCCCTGGGGTAGCCAGAAATTAGTTCTGCGGCAGACAAACCCCGCAAAAACTCCATCTCCAGGACCGGGCGACCTCGATAGCTGTGCAGGTTGAACAGGTGGACCATGCTTGGATGGCGCAGTCGTGACAGCACTCGGGCTTCGTCGCGCATGCGACTCACCATGTCAGGCGTCAGCTGACCGTCCTTCAAAACCTTCAGGCTTGTCCGCCGACCAGCGAGGGCACCTCTGTCGCGCGCGTGGACGGTGAAGCTATAGTCATCAGATGACGTAAATTCGATGAGCTCGAAGAGTCCACTCATGACTAACGGGTATCCTTGAAAGGGTACACAGTACCGGAGTTTGGTCGCAGGATCACCTGCCTGAGCGACATCGGCTCATTTCCCCGCTTTTGTCCGCGCTCCGGATGGAATGTTTCGCGTCTGTTCCATCGGTGGTCGGACTCGACGTGTCGCGCTATCGGGCGCGTCCTCGGTCTTGGAGCGTATGATGATTACTGTCAGTGATGTCACCAAGGGGTACGGCGGGCGCGTCTTGTTTGAAGATGTGAACGTCGCGTTTTCCCCTGGAAATAACTACGGCCTTACTGGTCCTAATGGTGCCGGTAAGTCAACGTTTATGAAGCTGCTGATCGGTGCGGAAGAAACCGACAAAGGTCACGTTTCGCTTCCTGAACGCACCGCATGGCTGCGGCAGGACCATTTTGCCTATGACGACCACCGCGTCATCGACGTGGCCATTATGGGCAATACGCGCCTGTGGGCAGCGTTGGATGAGCGTGAGCGCTTGTATGCCAAAGAAGAGCTGACCGACGCGGATGGTGAGCGTCTCGGTGAGCTTGAGATGGTGGTCATGGAAGAAGATGGCTACACCGCAGAGCCCGAAGCAGCGCAGCTTCTTGATGGACTTGGTGTTGAAGAGTCGTTGCACGACAAGCGGCTCGGTGACCTCACGCCCGGACTAAAAGTCCGAGTCATGGTGGCGCAGGCGCTGTTCGGTAAGCCCGATGCGCTGCTGCTGGATGAACCGACCAACCACTTGGACCTCGAGTCCATTCGCTGGTTGGAAGATTTCTTATTGTCCTACCGCGGCGTGTTGGTAGTCATTAGCCATGACCGTCGCTTCTTGAACGCCGTGTGTGATCAGATTGCCGATATCGACTACCACACCATCATCACGTACCCTGGCAACTACGATGAGATGGTGCGGCAGAAGGCGCAGATTCACACCCGGCAAGAGAAGCAGTCAGGCGACCGTACGAAGAAGATTGAGCAGCTCCAGGGCTTTATTCAGCGCTTCGGCGCCGGTAGCCGTGCATCGCAGACGCGGTCACGGCAGAAGCAAATTGAGAAGCTCCGGCCAGACGAGATCAAGCGCAGCAACATCTCGCGCCCCTTCATAAACTTTGAAGTGGGTGAGCCCTCCGGGCGGGACGTGCTGAGCGTCGAGCCCATCTCGAAAGCCTTCGGCGACCAAGTCATCTTCGAAAACTTCGGTACGCACCTGTCACGGGGTGACAAGGTGGCGGTCATTGGACGCAACGGTGTAGGCAAGACCACCCTCGTCAAGACGGTTCTCGAAGCGGTCGACCTGCACGATGGACCGATTCGTTGGGGACACAACACCAGCATCGGCTACTTCGGCCACGACCATCGGGACCAGATTGGTTCTGGCTCTACGGTCTACGATTGGCTGTTTAGCCAGCGTCCGGAAGTGGGCGAGCAACAGGTGCGGGCGGTCCTCGGCCGTATGCTGTTCAGCGGAGCCGATGGTGGCAAGCCCACGGGCACGTTGTCCGGTGGTGAGGGCGCTCGCCTGGTCTTGTGCAAGTTGATTCTCATGGAATACAACACGCTGATTCTCGACGAGCCCACAGACCACTTGGACTTGGAGAGCATCAGCGCGCTGGCCGACTCGATCGACCGGTACCAAGGCACGCTCATCTACGTCACACATGACCGTGAGCTCGCCAGTCGGGCCAGTCGTGTCTGGGCGTACCCGGAACCGGGTACGTTGATCGACTACGGCGGAACCATCGACGAATACCTCCAATGGTTCGACCGCGAAAAGAAGAGCAAGACAGCGTCGTAAGGCCGGCTGCGCTGCCACTGGTCTATCTGTACTGTCACGAAGTGTGACGAGCGAGATAGGGTTGGAGCGGCGCGGGAGCTCAATGAACAAGCCAATCGCCGGATTACTCTGTGCGGGCCTTGCGGGTTGCGCATTCGACTCTGTTGAGCATGCGAGTCACGTGGAGGCCGGGGCTGTGCTCGGCGTCACGCTGCGGCTCAGCGGTGGAGGTGCTGTGAGCGGCTCTGCGGCGGTCTGTGCCGGGCTTCCCGTTGGATGGACGGTCGAAAGAGCTAGCTACACAGGCTCCGCCTCGGGAGCAGATGTCATTTCTGGCATGGCACTTGAGGACCTCCAAGCTGCGATGCAGTTTGGTGTCCGTCCCGATGTGGTGTGGTCGTGCTGGACTCACGCAGGTGACGAAGAGTGGGGGGACGCCTCGTCAGGTGTTGTGAGTATGGACATTCATGTGCCGCCTCACGCATCCGGTCCTCACGCGCTGCTGTGGAGCCTTGGGACGACTGGCTTGGCGGGAGAGTTACTCTCTGCGACCGCCACGTCGACTGTTCGGGTCAGCTCGCCTGGCCATCCGCTCGATGCCGTCGCTGACCTCGCAGCAGGCAGTGTTGGCGAGGCTGTTGTTGGCACGCCGAACGGGTTTTTGTCCATTGGCGCATCGAACCTTTCAATGTCTACCAATGGCATCGATTGGTTCGTGACTGGAGAGGGTGTGGCCGACCTGGTTGGCGCCTCGTACGGCGGCGACACCTTGTGGGCGTGGACACATGACTCCTTGTCCTATTGGACGCCACAAGAGGCCTGGCAACCGAGCGAGCTGGTGTGGTCGACGGACTCCATGGATGCCATCGCTATGGGCAGTGGTCTACTGGTCGTCGAGGACGACAACGGTACTCTTCAGCAGGTCGATCAGGGCGGTGTTCAGGCGGGTGTGGTTCCACAGGGCGCAGAGCCTGGCGGGCTAGTTGGGTCGGGTTCCCACGTGGTTTGGCGATTGTGGAATTCCACGCTCCGTCAGCCTGAGCTTGGCTATAGCCAAGATGAGGGAATCTCTTGGTTGACGGTTTCGGCCCCGGTACTTCCGATAGCCGTAGGTCAGTATGACCGGGTTGGGGTTTCACAAGACGGCACTCTTCTTTGGGCGAATGTGTCGTCGACGTCGACCGGAGCACACGCTTCGCTTTGGTACGGCAGTGCGGCCGGAGATTGGCAAGCCTTGGGCACGTGGGCGGTCGGAGAACTGGCACCGACCACAACACCCGTAGCATGCAATGAACGGTGGGTTGTTGGTCTGCCATGGGGAGGTTGGTTGGCTGTTGACGACGGTGGAGTCGTGAGTCGTCATGCCCTTGGGCGTTCGGCGGATACCGCGGAGTACCTGTGTGCGGGCGCTGTCGTCGCTGTCGTCCAAGCGGGTCAGGTCAGTGGAGTGGCTGCTTGGGCTAATGCTCCGGACTTAAGTGCTCTGGTACTTCCGGACGGGGTCGTCGGAGACGCCTACAGCACCCGAATAGCGCCGACACAGTGGACAGTACAAATCGACGGATTGCCGAGCGGTCTGACGGTGGATGAAGGGCGACTGTTGGGGGTACCCGCGCAAGCCGGTGTCTTTGAAGTGCGGGTGGAGGCTACGGATGCGTGGTCTCGTGCAGGCGTAGCGGTGTTGAGCCTAAACATCGACGAGGCGTCTGTGGAGCTGCCCGATGATCCGGACACAGACGCTGCAGAACCCGACTCGGATACTGAAGGTGAGGACGTCGTTGTTGAGGACTTAGATACGGATGACAGAGACCTCGCTCCCGTGAGTGACACGGCATCTGTCGATGTCCAGCCAGCAGGTGGGTGCAATACAGTCCCAGCACCCCAATTCTTGATGTGGCCACTGCTGGGCGTTTTGCTGGGGTTGCGTCGCCGTTGCTAAATGCGAGGTGGGGCTAAACTAAAAAGAGCCGAGTTCCAAATGGAACTCGGCTCTTAAAGTGGCCTAGGCCTACACGCTTAGTAGCGGTAGTTCTCGGGCTTGTAAGGACCAGCCGGCGTTACGCCGATGTAGCTGGCTTGCTCGTCCGACAGAACGGTGAGCTTGGCGCCAAACTTGTCGAGGTGCAGACGGGCAACCTTCTCGTCAAGGTGCTTGGGAAGCGTGGTCACGGTCTTGCCGTAGGACTCTGCGTCCTTGTGGAGCTCAATCTGGGCGATGACCTGATTGGTGAAGCTTGCGCTCATGACGAGGCTCGGGTGACCAGTGGCACAACCGAGGTTGACCAAGCGGCCTTCGGCCAAGACGATGATGCTATGTCCGCCGCCCTTGGGGCCGTGGGTGGTGTTCTTGAACTTCCACTCGTGGACCTGTGGCTTAATCTCAATCTTCTCGACATCGCCGCTCTTGACCATGCCTTCGAGGACTGCCATCTCGATTTCGTTGTCGAAGTGACCGATGTTGCAGACGATAGCGTTGTGCTTCATCTTCAACATGTGGTCGACGGTGATGATGTTGAAGTTGCCCGTTGCCGTGCAGAAGATGTCGATGTCGGCGACGACGTCGTCGATGCGCAC
>JBLHSN010000275.1:0-8137 GCA_047626195.1 Myxococcota bacterium
CCTTCTTGGTCTTTCAGGGGGTGTGTCTGACCTGGGTGTTCTTCCGGGCCAACACCCTCGGCGACGCCATGACTGTCTTGTGGCGGATTGCGACGCTGGCAGATGGTGGCCGACCCAATACGTTCATGACCGTCTTTGCCCTCGGCTGTGTGCTTCTCGGAGGCGGCATCTTGGCCGTCGCTCCGCGCGCGGAACAGTCGTCGTGGCGTTGGTGGCTCGCCGGTGGCGTCGGCGTTCAGGCCATCGTCTTGTTTGGCGCAACCAGCAGTGAGTTTATCTACTTTGTCTTCTGAAACCCGAGCCATGCTTGTGAAGATGGCGGCCTTCGTGGCGGTCAATCTCGTTGTGATTTGGGGAGCTGGGCTCGCCCTTGAACCACTCGCTCTGCGCTTTGACTATAACGTACCGAAAGTACGCGAGATGATGGCCTTAGAGGAGCAGTCCTTCGACACCCTTGTCCTTGGAAACTCCGTTGCCCAGCAGTCCTTCGACCCTACCGTCGTGGACCCCATCGCTGGCACGAGCTCGTACAATCTAGCCTCTGGCGGACAGGGCTTCTTGTCGGCCGAGCTCATTCTTCGGCAGTACCTGCGGCACAATCAGGCTCCGGAGCGCGTGGTTATCGGCGTCTTCGTCAATCGCTTTTCGGATGCTGCATCTTTGTCGTCTGAGATCTGGACATGGCTGGAGCCGCCAGAGCGGGCGCTGTACCGCGAGCGATACCGCGTGTACGAAGAGTCCAGGGTTCCTCTGTCGTTCCCGGTGTTCAACGCGGTCCCCGCATTCCGCTACCGGAAGTCACTCGACGAAGGGGTCAAGTACTTGGTCGCGGGCGACACCCGAGTGGCCGAGTACCACCGCGGATTCTTAGCAACTCGCTACCACCTCAACGGTCCGCCACATCTGGACCCGATCAAAGCGGTACTCGACGCCGAGGGTCTACAGCGAGTCATTGACGTGGCGACTCAGGCCGGTGCAGACGTGTTGTTGTACGAGCCACCAAGTCACCCCGGTCTGTCGGACTTGACGCCTGCACGGTCGGAAATTTTGGTCGAACTTGAGCAGTTGGTGCGTGACAACCCACGCGTCTTGACCTTTCAGAGCTTCAACGATGACAGCGGGCTGACCTACTCTCATCAAGACTGGTCGGGAACCAATCACCTGACTGTTGGTGCCGCTGAGCGTTTGTGTATCGAGCAGCTTGGCCCTTGGTTAACGGGCTTCGTCAGCGAGTGAGCGCCACAGCTGTGCGAGCTGCCGGTGAACAGCTGCGTGTGTGTACACCTCGCGAACCAAGGTGTTGGCGTTGGCGCCAGTAGTGCCGACCGTCTCTGCTGTGAGGGCGTTCAGGGTCTCGGCGAGGGCCTCTGGCTTGCCCACGGGGACCACCCAGCCATTGTGTCCATGTCGGACGACTTCAGGCATTGCGCCCACCGGGGTCACAACGCTTGGCATGCCTGAGACCATGGATTCGAGCAGCGTCATTGGGAATCCCTCGGTGTACGAGGGCAGTACCAAGACGTCCGACTTTGCGTAGTATTCCCACACCTCCTCGGTCGCGACTGGGCCAATGAGATGGACGCGTTGGGCCAGATCGGGGTCGGCGATGCGGTTGCGAACGTCTTGTTCGCACGAGCTGCCGTCGCGGTCATTCATCCATCGTCCCACGATAAACAGGTCCAGGTTGGGAGTGTGCTTGAGTGCATCTAGCAGGTCAACAATGCCCTTCGCTCGCTGGATATTGCCAAGAAACAGTAAGCGGATGCGCCGGGCGCTGAGCGGCGGTCTGTCGGGGAGGGGCCGTGCAGCGATGCTGTTGGGCAGGACCGCGACATTGGTCAGTCCAATGGACTCAGCGCTGGCTCGGCTCCCGGCACCAAGGGTGATGACGCTGTCGACCTTGCGCAAGATCCGCTTGGAGAGTCCCGGACGGGCAGTCAACCGGGCGGCGTCACCATGAATATGGACGGCCGTTGCCACACCCGATGCACGGGCCATCCGCAGACCGGGAGCGTCACGCAGTAGGGGACGTGGGTGTCCGGTCGAGCAGACGTGGAGGACCTGTGGTCGATGCTGTAGCAGGGCATCTGCGACGCCGAACAGGCCATGGGCACCCTTACGTACTTTCCGTAGCAGCGATGCCTTGTCGCCACCGGCACGTGTTCCGTACGACATGTCGACAAGGCGAATGTCGAACTCTTGTGCCAGCTCCGAGTGCACCACATTGTAGGTCCAGGTCGCGATTCCGCCTGTAGGTGGAGGCAGAGGGGCTTGAAGCAGGACGCGGATGCGGTCAGACACTGGGCTCTCGCTTGTAGGACGACTTGCTAACCGACTGACCAAGACTAACGCCGTTCACCGCAATACTCGGGCCGTGTGGAGGCGCCGTGGATTTAGTCGAGTGGGGCCGCGCTAAGCAGATTGGAGCGGTGGGTGTGGTCGTGTTCTTGGTGTGGCTTGTGGGCATGGTGTTCATGGCCATTCGCCAGCCGGAGCCATACGCCGGGGTTTGGCTGCTCGTCGTGGAGATGGCTTTCACGGGTCGGGCGGTGAACATTGCCCACGGTGTTCGCGATGGGTATTCCACGTCATTCCTTTTCTTCCAGTGTGGCTTGCAAGACGTAGCGCTGTTGCTTTGCGCTTGGCCGGGTGTGGTCTTGGGCGAGTCCGCAGCACAGCGCATTCCCATTGTTGGTGGCTGGGTCAGTGGATGGCACGAGACTGCCAAGACGCATCAAGCATGGATGGACCGCTTTGGCGTCATTGGCCTGATTGTATTCGTCTTCTTTCCCTTTTGGAGCACCGGTGTGCTGGTGGGCGGTGCGATTGGAAAGCTCATGGGCATGCGCACGGCGCCGCTGCTCATCACCTGTTTGCTCTCGCACATCGCAAGCGTGGTCAGTCTGCTGTGGTTTTTCGACTTGGTCGCTAGCTTTTCGGATGCTCTCGATTCAGGATTCATGGTGTATTTGCCGTGGATGGTGCTGGGTACGCTCGCCAGCGTGTGGGTGCTGCTGCGCGTGGTCAAGGCGGTGCGCAAATGACCACGCAGTCTCCGTTTGAGGCCCCGGAAACGCCCGAGATAGGCGATGACTGGCGCAAGCCGGTGTCCTGACTGATGAAGTTGGGGGCGGTTGAGCTGTTCGCAATGTCCCTGTTGTTCGCCATCGTCCCACTCCTGCTGGTCTTGCTCACAGACGTGGTTTTTGACCTTGGATGGCTGGGCAAGCTCGCGTTGGTTTCGCTATGTTGGATGGTGGTTACCGCCCTTCCGGTATCTGTTCTGTGGGTCTGGCCGATGTGTACGGCGCAATCGACGAAGTTGCCAAGCGCTACCCCGAGCGAATGGCCGCTATTAAGCTTCGTATCGAGGCTGCAAACGCCGACGATTAGCGGTGCGGTAAATCGGCCAGTACCTGGCGCGAAGCTGCATCCGCCGGAACCAACGACCGACAGATATCATCGGCAATGGAGCCGCTCTGTGGCCACTCGGTCGTGCACATGAGCGCGGCTGTCTGACGACCATCCGCGGATGTCGCGGTTACCGCATGCGGCGCTTCGGTGATGTGAAGCTCGGCGTCTTCGGCGGTCGGATAGGTGTTCAGGCGTACGGTGATGCCGAGAGACGGCCATCGTAGGGTGCCGTATTCACAGACGTCTGGGTGGTCGGGACCGGTGATGGCCCACGCTGTGCCGGGAATAGCGATGGTGATACGCGCGGTACGAACGCGTGGCTCAAGGCTGGCGCAGATGCTTCCAATGAGCTCGTCTGCCCAAGCGGGACCCCAGCAAGACGTGGTCCACACCGCAGTCTCACCGCGGGTGACCTCAACCCAGGGTGGGGCTGGTGGCTGCCAGTCACGGGGAGCATTTTTGGGCTCTTCGGGCGGTGGAACCGAAAGACCTGGGCGAACCTGGACTCGAATGCGGTCGATTCCGGCGATGTCCAGGGCGGCGGAGCCGTCGTGTTCTGCCCAGGTCATTGCCAGGGCTTTGGGCACGGTCCAGGTGTACTGGGTACGGTCGACGCGACTGTCGAGGCGCCAGGTATCGGGCGTGCCGGCGAGTAGAAAGAGCTCGGTCCGGGCTTGAACCAAGTCATGGTTGGCTGCCGGTGATTCCAACACGTTCTCAATGCGCCGCTGCTCGCTGGCAGACTCGGCACATCGCTCGATGATGGCCGCCGTCTGAACCGCGAGCAGAGTCGCAGCGTCTTGGGCGCGGTCCAGCCGAACGCCAGCAGCCGTCGAACCGGGCGATAAGCGCTCGGCGACGGCTGCGGCGTCACAAGGTGCGGCAAACGCCGCTGTCATCAACAACCACAACATCTATGGGCAGGTGTAGTTTCCGAGGTTGTCGACGTTGTCCTGTGCCAGACTGTCCCACTCGGCCGACGGGTCGAAGGCGTCGACCGGGTCGATATCGCCCTGAATGACGGTGCACTTACGGACCAAGGTCTGGTTGGCTGTGGACACGCCGTTTGCGGCCCACTCCGAGCCCGGGTCGCCGCCGGTGGTGGAGCCGATGAAGTCGACGATATTGCCGTCGCACACCAAGGCCAGTCCGTCGTCACCGTTGAAGTTCAGGTTTCCAGTCTGGTCACACGAGGCTGCAGGGGTGAAGCTCGAGTTGCACAACACGAACTCGTCTCCGTTGGCCAGGGTGAGGGCGGTGAGGTCGAACGAAGAGTCGACGGTGGCGTTACCGTTGCGGTACAGGTCCACCGTGCAGCGGCTCGCATCGACGTCGCCGCCGGTTGCGTTGGTGATTTCGACCACCTTATTGCCTGCGCCAGAACCTTCGATGTAACGTGAGAAGTACAGGTTCGGATCCACGGTGACCGAAGCTACGGTGATGTTCGCGGTGGCTTCAGCGCCGAGGTCTCCGCTCACGCTCGCCGCACCCGGAGCGTCTCCAGCGGTGACGGTGAAGGTCGCCATGCGGCTTCCCTGTGCGACGGCAACGTTGTCCGGTCCGGTCAGCGGGCCCGAGTAGGTCATGGGCACGCTGGTGGTGGCACCGGCAGGAATGTCGAGGACGAGTGTGACGTCAACCTCGGCGCCGGGAAGCACGGTGTTGTTGGCAGCGGTCAGGCTCGACAAGTTGCGTGCGGACAGGTCGTTGTACACGCGGACCGAGGCGGTGTCCGACTCGCCGGCAATTTCGGCAGTGACGGTAGCTGGGGTATCGCTAGCGAGGAGCCCAGCAACGGTGATGTCTGCACTGCGTTGTCCGCCAGCAATCGTGACGGTTGCCGGACAGCTGATGGTTTGCGACGGCGTGCAGCTGACGAGGACGGTGACGTCGTCCGTCGTTTCGCGGGTCAGCGAGACGGTCAGGACAGTGCTGTCACCCTGTTCGACGGCCGCGTCGTCTTCGGTGATTCCGTCGAGGGATGCGTCACCGGCGATGATGTCTTCGATACCCTGCGGGAGTAGCTGGCTCTGTCCGTTGCCCCAGCGCATGACACCGCGCACGACGCTGAAGGTCTCGCCAACGCTCGGGAAGGGGTCTGCCAGGTAGGAGTGGTCGTCAACGCGAATCTCGCCGTCCAGAACGAACTGGTTGGTGGGAGCGCTGTCGCCGCCACCCGGCTCGGGGTTGATCGCTGTGACCGTTGCGCCAACAATCTGAACCCGCGTGGACTCGTTCACACCGGCTTCGGCGGTGTTCGCTTCGGCCGGAGTGAGCACGGTGTAGGCCGGGAGATTGCGGTCGGTCGCGGTGACCTCGATGGTGGCAATATCCGAGAGCTGGATTTGACCGAAGAACTCGGCGACCGTACCTTCGATGGTCACTTGGTCGCCCACGTTCGGGCGGGGGCTGAAGTCAGGCATGTACGCGTAGATGCCGCTGTTTTCAACACCGGAGTAGTCGATGGTCGCGGTGTTGGGGTCGAGCTGGAAGAAGACCCCCGCTTCGTAGGTTCCGATGACCAGCATGTCGGCCAGCACCACGGTACCGGTGACGGTTCCGTTCTTGACGTCGTAGACTTCGGCACCGCAGGCGCCGCCTTCACTGGCGAAGTCGTCGCATGGGTCGCAGGCAGCACCAATGCCGTCACCGTCGGCGTCGAGCTGGTCAGCATTGGGTAGGCTTGGGCAGTTGTCGGTGGTGTTGTCGGTACCGTCGCCGTCAATGTCGAAGGGGTCGACCTGTTCGCACACGCTGCCGGGGTTGAGCGGGCAGGGGTCGCAGTCGTCGCCTAGGCCGTCGGCGTCAAAGTCACCCTGCACGAAGCCTTCGAGGGGCCGCGGTGGGTTGAAGATGTTGGCGCAGTTGTCTTGTGCATCGGCAATGCCGTCGCCGTCGGTGTCCATGACGTCGACGAGCGGGAAGATGACGCCGTCGCCGTCTTCGTCGTTGCGCAGAGGCTCACAAGTGGGCTCACCGGGGGGCGTACCGCAGAAGAACAGTGGGTAGGCGGAGCCGCCGGCAGCACTCTGGAGCTCACCGATGGTAATGCCTGCGTCGAGGTCCGAGCAGACGCTCTTTTCACTGCCGCAGACGTCTAGGGTGTCGCACAGGGCGCTGTCTTGTGAGGTCAGCAGCGCGCCGACAATATCGCTGTTGCCGGAGAGAATCTCGGAGCCGCGGAACACCGCGAGTACGTCTTCGGTGTTGGCGTCAATGACTGCTCGGTAGCGGTCGTTCACGCTACCGTCGAAGATGGTGATGTCGCCAACGAAGCCTTCAGCCAAGCGGCCCAGGGCTTGCTCGGCACCCATGGCGATCGCAGCATTCTCGGTGACCATGGCCCACTGCTCACGGTCGGTGAAGAAGTCGCCGTAGTGCGTGGTGTCCATCTCGTCCGCGCACTGCAGTTCACGCAGGAGATGGGCGGAACCCGAGGGTGTCCAGTCCGTTCCCAGAGCGATGCGCACGCCGGCGGTTGCGTACTGGGTGACCGAAGCGGTCATGCCGTACAGGCTGATGTTGCTTCGAGGTGACCAGACGAGCTGGGCGCCTTCGCCAGCCATGATGCTGATGTCTGACGGCGTCATGCCAATGCCGTGGACGACTGCGGTGTTGGACGCGATGACGTCGCTGCCACCGTTGGCGCCCGAAGACAGGCAGCGGAACTCGTTGTTCGCTTCTGCGTCGATGCCCTCGGCAATGTGCGGCAAGTAGCTGTCATTGTTGAGGACGTTTGCACTGTCCATGTCGTAGTCACTGCAACCGGATGCGATGAGACGGCCGCTGATGTCGGACAGCGGGAAGGTCGCGTACTGGGTGCGACCGCTGCGCAGGCCTTCGTTGTCGGAGTTGCTGTCCAAGTTGCGAAGCAGACCGGCGGAATCGACGCCGGAGATGGAGCCAGCGATACTCGTAGCGCCGGCGAGCAGCATGCGCGTCTCTCCGTACAGCACGTTCTCACGGGTGGACCGTGAGCCACCAGCACTGATCTCGGTGTGACCCCGACGCCCTTCGCGCCAGTCGTGGCGGTGGTCAAAGCGCTCGTCGCTATTCAGATTCACTGGGCGGTTGTGCGCGTAGCGAATGTGGTCGTGCGAGTTGATGAGGCCGGGGCTGATGACGCCGTCCGGGCAGGTGACAATCAGCGTGTCTTCGGGCGCTTCGTCGGCACAGTCGCAGCCTGTACAGGTGATCAGGCCGTTTTCGCCACGCTCGATGAGAACACCGCCGTCGTAGATGACGTTGTCACCGAGGACAGTACCTTGAAGAAGCAGGTGCGAAGCGGTGGCGGGGTCGCCAGAGATGTCGCACAGGCCGTCTGTGGCGGGAAGCGGTGTGTCACAGAACACATCGTCTGCACCCGGTTCGGTGTCGTCTTCTGTGTCGATGTCGGTGTCGGTGTCGGTATCCGGGTCGACCTCGGTACCGGTTTCACCGGTTTCACCGGTGTCTTTGTCGCACGCAGAGAGTGCGAGAGTCAGCGAAAGGGGCAGCCAGAACATGCGCAGAGTCACGAAAACCTCACCATTGGATGGCGGGCAGCATGGCACGTCTGGGAACGTTTCGCCGTATCGATTGTGTGTCTAGATTGAAGACACACTCGGTCAGCACACCCTAGAGGCACCGTAGCCAATGACAAGGACATCGGCTGGGCTGTTCTTGCCGATGTAGTCGTTGAACAGGGGCAATGTCCCGTCTCATACCAGATCTTTGTTCGGCC
>JBLHSN010000276.1:0-8012 GCA_047626195.1 Myxococcota bacterium
GACGATGTCATCCTCTTAGAGGGCGAGGCGGATCTGGAACCGCAGCGAAACACGAACATTGAGGCGGCCATGGTGTTTGTCTCGACCGACGGTCTCGCTTTTCGACCCACTGTCTTCGTGGGTAGCTTTGACTCGCTGATTAGCCAGGACAGCAACCCGTTCGTCTTCAAGAGCTTCGACACGGTGGAGTCCGAACGCTGGTTGGACACTGTGGGTCTAGAGGTCGAGGCGTCATGGGAACGCGATACCACCTTTGTCCCACGCATTGCGTTCACAGCCATGCATATTGGTGAGCCGGTCGACACCACCCAGACCGTGGGCGTTCCCGAGCAAAACAGCCGATTTACGGCTTCAGCTTCGGTTCGTGGAGAGCTCGGGCGAGTGCGCTACGGCATGTCCGCAGACTGGATGTCTGCGCGTAGTTTCGACACCGCGGTTGGGCTGCCAATACAACAGATTGCGACCGATATCCCTGCTATGGCCCGGATTGGCGGTGAGGTGCACTACGCTCCTGGACGAGATGGGGTGCTGTCGCTAGGCGCGCTGGTCGAGACCAATACTCCGAGCACGAGCCAATCGCCGCTTCCAGGTGCAGTCTCGCTAGGCACACGCGCAATGATGACTGTGATGGTTCGCGAGTGAAGTGTTTCCTTCCGCTCGTGGTAGCCTCTTTCTTCTGCCTGGCCTCAGCTCCACCTCGGACAGATGTGTGCATGCGGGTCCTGCTGCGCGCCGCGTCCTTCGACCGCAACCTCGCAGATCGGGTGGGGGATGAAGCCACGCTGCTCATTGCCTACAACTCGCGTGACGCGGAGAGCATGGAGACTCTCCGGAGCAACCAAGAGGAACGGGCTCGTCTTTCTGGGATTCGCTTGGGGGGGGCTGACCTAGACATTGTGGAGGTCGATCTGCGCACCATGCTCTCATGGGATGAACAAGTGGCCGAATACCACCCTGATGCTGTAGTCCTGCTTCCGGGAACCGGTCCTTGGATACCTACAATAGCTGATGATGCAGTTAGAAGCGGATTCTTCACCCTTGGGCATGGTATTGATTTTGAAGGTCTGGCGATTAGTGTGTCGCTTGGCGTGGATGGTCGGCCCGTAGTCACCGTGGACCGCAGCGCCGCTAAAGCCTGCGGTATGGATTTATCGAGCCAACTGCTGCGATTGGCGGTGGTCCGATGACCAGACTGTCATTCCGGCATCGCGTCTTTTTGGCTATGGCTTCGACGACGCTTCTTGCTCTAGTGGCGGCATGTCTGCTGTTTTTCGGGATGCGGGTCATGTCGTACCGCACCGGAGTGGTTCGTGATCTGCAGATCCAATCGGCCATTCTTGAAGCCAATGCCGCTGCCGTAGTGGTGTTTGAAGATGTACAGGGGGGTGAGACATTGTTGAGGGGGCTCGGCGCAGATCCCCGAATGTTGTACGCAGCGTTGTATGATGAACAAGGGATGCTTTTAGCAAGCTACGTTCGGCAGTCCGACCGTCCGGCTCCATCTGAACCTGGCGTAAATGGGGTGCAGCGGTCGCAGGACGTCATCTCGTACGCGGCACCCTTGACTCACAGTGGTGAGACAATTGGCCACATTGTGATTGCGGCCGATGCCGTGGTTGTCAGTGAGCAGATGCGCCAGTACGGAATGATGGCCTGCGTGGTGTTCATACTGTCGCTGTTGCTTGCGTTCTTGGCCGGAAATCGCCTGTCTAGGTCCTTGGTCGACCCGATTCGTTCGCTGTCGCAAGAGCTGGCTCGTGTTGGCAACGAAGGCGACTACAGCGTGCGTGTGCAGCGACAGTCGCGCGACGAGATTGGCGACTTGGTCGACACCGTCAACTACATGCTGAACGAGATTGAAGCGCGCGACCAAGCCTTGGTGGAGAGTCGAACCCGCCTGGAGCTGCGTGTGCGGCAGCGAACGCGCGACCTTGCGAGGGCGAAGGAAGCCGCTGAACTCTCGGCGGGCTCGTTGCGGGTGAGCGAGGAGCGGTTCCGCTCCTTGTCCACGGCCGCACCGCTGGGCATCTTTCAAGTGGATGTTGCGGGTCGCTTTGTCTACTGCAATCCCCGGCTACTTGAGATGTTCTCGGCAATCCGAGAGGACGTGATGGGCTACGGTTGGTCACGCCGGCTGAATCGCGCTGACCAGCGGTGGCTGCGATCGCGTTGGTCGAGTCACGACAGCAGCGGCTGGAGCCGAGAGTTTGAGCTCAATCTTGGCGAGCTCGGAATCCGCTGGCTGCACTTTGCGGCGTCCCCGTCCGATGTCGCTGGAAGTCGTGCGGGTACCGTGGCCGACGTCACTGAACGTCGCCGCGCCGAGGCTGAGCGAGAGACGCTGAATACCCAGCTACGCGAAGCCTCCCGTCGTGCCGGCATGGCCGAGGTGGCAACGGGTGTGCTTCACAACGTTGGCAACGTGCTCAACAGCGTCAACGTCAGTGCAACCTTCCTCCATGACCGGCTGAAGAACTCCCGCGCTGAGGCCGTAGGTCGTCTTGCCCAACTCGTCGGTGAACAACCCGATTTTGGCACCTTTGCTACTCACGACCCTCGCGGCCAGATTCTACCTGCCTATCTCAATAAGCTCGCCCGCCTTTTGCACGATGAACGCTCCGAGCTCGTGCAGGAAGTCGATGGGCTGCGTAGTCATGTGGACCACATCAAGCAGATTGTGGTGATGCAGCAGTCATTGGCCCGTGCTGGTGGTGTGACCGAACGTTGTTCACCGGTCGACATGGTGGAAGAAGCACTTGGCATCGACAGTGAGTCGTTCAGAAAGCACCACATTGCTGTGATTCGCGATTTTGAAGATGCTCCTGATGTGGTCGTTGACCGGCACAAGATGCTGCAGATTCTCATCAACCTCGTCTCCAATGCCAAGCATGCCATCAAAGAAGGTGCTGGCAAGCGGGAGCTTGTCGCTCAATTGCTCTGGTCGGACACAGATGGACTGACCGTTGTCATCAAGGACACTGGTATTGGTATTGGACCGGAGAATCTGGCTCGTGTGTTCAACCACGGCTTCACCTCGCGCAGAGATGGGCATGGCTTTGGTCTACACAGCTCGGCCATTGCGGCCAAGGAGATGGGAGGGTCCCTGGTTGGCGAGAGTGAAGGACCTGGTTGCGGAGCTGTCTTCACCGTGAAGCTACCGGCCAGCATTCGGGCTGATATTCATGAAGACGCGACTGTCTAGTCTCTATGTGCGTCGCAGACGTCTGTGGCTCGGCCCTGGAAGGGACCCGAGGGTTCAACATGGACGCTGGCAATTCCCTATTCCATCTTGTTAATGGTCACGTCGAGGTTACTCATCCGCGCAACGTGGCGGGAGGCGACATGGCTCAGGATTCTGCATTCCAGTACGAAGTATTGAAGAAAGGGTCCGCCCTTCCCGTGGTCTTGGAGCTGCTGGGCGGTTTCTTTTTTCAGACATTCGGCATCGGGAATCTTGTCGCTGGCAACGTGGGCGTTGGGCTAGCGCTGCTCTTTGGCTATTGGCTGGCCCTATTCGTCAACCTCATGCTGACGTTTGTGCTCATTGGCTTCGTCACCCTTCCGCTGACATGGCTTGCGTTCATGATCATGTCTCCGATGCTCGCGAACGCGGCAGTCGAACGGGAAAACCGTAAGCTGTACAGTCGGCTGCACTCCTAGACCGGAGCTACTGACGCGGTTGGCGCGGTTGGCTGGGGCCTGGGAGTGGCGCTTGTGTCGGCTCGCCGAGGACATGCAGAACGGTACGAAGCGAAGAGTCGAAGTCGCCGAGCAACGCCTCCGTAGTCAGCGAATGAACGCTTCGGCCCGCGGTGAGTTGGTCTAGTTTTCGCTCTTGACGGTCGATCTCGCGTGCCGCCCACCGCGCAGACACCGGGACTCGGACACGGCTGGGCTTGTCTTCGGCGGACCATTTACCGGTGTGAACCGCGTGAACGAAGCTGTCGATCTGGGCGTTTCGGTCGCAGCGATGCAGGCGAACGAGCGTAGCGGGGCCGAGTACGGTCTCCAGTGTTGCCAAATCTCCGAACCATCGGAGCAGCTGGTCGGGCTGAAGCTTGAGTCCAAAGACGCCGTTGGCTCCGGTGCGGTGACGGACGACGCGCGCGATGTGTGAACGTCGTGCACGTCGGCCACAGCTGCGCTCCCACAGCGGGAGCAATCGGCCAGGTATTGCTGCGACCGTGGCGCGGAGAGCCGCAGAGGGGGTGAAGCGAACCGTCCAGTCACGCAGCTGCATGGGGTTGCAGTACTCTTTGGGCGCGCCCACGAGACGAGTGTCCCACAGGCTTCGGCACAGCAAGGTACTGGCGGTACGCGGTGTACTCAGTACGATGTACGCACGCGAAGGGATGGCAGCGTTCGACAGGTCGAACGCTGGGCCATTTCGCGGGTCGAGCAGCGGCGGCGCTACTTGGCAGCCGGCGGACGAATGACTGCCGTAGGCTCTGCCAGGGCGTTGCGCTTGTTTTGAGCGGTCCAAAACGGTGCGAAGCACGGGCGATTCACATACTTGCCAGCGCCGCGCACGGTCTGCGGTTGTCCGTCGTAGACTACCTGTCCACGGGACAATGTGTAGACCGGGTTGCCAGTGACTTCCATGCCTTCGTAGATGTTGAAGTCAATGTTCTGGAGGTGAGTCTTTGCCGAGATGGTCCGTGTCTTTTCGGGGTCCCACACCACGATATCGGCATCTGCTCCGGGCTGAATCGCACCCTTCTTCGGATGGATATTGAAGATCTTCGCGGTGTTCGTCGACGTGACCGCGACGAACTCGCTCGGGGTCAGGCGACCGGTGCGCACGCCGTGGTGCCACAGAACGGTCAGACGGTCTTCGATGCCGGCGGTGCCGTTTGGAATCTTGCGGAAGTCGTCGCGGCCCATGGCTTTTTGTGGGGTACAGAAGCAGCAATGGTCGGTGGCTGTGGTCTGAATCATGCCGGACTGAAGTCCACGCCACAGAGCCTCTTGATGTTTTTTGGCGCGGAAGGGTGGGCTCATCACGTAGTGAGCAGCAGTGTCCCAGTCGGGGTTGCGGTACACTGATTCGTCAATGACCAGATGCTGAGCGAGGACCTCAGCGTAGACCCGTTGTCCCGCGAGCTTGGCCCGAGTGACCGCCTCCAAAGCGTCAATGCATGAGGTGTGCACCACGTACAGGGGAACTCCGAGCACTTCAGCGATGCGGATGGCACGGTTCGCCGCTTCGCCTTCGACTTCTGGAGGCCGTGAGAGAGGGTGACCTTCGGGACCGGTAATGCCCTTGTCGAAGATGTCTTGCTGGAGCACATGAACCAGCTCTCCGTTCTCTGCGTGAACCGTGCACAGCGCGCCCAGTTCTTTGGCGGTCTTGAATGAGTTCACCAAGGTCTCGTCGTCACACATGATGGCGTTCTTGTAGGCCATGAAGTGCTTGAAGCTGTTGACGCCGTGCTTGGTGGCGAGTGTGTGCATGTCTGCTTTGACTTGGTCGCTCCACCACGTCACGGCCACGTGAAAGGAGTAGTCACAGGCCGCTTTCTCGGCCCAACCGCGCCAGTCGTGAAACGCTTCGATCAGCGACTGCTGTGGGCTGGGAATGACGAAGTCGATGGCCATGGTCGTGCCGCCGGCGGCAGCGGCGGTTGTCCCCGTGAAGAAGTCTTCCGAGGCGACCGTTCCCATGAACGGCAGCTCCATGTGTGTGTGCGGGTCGATACCACCGGGCATCACGTACGCGCCGCCGGCATCGATGATGCGCGCACCAGCGGGGGCTTCGAGATTCGGGCCGACGGCAACAATGGTTTCGCCGTGACACAGGACGTCGGCGCGGCTTTCGCCTTCGGCGGTAACGACAGTACCGCCGCGAATCAAGATGCTCATTGGGGCTCCGAGGGTCTGGGGAGCGGCAGTGTATCGTTTCGTTCTATTCTGAGCAGAAACGCCGACCACATGGGGACGGCGTCTCACTCAATTAGCGCAGCTACGGCGCGACTCGAATCTGGCTAGCCGCCTAATACGGCTCCGAGCACCCCGATGGTTCCACCGAGGCATACTGAGATCACGATCTGGGCGACGAGGCCGTAGATGGCGCCCTGCTTGGTCTTGGGCTGGGGCAACGCGACGAACGCGATGATGAGGCCAATGCAGCCTAAAAAGAAGCCGAGTGCGAGGCCAATAAAAAGGTTTCCTTCGTCTTCCATGATCTTTCTCCTTGGGGGGGCGGTCGTCCCCGGATGATTTGCCGGCGGACCGTAGCACGCCGCTCGGAAGTCGCCTCGCATCTCGGACAAAAACCCGCCTTGATGTTCCGTTGGGCACATCAGTCGGCTAGCTTTGCGTATGCCAACTGTACTGCTCATCAATGGTTTTTTGGCCCCTCGGGTCTCCATGCATCCACTACGGTGGCGACTGGGTTGTAGAGGTGTTCAGCGGGTACGCATTGCGAACATGCCGCCTCTCGGGATTCAGTCCTTGGATCGTCTAGCAGCGGCGATCGATCGATCGGTCGATCAACTCTTGGCGGAGACGGGGGATGACGAGGTGGACCTCGTTGGGGTCAGCCAGGGGGGGCTGGCCGCGTTGCGCTGGTTGCAGGAGGGGGGTGCCGCGCGGACGCGCCGATTTGTCGCGCTGGGAACGCCCTTCGCAGGGACATGGTTCGCCGCACTAGGGGTACCTTTTTTGGGCGCTGTGTCGTCGGGTGTGTGGCAGTCCCTGCCCACAAGCTCTGTGCTTGCGGACATGGCCAAGGCGGGCATTCCCGAAGGAGTGGAGGTCACATCTGTCGCAATTCCAGGGGACCCTGTCGCGCCCGAGGCGTCGTGCAGGCTTCCTGGTGCGGCATTTATTACCGCACCGCCAACCCGCTCCCCGATGCGTCATCAGGCACTCATTCTGTCTGCGGGATGTGCGGACATTACCGCCAGGGTTCTGCTGGAACCTGGCAGGTGATTAATAAGGGTCTAAGCAGATTCGTTTGATTTTTTTGTACATCTGTTTACCGGTTGTGGCTCGCAGCCGCTTTAACCGCAGAAGCTATGTGGACCGGACGCACGCGCTTAGGCCTTCTCTCCAAGACCGGCTGCGTCATGGCGGTCGCGCAGTTCGTCTTCGTTATTATTCAGGACTTGCACCCCGCTTTTTCGGTCCCCAATACATCCTTAGGTCTGTTCTCGAACAGGGTCTTGTTGGTGACGTCTCTGGGGCTGGGCTCTTTGGTGCGCTCGGAGGTATCGGACACCACAATCTGGTAGATGGGATGTGGTTGGGACGTGATGGTGATGATCGGGTTTTTGTTCGAAACCCAGCCTATGGGTTTGGTAGCGCATAGGTGCGAGCGCGGCTCTGTGCATGGGCATCAACGCGTTCTGTCTCGTGTCGCCCATGACGCTCCGCGGGGCCTTGGCGGCATTGCCGATTGTTTGATTAGCACCTCATTTGTCGGTTCCTATTCCTGGTGTAGGCATCTCCGCTCGCGACCTTCTTCGCACCGACTACGCGTTCGGGTACGCCTGTCTGATTGGGGTCACTGACGCGCGCGTCGTTTGCTAGCTGTGCTGCGATGCCGCTCAAGCCCGGCAGCTGGGAAGCGACGCCTCAATAGGGCGATGGGGTGCCGGAGCTATAGAAGAAGTGCTGCGGGCACAGCATGCGCTGCTGCGTCGGCCTGCCGCAGTGAAGTTTTTCAAGGCAGATGCACTCGCTGAGTTTGCCCCGCATGAGCGAACATGTGTCTTGGGACGGTTTGAGCCAGAAGCCCAAGCCACAGGCCGCCTGCGCTCCACGCATAGCACCCCACTGCTACAACGTTGGTCTCGATGACCTCGGGGGTTTCTATTTTGCGCTGGACGGGAGCGACCTCGAGCGGCTCGTCGTACGATTTGGCCTACTCCCCGTCGAACCGGTGGTCCCAGTGTCCATCCAGATCTGCGATTGCGTCGCAGACGCCTACGACCAGGGACTCGTGCATCACGACATCCAGTCGGCCAGCCTGTTTCTGTGTAAGCGGACCCGCGAGGCGGACTTTGCGA
>JBLHSN010000277.1:0-7993 GCA_047626195.1 Myxococcota bacterium
CATGCCAGCTGTACGCGATCTCGCTAACATCGCCCAGGACGTCGCCCACAGGCCCTTGGTTGCACGCCGTTGCCCCACTCCAGGCGCGTCGGTCGAGGGTGGCCTTGTCCGCATTTTCGCCGACGCCGGTGGCCAGGTGCACCGAACCACGCGGCGCAGCAGCTGGGCCGCACCCAAAACTCAACGTGCCAGCGGCTCGGGTGTCAGAGCTGTCCCAGCAAGCGTCGCCAGCGGTATCAACGACCTCGGTGCAGCCGCCGCCCTTTGCCTCCAGCCCGGCCACGCAGCTCTCGACCGCGACGCCCGTCATCGCCTCTGTAGGCGTGCACCTAGACCCGCCTAGATGTGACGACAGGTGCGAGCGGACGTCTGGGATACCGAAAAATTACGCCATTGACACGCTTTTGACGAGGATGCGCGAACAACGAACGCCGCTTGACGTCTATGCCGGCTCTGCGAGGTCCGTCATGCACACGTCTTTTGTTCTTATCGCCGCTTCGGTTGCCCTTGGAGCCTGCGCTGCTCGACCGCCGTCGCTTCGAGCCCAACCCTCGCCGCCTCCGCGGAGCGCACTGCAGCAAGACCAGTTGGTGGATGTGTTTGCGCCGCTGAAAACCGCCGTTGTTGCGCACGGGGGGGACCTTGGATGGGTCCATTCGGTCTACTACTCCCGACACCAAGACTTGTCACATCCCGACATCGCGGCCACGGTGTACCTATTCAACAATGGGTGTGTGGGGCTAGGGGCCCGGTCGTCTGACGCCTGGGAGCAGGCGTGGCTCATCCTGGGGGCCCCTGCGGAGCCCCCCAGGTCGCTCTTCGGCTGGACTCCCGCACGGGTCCGGGACACGTTTGGTGCGCCCAATCGTGTGGAGGGCGACCGATGGATCTACCTGTTGGATGAGGCTCGTGGTCATGAGGCTCGTGGTCAGGCGACACTACAGCTCGTTTTGGGTCCGTCTGAAGCACCGAGCTTCACCGTGAACGACGTCACCCTCATGTTGCCGGGCCACCTGCCGGGTTTCCTATGAACACCCAAGTCACCCTGGACCACTGGCGGCGAGTTTGATTGCTCTCGCTCTTTGTCTTGCAGCTGCGGCCACCCCGTGGGTGGTGGTCCATGACGACACCGTACCGGTCAGCGACCGAGACCTGTGGACGTCAGAGATTCCCGATCTAGTGGTCGACGTCGATGGGGTCCCGTGGATTGGCTTTACCCGCCGCTTGGGAGATGACGCTTCGGTGTCCGCAGGCGTCGCACATCGCTCGTTCACCGGCTGGATGGTGGAGCCCCACCTGATGCCAGGAAGCAAAAGTGTCGTGCTCGCGGTGGACGGGAGCGACGTCGTGGCGTTTGGCCGGTCCGCTGTGGAGTCCGTCGTGATGCGCCATCACGACGGGATTTGGTCCCCTGAGGTCTCAATACCTGGGAGCGTTTTTGCAGCATCGAGTGGAACCGTCGCATGGGGCGTGAAAGACAATCATTGGACTCAGTTCGACCGCGAAGAAGCACGATGGACCGCAACAAGCTTGGCAGTTCAATGGGGGAACGCCATCCATCAGGAGGCCATCAGCGCCGATGGCGTGGCGTGTTTTGTCCCCAACCAGGGAGTTGTTGTCGTGGACCGAACTCGGGTCGAACCGGTGTTCGCAACAGAAAACTGGCCTGTTGTGCGCTCTATGCGGACCCCAGCCGGCACGGTGGTGGCGTCCCAGAAGCAGGAAGGGGGATGGCCGTCACCACACCCAATTGTCCTTCATGAGCGCCAGTCGACGGGTGCCTGGAGCGAGCGAACCGTCGCCTCCGTCCGAGTACAAGCCCCGATCTGTCCACCCACTCAGGCGGAGTGCGTCACCGAGCTCAGGCGATTCGTGCTGCTGGGCCTGGCCCCCACTGGGGAGGTCCTTGTTTCGGAACAAGTCGCGACCGCACACTTCGCTAAAACCTGTGCGCGCTGGGGTCCACAGCCCCCCACCCCCGGAGACATGCCCATTGCACGGGACTGCTTGGAACATACCGACCAGTGGGGCCCAACGTACGCTACGGGCGAGATGCAATCGCAGACCTTGCAACTCGACGACGCGCTCCTCGCCATTGCCGATGGGCCTCCCACCGATGATGTCGTACTAGACGAGCACGATGGGGTGATTCATCTGGCCTGGTATGTGGAGGGCCCCACCGGAGTCGCCGTTCGCTACGTTGCCGTGCGTCGCGAATAGGGCGCTTATGGGCCGTTGAACACTGCTTCGATGGCAAACCCGTCTAAGTCGATGACGAACGCCGCATAGTACGAGGGGCCATAGTGAGGGCGTAGGCCGGGAGGGCCATTGTCGGTGGCTCCCGCAGCGCAGGCCGCAGCCCAAAAGGCATCGACAGACTTGCGGTCCGGAGCGGCGAACGCGACGTGAAATCCCGCACTTGGCGCCGTCACGTCACTGCCGCGGCGCTTCAACGCGAGCTTGTCCCCGCCACCTGGGGGACCGTAGCCAACCGCGTCTGGGGTGGACCACACCCGTTCGAAACCCAGCGCGGCCAACGCGGCATCGTACAGGCGGGTAGAGGCTTCAAGGTCGGAAACGGGCAAAGAGAGGTGGTGTAGCAAGGGTGCTCCTCCGCTTCGCAGCTGTACCACGGTCGGTCCCGATTCCCCTTTTGAGGACGAGCAAAGCGGCGCCTGGAGCACAACGTGTTCCGGGCGCGGCGCTGGGTCCAGGGAGCCGGTGGCCCGTCCACGAGACGCCCGGCACCAGACCGACAGCGCGACGCTGCGGCTCAGGAGGAGGCTACGACGTTGTCGGGTGGGCCTCGCGCGGCGGCGTCCAGGCCGTCCAGGATGCGCAACGTGGCGCGCGGCTAGAGCGCCAATCAGGTGACTTGCGTGGTCGGACCGAGGGTGGCCAGCCAGGCCGCGGCGTGGATCGGCGGCCAGCCGATGGGAGACTACCTGATTGGCGCTCTAGGGAACCGCGCGTAGGGTCATTGGCCGGCCACAACGGGCACACCGCCATCCGTCCACCGCGAACACGCGCCACAACAGCTCCGCCCAGGTCAGGTACGTGGCAGCCCGACCGGGTTTCTCCTTGTTCGACAGCGCTGGCCGCTGCGATGGAGACGCAGGCGGAGCTGGAACACCCTCCCGCCGCCAGGCGGAGCGGCCAGCGAGCACACCATGGGTTTGCACGAGGGGCGCACGCGGCGGCGGGACCAAGGCTGCAAGCCGCTCGACGAACTCAAGCGCGGTGAACGTCACTCCGGCGGTGCCGTCCGCCCACGGCCGCTTGACCGTCACTCGGATGAGGCCGGTCGGAGTCTCCTCCAGCCGGGTGCGAGCGAGAGCCGGACGGGCCAAATACCGGCACAGGCGCTCGCGGCCTCCGGCGTCTCGACCGCCGACGGTCACCCCGCCGTGTAGGGTGGAGCCGCCCCAGCCTGCACACCGGGGAGGAAGCGCGTACGCGCGCCCCCGATGAACCTGGAACCGACGCGCACGTCGGCCTCCCGCGACCGCGGACCGCCCCTGTACGGAGGCCGCCTGCATCAGCAGCAGTGCGTCGTCATCGTCGCCGTGCTCTTCCTCACCGTCGTCGAGCGCCTGGTCGTGGACGCCCGACGTCACCGAGCTGTGGGGCATTGGCGGGCGAGACGACTTCATCGACACAGACTCCGGACCCTACGATGCCGACGACAGGCTGTTCTCCACGAGCTTGCCGCCCAAGGGCGCCAGCTGCAGCGAGCACCAGGCCATGAGCCCAGACGCCTGCCAGCCGCGGGACGGAAACGGGGACCCAACGATGCGCCCGGCGTGGATACACGCGATGACGACCGCCCTATAGACGACGTCATCGCTACTCGGACGCGAGCTCCAGCGCGAGGTCTAGGACCTCGTCGCGCCCCTCTTCTACGGCAGCCACCGGGTTCACGCGCTCGACTGTGGGCACGATGCCGAAGCCCTCGTGGTTCACGCCATCCGCATCCCGCCAATCCCCGATGGACAGACCATAGACCCAGCCGTTGGGCAGCTCTCGTTTGACCTTATCCGAGAACGAGCCCGCGGTGTGCTCTCCGATGTGTGTGACCCCCGGCAGTCCGACCATCGCCATCGTGAACACTTCGGCGGACGAAAATACGAATATGTTTGTGAGCAGCAGAACCTCGCCGTCATACCGGCACGATTCGCTCGGCACGACGTCCCAGAAAATGGGGTCGGCGAAGTCAGTGTGCTCCGGCCCATTGCGGATCCGGACTTCCATGAAGGGCGTCACTTCATCGGCAAAGCAACCGGCGATGTCCGCGGAAGCGTTGTCGTTACCGCCTGGGTTGTTGCGGATGTCAATCACCAGCGTCGACGTGTCGTTCAGGGTGTCGAGCGCCTCGGCGACCTTGTCCTGCGCGCCCGAGAACCTAAAGTTGTGCATGCGCAAGTAGCCGACGTCTGCGGCCAAATGACCCCAGGTGATCTCGTCCTGAATCGTGTCCAGGTCGGTCAGGTAGTGGTCGCGGATTACGTCGAGGTCGAAGTCATCGGGTTCGCGGCCGGCTTCGTAGGAGGACCAGAAGCTCTCGTCCATCCAAGTTCCCAAGTAGACATGGCTGTCGTTGAGCGGGCTCAACATGGCCTTGAAGATGTCGGCCAACTCCTCGGGTGTGGTGCTGTCGCTCACCTGCGGCCGGTAGGTGTCGTACTGAGTGTCCCAGTCGATGTTCTCCTTGACGGGGAACAGGCCGTAGTGGGCATCGAAGTCGGCCCACAGCAGCTCGAAGTTTTCCGTGGGGGTGTTTGGCGGCGTGGAAAAGCACCCGCTTAGGAGGCCAAGCACGAGGACGGTGCGGTTCATTGGTTGGCTCCCAGAGCGACGACGAACGACGTGGTGGCGGCCCAGTCCAGCTTGTGGATGGGCGCTGGCTCGCGGTGTGTGAGGTACGCGGCTTGCAGCCCAGCGACGAACGACACACAACCCTCTCCGAGCGGCATGGCCAGAGCGGCGCGACCGTACGGACGCTGAACGCTGAACGCTGTCATTCCCCTTGTTCCAACCTGGTAGAACGCGATAAAGACCCCTTTGCCGGGAGCGATCGGGTCCAGTGAGTAGTTGTGACGGGTCAACAGTCCGGCCACCGGCAGCCCCAAATCAAGCGTGAGGCGTTTGCGACCCAAGTGCGTCTCGACGCGGCCGCGCAAATCGAGAGAGATGAGGCCGACGGCCCACTCGTGGTCCGCCATGCTGTCGCCGAAGTGAAGCCGCGCGTGGGCGGCGCCTCCCACAGACCACTTCACTGTGGCGTCCGGGTTGAGCGTTCTCATCCAACCGCCCTGCAGGCCCGCCCCAACCAACAGGCTGCCGCTGACCGGCCGCTCTGGAACGCCCGCCGCGGCAAAGCTCCCACCGTGCGCATCCAGGCTCAACCAGGCCGTGTGCGACGAGGCGCGACTCGTGTAGCCGATGTCGAGCTGAGCGCTGTGCCCGACGTAGCGGAGCGGCGATTGGTGACGGTCCACCAATTGCACCTGCCGGTACCCAGTCCCGACATTCAGCTCGCCATTTCCAGCCAGGGCGAGCGAGAGAAGAAGAGTCCACATCCAATCAACCTCCGGGTTCCCAGGGTTCAACACCACGGAGCTCATAAGGCATCACCGCCCCGATGCATCGATCGCGCGCAGACTCACCGGATCGTTGACGCCCGCCGACGAGCGGCCCGGCTATTTCGCGCGCGATTCTTCGCTGAACCCCTCACAAACCAACGATCAGCCAACGAGCGCACCCGATCGGCCCGGTAGAGCGATGTGACTCGCGAGGCTTCTTCACCGCCGCGGACGAAGGCAGGCTTCTCTTCCGAGGAGGTCGACGTGGAGGGATTCAGTGACATCGAAGTGTTCGCGGAAATCGACGGATAGGTAATTCCAACGCCCTTCGCTCCGTACCGCGGGCGGCCGACTTGCTTAGCGAGAGCGGCGTTCAGGACCGGCAGAAGCGACGGCCGCCGCATGAGAACGGGACCAGTCGGTGGTGTGCGCAGGGATTGCACGTCAGCCACGCGAAGCCGTATCTCGGGTCGCCGCACGCATTGAAAATCTCCAGCTCGCGCCACACGAACGACGGGAGGCGTCGGTCCGCAGACGCGACCGCCTCTCTCCCAGCTGCGGCATCGCTTGCCGCACCACTCGGTGCACCCGCTCTGTCGGACCCTGCCCTCGTCGCTCCACTGTGACCATGGTGCAACGCTGTGCACGAACCAGGCCCGCCGAGTCGCTCTGGTTAGCTGCGCGGAGAAGACCGTGGCCAACGCCATCCTATGTTTGGAGTTCGGCAAGTGACGCGCCGCACCGACGGAGATTGTGTGACAACTGTCAGTCGTCACTGCCAGAAGCAGCGGACCGTCAACAGTGGATACCGGGTCGGTGTCGGCGTCTGTATCCCCATCGGAAAGAGTGTCGGCGTCTGTGTCTGCATCCCCGTTGGCACGCGGCTGTCCTCGGAGGTGTCGAGGTCTCCTACAGTGTCGATATCACCGTCGCCGTCTGTGTTCCGGCCTTGGCCGTTGAGCGGGTCGCATGCGGAGAGCAGGAGCAACAGAGCGATAATACGGGTCATGGGTCACCTTGGAAGGTGAGGTGGGTATGGAGTTCGAATCGACCCCCAGCCCACAGCAGAGGTGGTTTGAGGTACCTTAAGGGTCGAAGCAGCAGTGAGTCTAGGCCGCACCATCGTTGTTCGGCTCCGGTTTCCGAGCCTGGATGTGACGGCATTTTTGGAGGCGAGTCCACGTGTTTCGCCGTGAAAATAGGCGGCGTCGTTGGGACTCTCCGTCTAGCCGAGACGATGGGATGCCTATACACCGATGGAATCGGAATCGACGGGTCGGATATCTGGGAGGAAATGTGTCGCTTAATCACGTTATTCAGCAATTTTGCAAGTCTATACAGGCCGGAAACGAAAAGGCGGTACGGGAGCTATCCCTTCCAAGTGCATGGCATGAGGACATCGCGCCTGAGCGGCTGTTGCGGCATTCAAAGCACACTGGGCAGAAGCTCATGTTCGGCACGAAGTTGTACTGTGCCGGCCGGTATGCGGCGGCGGAGTTGGTTTGGTACAACGATGACGGGCCACAAGGTGTGACGTGGTCATTGTGGTGCGACGCTGACGGTTTGTGGCGGTTCGCTGGTCGGGCAGATGGCGACACTATCGCCAGAGCCTACGTGACGGTAGGCGAAGACGATGCACCGACCCTCGACCGTTGGGCGGGTGGGTCCGCACTTCAGGATCTGGCTGAGCGCTGCCGGTGGGCGGTAGATGGCAATGAACAAGCACCCTTCTCGGGAGCGGTCTGGGACGAATGGACAGAGAAAGTCGAAGGTTCGATGACCATTCGGATTGGGTCGGTGATTGAGGCGCCAGCGCTAGCCCGCGCGATGGTGGTCTTGGAGTGGGTGGAAGACCCCGACCCCGGATACTTGGACACCGCTCGAGCGGGAATCCTAGACTACGTGGATGGCGTCTGGGAGCTCGTGATGGTGCGTCACTTGTGCCGGCTGCGCAGCATGCTGGACGGGTTGGAGCTCAATCCTCCGGTCGTCCCCGTGATGCTGGACAAGCCGCGCCCAGCACAGTGAGCCTGAGGCCGTCGATGCCGTCAAAACGAAAGTGAGGGAGGCTGCCATTGCCAGTCTGTCCGCCACCCTCGTCACCAACGCAGAAAGCCGAAACATGGCCGGCGCTCCCGATGCGACGTTCGCCTTTTGCAACGCTCAAGTCGTCCGCAAGCTCAAAGAAGCCAAGAGAGTTCAACCGCTACTTACCGTTGAACGCCTCAAACTTATCGGTGCGCTATGCGATCGTGAAGAGCAGGCGAAAGCAAAGGGACTAAGAGGTTATCCGCTAACCCTTTGGCATATTGAGAGTCTTCCGTATGCCGAGAGACTGAAGCAGTGGATGACGGAAGTCGCTGAAGGTGACCTTCCTCCAAGTGACCCAGTGAAAAAGACAGCGCGCTCTT
>JBLHSN010000278.1:0-7958 GCA_047626195.1 Myxococcota bacterium
GGTACTTCGACACCGAAGGCGCCTTCGAGGTCGGTCACCAGCTCAAGGGCCTGCAGGCTGTCGATGGACAGAGCGTCGAAGATGTCGTCGGTCGGGTTGAGGGCGCTGACGTCAACGCCGAAGCGCTTGGAGGCAAGCTGCAGGAGACGGTCGAGGATGGGGTCGGACATTCAGGCTTCCTGCTAGGGCAAGTAGGGGCGGGCATCGTCGCTGTTCACAAAGCGCTCAAGGGCCTTCAGCACGACGGGGTCGGTGACCATGCGGCAGAATAAGTCTTTCTCACGCTCAAGCTCGGCACGAGGGACGGGCTTGGCGAAAGGCTTGGCCATGGCAACCACATGGGGGTCGAACTTGGCGGTCTGTGCGGCGACCTTACGGGCAATTTTCAGGCCTTTGCCGCGAGGGACGACTTGGCTGACCAATCCGACATCGTAGGCGCGTTTGGCGCCCAAGGTTCGGCCGGTGAGCAACAGGTCGCGGATGACCGCATTTCCGACGTCTCGTGACAGCCGTGGCAGACCGCCGAATCCAGGAACCAGGCCCAAGCGAAGCTCGGGAAAGGCAAAGCGGGTGCTCTGTTCAGCGACGACGATGTCGCACAGAAGCATCAGCTCGAAACCACCGCCGAACACTACGCCATGAACCATGCCAATGACCGGAATGGGAGCGGTATCGATGCGGGTGAACACATGGTGGATGCGGTCGATGAACTGGCGGACTTGGCGGCGTACAATGGGGGCACCGACGCGTCGTGCGGCACGGTCACCAAGGTCGGGTCCGGCAATAGCTCGTAGCGCTTTTCGTGTACGGGAGGTCTCCGCTCGCTCGACCAGGCCGTCGTACAGCTCCTTCAGATCGGCTCCGGCACAGAATCCACGCTCGCGGTCCGAATAGAGGATGCACGCGCGGGCAGTGGTGTGATGAAGCAGCTTCGCCAAGCGGTCCAGTTCGTCCAACGCAGCCGTGCCAATCTCGTTGCACGGCTCGCGGTGAAGGCGCACCTCCAGAACGTCGTCGTGCATCTCCCACGACATGGCTTCGCCGGCAAAGTCGGCGGGAATCGCGGTCATGCGTACATCCCAGCAATCGCATCAGCGAAGTGCGCCGCAATGGCGCTTCGCTTCAGCTTACTCGTCGCCGTCAACAACCCGTTCTCAATCGTCAGCAGCTCTTCGCAGACGTGGTGCTTACGAACGCGACGATAGTGCGGCAATTCAGTATTCACGGCATCCAAGCTCGCTTGAAGCGTAGATTCATCGATGTTTCCCGTGATAATGGCCGTCAGATATGGCTTGCCGTGGCCAATGACGACCACGTGCTCGGCACCCTCAATGGTCTCGACCATGCGCTGTTCAATCGGCTCTGGAGCCACGTTGTGGCCGCTGCTGGGCACCAGCAGATTTCCGACTCGGCCAATCACCTTCACCCGGCCGTCGGCATCGAGCTCGACTTGGTCACCCGTGCGGAACCAGCCGTCGATGAATGCGGTCTCGGTGATGTCCTTCTTGTCCCAGTAGCCGGGAAAGATATTCGGACCCTTGAGCAGAAGCTCACCTTCGCTGGTGACCTTGGTCTGTACACCGGGAATCGCCAACCCAACCCAGCCAGGTACTGTTGTCTCGGGCGGCCGGTCCATGGTGGCAATCGCGGTGGTCTCGGTGAGGCCGTAGACTTGGTAGACCGGGATGCCGAGCATCATGAACCAGTGCTGGGTGTCTTCGCCGAGCGGGGCTGAGCCGCAGATGAGGCAGCGCAGGTTGGGGCCAATCTTCTGGCGAATGGCTTCGTAGACGACGCGCTTGGCCAGGGCGTACTTGAGCCGGTCGACAGCGCCGTCTTCTCCGGCTTGAATCTTGGCGAAGGCCTTCTTGCCGCTGTCGTAAAGCCGCTGGACCAGCTTTGGCTTTTCGCGAACGCCCTCTTCCACCTTGTTCTTGATACGTTCGAGCAGCACCGGGACATTGAGGAAGTAGTTCGGCTTCGCTACGCTCATCTCTGCGGGCAGATTGTCGAGGTCTGTACTGACGAACAACGGATTGCTGCGGAACAGGCAGGTCCACAACACGACTCGGCTGCCAGCAAAGCAGAACGGCAGGTAATGGAAGACGCGGTCGTCGCCTTCGCGCGGACCCATCATGGTGTCGAGATGGTCTCGGGTCACCGGCAACATGTGGTCGATATTGCCGACGGTGAGCATGACGCCCTTGGGCTCGCCGCTGGTGCCAGAGGTGTAGATGATGGTGGCGACGTCGTCGCTGGTGCGACGTAGCGGCGGGTCTGTGACGACCTGTTCGCTGTGTAGAACCTCGTTGAAGGTCATCAGTGGTGCGCGAGCCCACTCGGCCTTGATAGCGGCCTTTAGAGCATCGGTCGCAACGATGACCCGGCGCGGCTTGCAGTCTCGCATCATGGCCACAAGCTCACGCACATCTTGGCGCGCGTACATCGGAACCGAGATGGCGCCTTCGGCGAGAATGGCCAGATCAGCGGCAACCCACAGCGCACTGTTCGGCGCCACAAGGACCACGCGAGAGCCCGCTTTCACGCCTTTGGTGCGAAGGGTATGACGGATTCGCCCAATGTTCGCGGACATGCCAGAACCACTGGTGTCGCGGATGTCCGTGCCATGCGTCTCGCGAATGAATGGCACCTCCGGGTGGGCCTGGAGGTTGGAAAACAGGGTCTCGATGAAGCTCATGCGGTCTTCCGGTGGCGGTCCACAAGGGCTGCCAGGTCGGGGGAAAGTGGGGGCAAGTGCGCCCATGGCTGGTTGGTGTCGCCCAAGCCATCGCGGAAGGGGAACTCGGGGTGTGCGGCGCGAACCATCTGTACCAATCGTGCGCCCATCCAGCCCATCATCTCAATGCAGTCAACGGTGGTTCGCTCAATGCCCAGGCGTATCTCTGCCGCGTGGCTGTCTACCTGCCTGAGTGCCTGATTGACGGCATCAGCAAGGTTTGGGTCGTCGACTCGAAGGGCCAGCTCGGACTGTCCGCGGTCGGCCATGAGGTTCGGAATGCGCTCGTCCATGGTCACGCCAACGGAGAGAACCCCGCCTGGCATGGAGGTGACGAGAGCGTGGTAGCGAGAGGAGACCATCCATGTGGCTCTGCGGATGACGCTGACCATCTCGTATTGGTCGTAGGTGTCGGAGACGATGACAGCGCCGCCACCGAGACGGTCGACCAGAGCTTGGCAGGCACTTCGGTCGAGCTGTTCCATGCCTACAGCGGCGACAAAAACATCTCGCCCAGCCATGAACGCTGCGGCGCCGTCTGCCAGTCCGGCAATGTACTGGGCTTGTTTGCGGTCGACCTCGGCACCACCGTGGTGGAAGTACACCGACGCATAGTGGTCGCGTTCGTGGGCACCTGTCAGTGCGTGTAGAGCGCCTTTCTGCAGGTCTGGACGGACGGGCCACCAGAACGCGTTGATGGGGCAGAGAACGAGAACATCACTCACCCCATTCCAGCCGTGCTCTTTGAGGATGGCCTCGCCTACGGATGGTGCAGCGGGCTCAAAGGTCCACGCGGTGTCGGTTCCGAGCTCCGCAGTGATGCCCAAATTGCCGAGCACCTCTACTGAGTTTGCGTTGCGTGCGATGACTTGGGCATCTTTGCAGTAGCGCGAGACGAGCGATTCGAGGGCGTTGTCCATACCGCCGGCCTCGCCACCGTAGGCAATGGCCAGCTTGTGTTCAGCGGCTGCGGTTCCGAGAGCACCGACCATCATGGTGGACAGTGCATTGGCGAACTTGGACTTGAACATCGACCCTTCGCAAGCAATGACTCCGTGCTGTTCGCGGATGGTCTGAACCATGAACTTGGGGAAGATTTTCGGAAGCTCAAGCTGCTCTACGGTGCGGAAGTAGCCGCGGGTGAGCTTGGGGTCGTTCGTCAGGATGGACAGCTCGAGGTGGTCGTCTCCGAACAGAAAGCGGAACTGGCGAATCATGGCTTCCACACGGACGTCTGCGCCGGTGTTTCTTGACCCAGTGTACCCGGCGAGCAACAGTCGCAGCGGCTCTCCGGGAGACCATGTCGGTGCGGCGTCCCACTTGTGGCGTGCTCGCGCGGTCTCAATGCCGGCAGCCATGGCCAGCATCAAGCCTTTGTCGGTGTCGACCGACTTGACCTGATCCACGGCTTTGCTGGCGACCTTGCGGAAGAAGCCTTGAAGGTCGCGCTTCATGCTGCGTCCTCCTCACCTGGCAAGGGCAGCGCGGTAAATGGGTAGCTGAAGCGGTGGGTCTTGACCCAGCGGTACAGGTCGGCCGAGTACTCGACAAACGGGACGGGCTCGTGGCCGAGTTCTTCAACCACGCGGTCGTTGAGAAACACCGTATTGTAGCGGATGTACGGCCAGAACACCTTCATGAGTGCGCCAACGCCGGCGACCATCGACCCGCGCGGAGCTCGGTTCATGGCGCGGAAGACCCAGTTGAACGGACCTTCGAGCTTGGGCTGCAGTCGTGCGGTGACGCCGACGGACTCCAAGGAATCCAACAACTCTTTGGCCGTTGGCGACTTGGCGCCGCTCGACAGGTGGTAGCAGTCGTATTTGGGCTCGGGCATCAAGTGAATGTGGGCGATGGCCTCGCCGGCGTAGGCGGTGTTGACAATGTCGATACGGTCTGTGGGACGTAGGGGCACAACCGGCATGTCAGCGAGTCCAACCAGGGCACGAACCATGTCGAACTGAGTGGTGCGCTCATGAGCACCATCGCCGAGCAAGATGCCGGGGCGGAAGATGACAAACGACTCGCCAGCTAGAACCTCGCGCACCATGTGCTCACCGAATTTCTTGGTTCGAGCGTAGGGGTCGTAGTCACTGCGGGTCCACTCGATAGCGGCGTCTTCTTCAATGTCTTCATCTTGCCGGTGACCGGCAACAGCAACGGTAGAGACGAAGGAGTAGCGCTTGAGCTTACCCTTATTGGCTAGCTCGCGGGCGAACATCAGCACCGACATGCCGCCGCGCAGGTTGGTGTTGAAGCATGCCTTGGCCGACTTGCGGTTGAGCGACGCGGCTGCGTGAATGACCGAGGTCACTCGACGAAGCAGGCTCTTGCGCGTGGCGTCGTCCCAGCCCAGGTCTTTTGCGTGAAGGTCGCCGTGGACCAGCTCAATGCGCTTGAGTGCGTCGTGGAACTCGGTGGTGTCCATGTGCAGCTGCATGCCCTTCCACAGCTTGGCAGTGCGCGCTTCGTTGTCTTCTCCGCGAACCATCAGAATGAGCTTCTGACGGGTGCGTCCGAGCAGCTCATTGACAACATAGGAGCCGAGGTACCCGTTGGCACCGGTAATGAGGATGCTCACAGACTCACCACCTTGACCGCTGGGGTCTGAATCAGGGTGAAAGCCGGCTTACTGACTGGGTCTTCGGGGGCCTTCTGCCCGTGAAGAAGCGGGATACTCCAGTGCATCAGACCGGGGTACTCAACATCTACCCAGTATGAACACCAGTCGAGGTCGGTCAGGTCGTAGCCAAAGCGCTCGCGGTCGCTCTCGGGGAGAGAGGCGGTCAATTCGCGCAGGTTGTCCGTGGCGAATCGGTAGTCATTGTCGCGGATGAACGGGGTGTAGACGCGGAGCATTTCTTCGATGCGTCCGAGCGACCGGTCCGCTGTGTCCATGCGCTCCTTGACCGCGCGTGCGGCTTGCCCGAGAATGGGGTCTTCATCTAGATTGTGGGCGACCTTACTCAAGAAGCGAGCGAATCGGCGAACGCGTGGGACCGACAGCGGACCCCCGTCAGGCGCGCTGACCGGGTCCATGTGCCGGAGCAGGAAGCCCTGCCAGCCCTCACTCCCGTGAATGCGCGTGTATTTGCGTACCGCCAGTCCGTTGAGCTCGATGCACCGGCCGAAGGTCATCGGGTTGTGGTCGGAGCTTGCAATTTGGTACACGCCAGCGCTGTTTCCGTCCAATGCGGCGACGGTGGCGAGGGTCAGGCCCCGCGCAGCGTCGTCGATGGGAACCACGTCGAAGACGAAGTCTGGATTCGCTGGGAGGTGACGGAATGCGGTGGCGATCAGCCAGGACAGCGGTCCGGAGGTGTTGATGCCCTCGTTCCATCCGGCAAAGGGGTAGTCGGTGGCGCACTCCAAGATGGCCGGCCGCACGATGGTGACGTTGTCTCCGGGCTCTGCCATGACCAGGTGTTCGGCCATTCCCTTGGTGTAAGTATAGACATTGGGCCAGCCGAGCGCTTCGGCGCGCTTAACCGCAGCGCGAATCTGAGCGGCCTTTAGCTCTCGTCCGGTCAGCTCTGGCAGCGCGGTGTCCGCGTCCAAGCCAGCGAGCTCTGCGTCTACGTCAAAGGCGTTTCCGTTGGGGGAGATGCCGGTCGCTATCGTCTCGGTCATGTGTCCGCTGACGTTGCCGGCCACGTAGCAAGTGCTCACGTGGATGTGCTTGGCGCCGAGTCGGGCGGACAATCGGGCAGCATGCAGCGCGCCGGTCGTGTTGACCGCGACCATCTTGCCAGGAACCCCTTCAAAGTCGGTCAGGCCGGCGCAGTGAATAACCACGTCGACCTCGCCGGTGAGCCGTTCGACGACGGCTGGACCCATGCCCATGTTTGGCTTTTCAACGTTTCCACGGACCACGTCAATGCGAGCGCGCAGGAACTCAGCGTAGCCGGGGCCATGGCTCGCGCGAAGTGGGCGGAAGCACGGACTGGCGTCGGCGATGTGGGCGAAGCGCTGAATGGGAGTGAGGGCTGGGCGTGGGCGAATGACCACGGTCACACGGCCAATCTCGGGGACCTCATTGAGCAGCCATGACAGCCACACCTTTCCGAGAAAGCCGGTGACACCGGTGAGCAGGATGTGCTTGCCAGAGAGCGTCTTGCGCACGTCTAGGAGATTGTCTGCGAGTTTCATTTAGGCATCCACCACAGGCCAGGAGAGGTCGGTCGCTGTGCGACGAAGAGCATTGTCGGGTCGAACGGCACACGGATGGCCGACGGCGGACAGCAGCACTGCGTCGTCTCCGCGTGCGCCGTAGCCGCCCGATGCAAGAAGGTCGATATCGTGCTGAGAGGCCCAGTCACGGGTCCATTGGCCACTAAGGGGGCCGCTGATGATAGGCTTGAGCAACGTTCCGGTCGTCTCGCCCTTCACCACTTCGAGGTGGTTGCACAGCAGCGAGTGGGCGCCGAGCACGGACGTCATGTGTCGGGCGATGCAGTGCGGATGGTCACTGATGAGTACGATGTGCTGTCCAGCGTCTCGGGCTTGTTCGAGAAGTCGCAGGCCAACCGGCAGGGTGCTCTTGTGAAGCACGCCGTGCCAGTACTCTTCACCGAGAACTCGAAGACGGTCCTCAGTGGTGCCACGTAGAGCGGACCAGCCAGCCTGTGTGGCCATCCCTGTGGAGCGTAAGGCGAGGGGAGCTGCCAGAGCCACCGCGCCAAGCCGGGCCAAACGTCCGCGAATGTGCTGACCATTGCCCGCCATCCACGCCGCTGCCATTAGGCTTGACTTGGAAAGCAGGGTGCCTTCAACTCGGAAGAACGCCGCTGGTTGCATACTAAACTCCATCTCGCCCCGCGAATAACCTGACTAGACTGACATGTCAGTCTAGTGAGTGTCGCGGAGTGCTTCAGGGGTTCAGCGGTGATCTTGTTCAGACGACGCCTGGGTTGGTGAATCGGTCAGTTTTCGTCGGCGATAATGACTGTTTAGCACCCCGAAACAGCGTGGATGTCCGCCGGCTCAATCCTGGGGCAGCGGTCGTCACTGTGTCGCGTCTTGGCGGCAGTAGCTAGGGAGCGCCGACCGCCATCCAGCTCGTCCCATTGCAAACGTACAGCGCAGACGCACTCGAGTCGTACCCAAGCCCACCGATCATCGAACAGGAGGCGTTAGCGTCGGTCAGGGCGGCGCCGTGTGTGCGAACGGATGTAGGAACGTTTCGTACCGCTTGTCGGGTGCGAATCATTGAACCGCCCAC
>JBLHSN010000279.1:0-7923 GCA_047626195.1 Myxococcota bacterium
GTCCTCTCCGAAGGCAAGCACCTGACCGGTGACCTCGGTGGCTCAGCCAATACCGAGACCTTCACCCAAGCCATTCTCGACAAGTTTTAGGGGGACGCCATGCATTCCATCACGCTCGTTCCCGGTGATAGCGCGGCCAACATCACCGCCGTCCGCCGTATACTCGAAGCTTCCTGTACCGAACTTTCATTCGACGTCCAAGACTGGACCGACGGCGAGCCACCGGAGGCTCTGCTCACCTCTGCCAAGAAGAACAAGACCGTTCTGCTCGGCCACAAGAAGAGTGCCGCAGACGACAAACCGGCACCTATTGTTCAGCTTCGGCGGGCGTTGGGGGTGTTCGCCAACCTTCGCCCCATCAAGGGTATAGCGGGCATTAAAGCGCGCTTCCCCAACGCCAACGTCCTCGTGGTCCGCGAGACCACCGAAGATGTCTACGCACAGCTTGAGCACGAGTCGCTCAAGGGCGTTTTTGAGAGCCTCAAGGTCACCACCAAGGCTGGCTGTGAGCGCATTGCCCACCACGCCTTCCAGACCGCTCGCCGCCTCGGCCGCAAACGCGTGACCATTGTCCACAAAGCCAACATCATGAAGATGAGCGATGGCCTCTTCCTGAGAACAGCGCTCGCTATTGCCGAGGAATACCCTGACATCTTGTGCGATGAGTGTATCGTAGATGCCTTATGTATGAAGTTGGTTCGCAACCCGGCAGACTTCGACGTTCTGCTATGCGGCAATCTCTTCGGCGACATCGTCAGTGACTTGTGTGCCGGCCTTGTCGGCGGTGCGGTCAACTCACCGTCCCTCAACGAAGGTCCAGAGGGCCTGCGCATCTACACCTCCGGTCACGGTGAGCCCGCCGGAGACAGCTGCTGTCCGACCAGCTTGGCTTTCTCGGCTGTGCTGATGCTGCGCGACCTCGGCGAGACCGAAGCCGCCAACAAGCTAATGACAGGTCTGACCACCGCACTCTCCAGCGACAGCTCCCCCAAGCTCCTCGGTGGCACTGCAAACGCCAGCACCTTCGCAGACGCTGTTATTCGTTCGATCGAAGGCTAATCAGCGCTTCGCGCATGGCATCTGTAGACGGGTAGCGGTCGCGCGGCGAAACCTTCGTTGCGCGGTCTACGATGGGCCTTAGCCAGGCTGGCACGACCTTCAATACGTCTTCAGAGAACATAGACAGCGAGAAGTCTTTCGGCTTTTTACACGTGGCCACTGCATACAATGTTGCGCCAAGCGCGTATTGGTCGACCGTGCTGTCAACGGCGCTGGGATTCATGCGTTGTTCCGGCGCCATGTAGCTGAGCGTCCCGAGGCGGTCGCCGGTACGGGTCAGGTCCACGCGTTCCGGAGTGGACCACCGAGCCACACCAAAATCGCACAGCTTGAGATTGTCCCACTCGTCGACCCACATGTTCTGCGGCTTGACGTCGCGGTGGATAACGCCCGCATCGTGCGCTGCTTGCAGGCCAAGAAGAGCCTGCTCTCCCGCGCGGATGACCTCGTTGCGTGAAAGCGGTCCAGACGTGTTGACCCGTCTCAGCAGCGAGCCACTTGCAACACGCTCCATCGCAATCCACGTAGTGCCGTTGGTGACGCCGGCCGCGAACACATGCACCACGTGTGAATGTCGAAGCTGCGCCAGCGCGCACCTCTTCGATGAAGCGCCGCTTGTGGCGCTGATGAGCATCCGCGCGCAGCACCTTTACCGCCACGTCGCCCCATATTTTGTGTTGCGCTGCGAACACCTTGGCCATGCCACCTGAGCCGATCACCTCTCCCAACGCTAGGCCATTAGCGCTTAGGTCGATGTGCGGTCGCTGGTCAGACAACGCGTGCCTCCTTCGTAGCGTGTACCCTAGCCGCCGAGGTTCAGCCCATGACTGTTCGAGTCCTGATCGTTGACGATGACGACGACATTCGTACGATTGCAGCCCTCGCTCTGCGCACCGTCGGCAAGATGACGGTCAGCATGGCTCGCTCCGCATCCGATGCCATCGAGATGCTGCAGGTCCAGCAACCCGACCTCCTCCTGCTCGACGTCATGATGCCCGGCATGGATGGCGCATCGCTCTTTGAGTCGCTCCAACAACAACCGCATCTGGCACACATTCCGGTCGTCTTCATGACCGCGCGTGTCCATGGTGGCGAGATCGAGCGCTACCTAGCTATGGGGGCCGCGGGCTTCGTTGCCAAGCCATTCGACCCCATGACGTTAGCCGAGCGCCTGCGCTCCATCCTCCGATCGGTCCCGCCGCGATGAGCCCTAGCACCCTGCCCGAACGCTACGTCCTCGATGAGGTCATTGGCACCGGCGCGACCTCCCGTGTGTACCGCGCCCATGACACGGTGTTGGATGCGCCACGCGCCGTCAAAATTCTCAAGACCGGCAAAGATAGCAACTTTGCCACCCGCCTTGTGCGCGAAGCGAAGGCCATGGCCTCTGCGCGGCACCCGAACATTCTCCAAGTGTACGACACCGGTGTTCTGACCGATGGACGCGCTTGGATTGTCATGGACCTCGCTGAGACCTCAATGGCCTCGGTCATTTCGTCCAACGGCCCCTTCTCTATCGATGAGGGCCTGCGGCTTGGCATTCAGATCTTGCGAGGACTGCAAGCCGCACACGATGTCGGCGTCATCCACCGAGATATCAAGCCGCAGAACGTGCTGTTGTCAGCCCGACGAAACGCCCTTATCGCCGACTTTGGCATCGCGGCTGTTGCCAATAACCAAGGCCGCGACACCGACGTTGACGTCACCCTAGGCACCTTTGCTTACATGCCGCCCGAGCAGCGGATGAACGCACGGACAGTGGGCCCAGCCGCCGACCAATATGCAGCTGCAGCCACCATCTACCAGGCTCTCACTGCTGCGTCTCCTGTCGACCTCTTCGCATGCCCGGAAGATTCAGTCCGCTGGCAAGGCGTTCCGAAACCCCTCGGTGACGCGCTACGTCGCGCGCTAGCGTACCGAGAAGAAGAACGCTTTCCCTCCTGTGTGGACCTGGCCGAGTGCTTGGAAGCTCTGCGCAACGTGACCCCAATCCAGCGTCCAACCATCATCCCTATGGAAATCACGCTGACGCCAGCCCCTGACCGCGAGCTGGGACCGGCCAACATCACTGCCGCTATCGAGCACCTGTACCGGCATTCGCTGAGCGACCGCTTGCAAGGACTGCTGGACACACGAGACAGCGCTATCCGGGGCAATAGTGAGGCGCGCTCTACGGTATCGCGCATTGCGCACTCCCTGCGCGGCTCCGGGGCAACTTATGGCTTCCCGCTCATCACCGAACGCGCAAGCGTCCTCGAAGATATGTTGCGCGACCCGAGCCACACGGAAATTGCCCCTGCCATTTCGGCCCTGATCAATGGCATCCAGGCCATCCTCACCCAGACCACCGGCGACAAGCATCGCCTGCTCGTGGCTGTAGGTGACCCCGTTGCCTCGGGCGTCCTACAGGTAGCACTTCAGCGAGCCGACCGGTCGGTCATCGCTGTGGATACGGTAGCAGCTGCTCGTAAAGTCCTTGCAGCACGCCCCGTCGCTGGGGCTATCGTCGACTTGGTCCTTCCAGATGCCGATGGCCGCGTTCTCCTAGATGATGCCCGCTTGCGAGCGGTTCCCACCGTTGTCATTGCCAGCGGCGTGAGTGACGGACTGCGAGCTGAGCTCATGGCCCATGGCGCAGCCGCCGTCTACGCAAAGCCCATCGACCCCGTCGGCGTGGCCTCGGCAATGACCTCACTTCTCGCCAAAGCCATCAACGTCAATACGGTCATGGACACCGCAACCGGACTGCCCAACCAAGCCACGCTGCGCGATGCCCTCATCTTGGCGCACGGCTCAACCCACCCAAACCAATCGGTGTCGATTGCCCACATCATGGTCCCTGTACAAGCGGACTTGGTGGAATGGGCCACACAGTTCCGCGAAGGGATGCCGGTAGACAGCTTAGTGTCGGGCCTCGGCGTCAACGAAATTGGCGTTCTGCTACATCAAGACGGGATGACTACAGCCGACATTGTTGTTCGTGCCGCCCAAGGCGCCAACCATGCTCTGGGAGTGACCACTCGATTCGCGGTCGGGGTTGCGCAGGCGGGTGGGTCATCTGTCGCCGACGTCCTGGTCTCGGCAGCGCGAATGGCCAATCACGCTCAGAGCCATGCCGTCGAAGTCACAGTGGCCGAGCCCGAGACACGTCCACAGGGCCGCATACTTATCGCCGAAGATGACCCAGCTACCGCAGCTCTCGTTGTCCGACTGCTGGGCGAAGACGGGCTATCAGTGACCCGTGCATCCGACGGAAACCGTGCAGCGGAGATCTTGGGTGAAGAACGTTTCGACCTGCTGCTCCTCGACGTGTACTTGCCCGGACGCGATGGATTCAGCCTGTTGGAGCGCGCCCGCGAGCTGCCCCACCACACGCGTACACCCATCATCATGCTCACGGCTGTTGGAGACGAGCGACAGGTCGCCCGAGCCTTTGAGCTGGGCGCCGACGACTACGTGGTCAAGCCCTTCCGACCGCTCGAGCTCAAAGCGCGGGTTCGTCGCCTTCTGCGCCGTCCGACTGACTAGAGACGCGGGTCAAGAGGCCCATGTACGCGCGCCGGGCCGCAGCATCGAGCATGGTGAGCGTCTCCGCATGTCCAGCGGCGACTTCGACCAGGTCTGCATCAGGAAAGCGCTGAAGGTTGATGCGCGCGTGTTCAATGGGAATCAGCGGGTCATCCGTGCCATGCAGTAGCAAGACAGGCAGGTCTAGGAGTGACGCTCGGGCCGCTGTGTCGAACCGGTCGGCCATCATCCACGCAACCGGGTACATCCACGCAACACGGCCCGCGACCTCCGTGAGAGAGGTGAAGGTCGACTCCAAGACCAGCGCGGCCGGGTGGACGTCCATCACCAAACCTGTGGCAACCCCGCCTCCCATGCTCTTGCCGTGAACGACGATGTCACTTGGGTCAAAGCCTCGCTCATTGATCAGGTAGTCCCAGGCGGCTCTAGCGTCCTTGTACAGTCCTTCTTCACTCGGACTTCCTTCGCTACCCGGGTACCCACGGTACGCCGGCACCAGCACGTCCCATCCAGCCATATGCAGCTGGGCAATCAGCTCGGGTCGGTCCGCTACGGACTCGCCGTTCCCATGCAGGAACAGCACGGCCCGTTCGCCGCGTGACTCTCGGTACCAGGCATACAGCGACACACCGTCCGATGTGGTCAGCCGAATCGCTTCACAGCCAAACTGTTGCGCCGCCTCGTCCAAGGCGACCTGCGGAACGAACGGCGCCGGAAAGAGCAGCTTACGCTGAATTATCGTGAGGAAGACGCCACCCGCCACATACAGAGCAGCCACTCCAACACCCAGGCCAAGGACCCAACGTCTCACAAGCGACGGCGACGACGACGCACACCTATCAGGCCGGCCATCAGGACTTCAAAGCCACCTAGAGGCAAGGGTGTGGTGCTGCAGCCGCGCTCATTGCTGAGCTCACGGTCCGCACCACAGCCCCCCTCCGGAGCAGATCCGCCAGGGGCACTATTTCCTCCACAACCACCGCTTGCCGGCGGAACGCCAGATCCAGGTTCCGTTGTGCTCACGTTCGTCGCTCCCGGAGTGGGACTCGTATCCACAACCCAATCTGCCGCGTCATCGGTGTCAGCGCCATCTTCGGCCCGCGCAATCGTGGCGTCACTTCCAGGCGTTGCCACTGCAACAGCAAACGCTCCACTCTCGTCGAGCAAGCCGTCTTCGTTGCTGCCGCCGTACACGACAACATCGACCAACGTGCCTTCACAGTCGATGAGCTGGATGGCGTCTCCGCCGCTGCCATTGCCGATAGCCATAGCCACCACGACATCCGTCTCGGGTGCGTTGACGTCTCCAGCGACAAAAAAGCCCAGAGGTGCCACAGCGCTCTCGGGCGGGAACAACACATCCGGCGCACTGTCGTCGCCGTTGCTTGCGAAGACGAGCGACCAGCCATCCACGCGCAGCTCATCACCGGAACGGTTGAACAGCTCCACCCACTCGGTCATGGCGTCGCTGTCACTGCCACCTGGGTCGACCAACGCTTCGTTCAGCAACAGGTCTCCGGTAGTCGGGAAGCACTGGAAGACCGGGTTGCTGGCACCGGGTGTTGGGCTTGTAGACGCCACGAAATCAGCGCCGCTATCATCGGTGTCCTGACCATCCTGACGACGCCCGAGGGCCACACCATCTCCGGGAGTCGGCGCCACGCCCGTTGCCACGCCGTTGTCGTCGGTCACAGCGTCTTCGTTGCTCGCGTTCCCGTAGACAACGGTGTCTACCGTGGTGCCGTTACAGTCGATCAGACGGACACCGTCGGCGCGCAGTCCACTTCCGAGACCCAGCGTGCTGGCAATGACCACGTCTGCTGCCGTGACGTTGAGCTCGCCAAGGAGAAGGTGACCATCTGCGGGAATGGAGGTTCCAGCTGGAAAGGTGGCACGGGTCGAGTAGGAATCGCCCTGCGTAGCAACGTTGAGCGTCCAGTCGTCGAGCAGAATAGCGTTGTCACCGCCATTAAACAGTTCAACCCACTCCAGGCGGACATCACCGTCTGCACCCGGCGGGTTGGCCAGAAACTCGTTGATGACAATGTTGTTGGCGGAGGCGATACACACCGGCGCACTGGGGTTGCGGGCACCCGGCGTCAGTTCGTCGGTCAGGAAGAAGTCGTCTGCCGAGTTGTTGGTGTCTACGCCATCAACCAGTCGAGCAATGGCTTCGTCATCGCTCGGCTTTCCGGCAAAGCGTGTAATGCTGCCATCATCGTCTGCAATCGCATCATCGTTGTCTTCGCCGTACACGACGGTGTCGACGATGGTGCCATCGCAGTCCACCAGACGCAGCCCGTCTCCGTGAGAGCCGCTTCCAAGCGCCAGTGTCTCGGTGACGATGGTTGCACCATTCACATTGGCTTCTCCAGCGGCCAGCCAGGATTCGGCGCCAATGCTTGCGGACTCGCCAAAGGTGTACTTGGTGCTGTACGAGCCGCTACCCACCCCTTCAATGCGCCACCCTTCAAGGGCAACGGTCGTGCCGCCGCCGTTGTACAGCTCGACGAACTCCAACATGGCCGCAGCGTCTACGCCGCTTGGATTGGCGACGAACTCATTGATGACCACTCCGCCCTGGCTCGCCGAACATACCGGAGGTGCGGGATTGGCGGTGCCGAGGGAGGCCGTGGTCGGAACCCAGAAGTCGTCCGCCGAGGCGCCGGTATCCACACCGTCTTGGCGGCGTGCGACGGTCTCGCCAGCACCCGGCTTCGGAGCCAGTGACGTCGCAATCTCGCCGCTGTCATCAATGACGGCCTGCATGTTGTCTTGGTCGCCATACACAACGGTGTCCAGGATAGCACCGCCACAATCGCGGATCTGAACCCCATCGCCATTGGCGCCCGTACCCAAAGCCAGTGTTGCACCGGAGACGTAGTCAGCGGCAAAGACATTGGTCTCGCCGATCACGTAGTACTCGCCGGGGGCGAGCATCACGAGGACGTCGGGCCCGCCAACTTGGTCAGCGATGGTCGCTTCCAGCCCATAGGAATCACCCGAAGTCGCCTTCCGCAGCTCAACGCCCGTGATGTCTAGCGTCTCGCTAGAGGAGTTGTACAGTTCCACCCACTCTTCGAGAACCGAGCTGTCAGCGCCATCAGGGTCGGGGAGAAACTCGTTGATGACCAGCCCTGTTGCTGGTGAATCGCAGCCGGCCCAAGCCGATTGGGAAGAGAATAGGGCCAACGCCAACAAGACACTCAAACGCATCGATTCCTCACAGCTAGAGAGCGCGCGCAGTGTAGCGCTTGGATCGCCCGACCGGGGGACTGTGTCGCACGGATGTCGCAGAATCCGGTCGTTCCCCGCCCTACCGAAGATGGAACGAGC
>JBLHSN010000280.1:0-7916 GCA_047626195.1 Myxococcota bacterium
ATTTCTGAACTTCGGCGTCTTCTCGCACAGCTGGGCATGCTGTCATCCGTCACGCGGGATGAGCTCGCCGTGTTGTCGGCACTGCCGGACAATGAACTCATGGATGATTTGGCCGTACGCTTGCTTCGAACAGATGTGGAGCGCCGTCGGTACACCGTGATGGAGCGACTGAGCGAGCGGGGCAATGCTCTGGTTGAGCAGCTCGCCATCTCGCTCGCTGGGCTGTCACCCGTGGTCGGTGAAGCGTAGCTCCTGGTTGACGACATCGCTGGTGTCGACATGTTGCTGAACACGGGAGTCTCCGAGCTGTTGTAGGCACCACACGGCGGCTGCACGCACGACCTCGCTCGAGTGGACGAGCTGCTCGCGAACGGTGTCCACAACACCGTCATCGCCAAGATTGCCGAGCACAATGAGTGCGTTGCGCTTGAGTCCGGTTCCACCTGGCCGGCGCAGTGGGGTGCCTGTGAACCGTTCGATCAGAGCATCATCAGGACTGTTGAGTAGCGTCACACAGTCCAGCCACGCGTTGCGCGGAAGCAGGTCGTCGCTGTCCGGCGGAGGGGGGCGAGTGTTGTGGGGGCAGACCTCTTGACACACGTCGCAGCCAAAGAGCCAGCGTCCAAAGCCTGGGCGCAGCGGTCTCGGCGCCAGGCCACGTGCCTCGATGGTCCAGTACGAGATGCAGCGGCGTGCATCGAGCGTGTAGGGACCGGTAAAGGCATCTGTGGGACAGGCAACTAGGCAGCGCGTGCAGGTGCCACAATGGTCGCGAACGAGCGGTGGGTCTGGGGTTGCGTGGGCGTTGAGGAAGACAGTGCCGAGGAACATCCACGACGTGTTCGCTGGCACAATGGTCAGGCAATTCTTCCCGGTGAACCCTGCGCCAGCCAAGCGTGCCCACTTGCGTTCCAGGATGGGAGCGGTGTCCACGCCTCCCCAGCAACCAATTCCTTCGGCACGCAAGCGCTTCATCAGTCGGACAAGGCGTTTACCGAACAGGTTGTGGTAGTCGCGACCCCAGGCGTAGCGTGCGACGTGGCCGGTCGACCCACCGGGGTCTGCTGGGCGTTGATGGGCGTGTCGCAGGGAAAAAACGGCCACCGACCGCGTGTCGTCCAGGCGCAGTGCAGGGTTGCGTCGCACGTCGGAGCCGCGTGCCAGGTAGCTCATGTCTGCATGCATTCCAGAAGCGACCCAAGCGTCGTAGGCATCGGCATCTGGCGCTTTGTCATGCCCGTCGAAGCGTGCCACGTGGACCGTGGACAGGCCCACTTCGGCGGCAAGGCGGGTCAGTACAGGTCGGACGTCTTCAGCCACGCATTGGGCTCCGCGTTATAGGGACGGGTCTCGGAGGCCTGCATGTACTCGATCTTTGCCGCTGTCGGTGCCGCTGCCATTGCATTTGTGCTGGTGTCGCTGCTGATGAATCCGGTCGCCGCAATGGTTCCCGCCGTCTTGGCCATGGGAATTGTTGGTATTCTTCTGCTGCGCCGCGCCACAAACGGTGCACAAGTCGCTCTCGCACCCATGCAAGCGCTGATGCAGGATGGCAAGATCGAAGAGGTTGACGCGTTGCTTGTCGAGGCTCAAAACAAGTGGGGCAAGTGGATGCCGACCCTCACGGGTCAGCTCCACGCCCAGCGCGGAATGCTCGACTACGTTCGCCAAAAGTGGGACGACGCGCTTCCGAAGCTTCAAAAAGGTAAGTGGCGCAACTGGATGGCCCAGGGCTGTATTGCCAGTATTCACTACCGAAGGGGCGACAAAGAAACGGCGTTCACCATGTACGCAGGGGCGACGAAGGCGGGTAAGAAAGAACCGCTCGCCTGGATTGTGCGCTCGGTCATGCTGAACAAGGACGGCAAGCGCGATGAGGCCCTTACGGCGGTGAACGAGGGCCTGACCCACATCCCTGGTAACCGTCAGCTGCTCGACCTTCAGCAGCGCATCGCCAACAAGAAGCGCATTGACACCGCGCGCTTTGGACAGGGGTGGTACCAATTCTTCCCCGAAGAGCTCGGTCGTCAGATGCAAGCCTCGCGCGGCAGCAATCCGTCCGGCGGTGGATTTCAGGGTGGTGGCCGTACGAGCAAGGCCCAGCGGCGCGGGCGATGAAAGCGGAGCTGCTGTGACACCGGCCGAGCTTCGGGCACAGCCTGCAGCCACGGTGCCAGTCGTCGTCGTGGACCTGGAGATGACCGGTCTGGACATCGAGCGGGACCGAGTGTGCGAAGTCGCTGCGGTTCGAGCGAGGGGGGGGGTGGTCGAGCGGGCAATGGACACGCTTGTGAAGCCGCCAGTGTCCATGAGCGACGAAGCCCGTGAAATAACCGGTATCACCGACGAATCACTGGTCAACGCACCACCATTTGGTGAGATTGCCGACGAGCTGTACGACGTCCTACGAGACGCTGTGCTGGTCTGCCACAACGTGGAGACCGACTTGGCCTTCTTGCATCTGGAGTATGAGTCTCTCGACGAAGCTCTGCATGCGCCCATTTCTCTCGACACGTTGTGGATGGCGCGCCGCTTGTTTGCCTTCCCGCGCAATGCACTGTACGCAGTGGCGGAAAAGCTTGGTATCACCGTTGATACGTCGCACCGAGCAATGGCCGATGCAGAGGTGACCTGGCGTGTTCTCCGTCGCATGCTGGAAATTCTGGACCCAGCTGGCACCGTGACGGTCGGGGAACTCAACGACCTTATTGGGGCTCTGGCACCCAACAGTCCACTTAGGTTGCGGCAAAAGCGTGAGTTACGTGCGGCGATGCACGGCAACCTGACGGTCATGCTGGACTACCAAGACACCAAGAATCCAGCGCGGGGTGTGGTCACCCGCGAGGTCGGTGTTCGACACATCAAGTTTCCCTATGTGCAGGGCTGGTGCTTCCTTCGCAAGGGGGAACGCGTGTTTCGTCTAGACCGGATGCGTTCGGTCGAGCGTACATCGCGGGTGGTTTCACTACCGCCTGCGGATCCGCGAATTTAGACGGTGCGTATCGTTCATATCTGTCGCGTCGGTTGGCCTCGGGTCGGTGGCATGGAGTCAGCGGTTCATGGTCTCGCCCGCTGGCAGCAACGGCAAGGCAACCATGTCCGCGTCATCACGTTGGACCGACTGCGCTCGGGAGAGCCCCGGTTACTGGACGGTCAATGCGACGGCGTTGGCTATGAACGGATCCGCAGCGTGGGGTCCGCCCGCTATCCGGTACCCATTGGGCTCAAGCGGGCGGTCGGAGACGCTGATGTGGTTCACGTGCACGGTCTCGATGGCATCGCCGACGTTGCGGTTCGCACGCTGACCGCACCGGTCGGGGTATCGACGCATGGTGGGTTTTTTCATACCCGTCGTCACTGGCGTCTCAAACAGCTGTGGCTGCGCACGCTGACCCGGTCCACGCTCTCCCGTGCGACGGCGCTATGGTTCACCAGCGAACGGGACCGCGAGCAGTTGTTGCCATCACGGGTGTCCGGGACGGTGCTTGGAAACGGCGTCGATGTAGATCGGTTTGTTGCTGATCGGCAGCCGGAAGTCGGACGATGGGTGATGCTCGGACGGGTTGAGCCCCACAAAGGGCTCTCCGATCTCGCACGTTGGTTGCCGGTATTACCTGTCACCCTTCATGTAGTGGGTGAGGTCTTAGACGCCGGCCACGTGGCGGATGTTGTGGATCGGTTGGTGGATGCGGGCTGCGCGCACAAGTTGGTCCTTCATGGCGAGCTGGGTCGGTCCGGCGTAGCGGAGCAGCTGTCCCGTGCTCAGCTGTTGGTGGCTCCGTCGCACGCCGAAGGCTTTGGCATTGCGGTGGTCGAGGCCATGGGGGCTGGACTTCCGGTGTGTGTGTCTGCGGGGACTGCACTGGAGGAGCGGGTCGCAGATGGCGGTGGCTGGGCAGTGGATTTTCGCGCGGCAGAGACGGGGCCGATTCTTCAGGAGTTGGCCGCTGGTGAACACACCAAGGTGGGCGAACGCGCCCGGCAGGTGTCGATGCGCTACGGTTGGAACGAGGTCGGCACGCAGTGGAACGAGGCATACCGGAGACTGGTGGAAAGCTGATGCTGGTGTGTTCCGCCGGCGGGCACCTAGAGCAGTTGATGCGTCTGCGACCGCTGTGGTCGGAGATGGACCGGGTGTGGGTGTGCCTAGACAAGCCAGATGCACGTGCTCGATTGGCAGATGAGGACGTGGTGTGGGCGTATGGGCCTACCAATCGGCGGCCGGACAAGCTGCTGCGGAATCTGCGGCTGGCGGTTCGAACGTTGCGTCGGGTGCGGCCAGACTGGGTGTTGTCGAACGGGGCAGGTATTGCGCCACCGTTCTTCATTGCGGCACGGGCTCTCGGGATACCCTCCGTGTTTATGGAGGTGGTGGACCGCACGGACAGCGCCTCGTTGGCAGGCCGTCTGTGTGCACCTCTGGCCACCCGCGTTGTGGTCCAGACGTCGCAACAGCTTGCGTCGTACTCGTCAGCGACGGTCCTTGGACCGCTGTGGTGATGCGATGATTCTCGTCACCGTCGGCACTCATGAACAACCATTCGACCGCTTGGTGGAAGCGGCTGAAACACTGGCGCTTGCGACTGGCGAACGGGTTGTTGTCCAGGGCGGGCCTAGCCGGGTCTCCACGCCTCACTGCGAACGAACCGAGTGGTTTACTCCCGGTGTGCTGGCAGCCACCATCGCTCAAGCGCGGCTCGTCATCTTGCACGGTGGGCCGTCTACGCTAGCCGAAGTCATCGATGCTGGAGTCCTCCCCATCGTTGTGCCGCGGGACCCAGAGCGCGGCGAACACGTCGATGCGCACCAGCTTCGCACCGCGGAACAGCTTGCGGCGGATGTGCCTCGATTTACCGATGTTGGCCGAATGGTCACCTGGGTCTGCGCCGGAGACCTGCCGCAACCCCCACAGGGGCGACGTCGGCAGGACGTGACTGCACAGTATTGCGACAATCTGCTGCACGTCCTGCGAGACATCCGGCACCCCCGCGTTACCGGGCGGTCGCGCTTTCGCGGTATGCTGAGCGCCCTCCTACGCCGCTTCCCCATCGGGTCATGACCGCACCCATCGCTCTCGCAAATGGCCGCTATCTCCTGCTTTCACCCCTCGGCGAAGGCGGCATGGCGACGGTGTATCGCGCATTTGACCAGCGGCTTCAGGTCTGGCGGGCGATCAAGGTGCTTGCACCACAGTATTCGACCAAGCCCAAGCTGCGTGCTCGCTTCGAGACCGAAGCCCAGACCATGGCGCTTCTTGAGCATCCACACATCGTGCGGGTGTACGACGTCGGAACGGATGGTCCGAGTCCATACATCGTCATGGAGTTGGTGACGGGCGGCTCGCTCGTCGATTGGCTGGAAGACCATGGTCCCATGCCGGCGAAGATGGCTGTCGAGACCACACTGGCGACGTCAGAAGGCATTCTTGCGGCCCACGCCAAAGGAATCATCCACCGGGACATCAAGCCACACAACGTCATGGTCACGGCAGAGGGGATGTGCCGAGTCACCGACTTTGGCATTGCGCGGGTCGGAGACGGCGACAACTCCATGACCAAGACGGGCGCTGTCATGGGCACCTGGGGCTACATGGCGCCCGAGCAGCGCACCAACGCCAAGGCCGTCGACGTGCGTGCGGATGTCTACGCGGTTGGAGCAACGCTCTACACTTTGCTTGTTGACCGCATGCCCATGGATTTGTTTGCCGCCGAGCGCGGTGACGACATGATGGAGGGTGTCGACGATAAGCTGATCGATATCATCATCAAGTCCAGCGAGTACCGTCGGGACGACCGCTACGAAGACCTCAAGGCCTTGTGCGACGCCCTGCGCGACATCTTGCCGGAGCTTCCGGACACCCCTGTGGGAACTCCGCCACTCGCGCGCGACCCTGGACCGACGCCCGAGCGGCCGGACCCGACCCATTATGCGTTGACCCCGGTTCCGGCACAGGTCACCGACCCGTCGCTGCACGTGGGGGAGGCCTTTGCCAGACTCAAGGGGCAGGTTTACGTCGCCCCAACCATCACGCCAATGGGAACGGAAAGTCGGAGCTCTGTGCCGCTTGGAGCTACGCTTCCGCCCGAGCCAGGTGTAGGGCTTCAGTTGCGAGAGGTTTGGCAGCCAGGTCAGGGGGCCATGCCGCAAGGTCAGGTGTCTCTCAACGAAGCGCGAATTCCGCAGAATACCCTTCCACCAACGGCGCCCTCGCGTGGGTGGGCTGGTGTTTTCGTCGTGCTGTTGATTGGGATGATTCTTCTAGCCGGTATGGGAGGGGCTGGGATCTACATGTTCCTGTCAGCACCCACTGGTGTAGACAGCCCACCGGTCCTGACCAATCCAACGCCCGAGCCGGTCATTGAGCCAGAGCCGCAAGACTCGGGCCTCAACGTGCCTCCCGAGCAGCCAGACCCGGTTCCTGTTGCTGAGCCCGACCCACAGCCTCAGCCGCGTCCAGATCCCCGCCCGCGTCCCGAACCGGTGACTCCGCGTCCGGTAGAGAGAGCCCCTGCGCCCATCGCGGTGGTCCCGGTCGAGCCGACGCCACGTCCGGTGGTTGTGGTGGTCCCGCGTGCGGAGCAGCCCACCCCCGCGCCTGTCATCGCAGTGCAATGCGTGACCGCATCCTCGCCAGGTCGGACCTCTCTTGGTGGCAGCATCGCGGTCAGCGCGAGCCTGTGTAGCGAAGACGCGACGCCGGTCGTTCTGTGGTTCAAGCCAGCGGATGGGAGTGCGTGGGAGAGCGTCAGCATGCCGCTTCGCCTGGGCAAGCACGTTCAGACTATCCAAGTGTCAGAGCGTTTTGCGTCCGGCATTCAGTACTACGTGGTCGCGGGTGACGAAGCGGATGGTTCGCGGCGTTCGCCGAACCACATCCTTGTCAGTCCGTAGGGCGGTACAGGGGCTGGCCGGTCTTGCTGGGCTGGTCCTAGCGGCGTCTGTTGCACACGCGGACCCGCCTGGGATGGACAGCTTGGTGGTGATGTCCCAAGACGGGCACACCTGTGCCGGCAGCATTGTTACGGATGGTGGAGAGGTGCTCACTGCCTACCACTGTGTTGTGGGTGGACGCCGAGTCTGGGTCGAGGAGCGTGACGGAGAACGGCATCTCGGACGGGTCGCTCGACTCGACAAACGGCGGGACTTGGCTTGGGTAGATGTGCCCACGCTAGTGGACCGTCCCACATTGGTCATTGCTGAACGACCGCCAGAGCAAGGGACCACAGTATGGGCGCTCGGACACCCCTACGGCGGCCGTGTTCCTGCCGGATTCTACTCGGGAACGTTACGGTTTAGTGCGAGCCAAGGGGTTGTCTCGGCGGTGGGTACGAACGCCATTCAGACCACTGCACCCCTAAACCCCGGCAACTCGGGAGGACCGCTCGTCAGCGACGCTACAGGCGAGCTTGTCGGTGTTGCTAGCCGGGTCATCGGACGGGACGGCATTGGCCTTGCAGGTCGTGTAGGGCCTGATGACCGGGGACGTCCATACCGAGTCTGGGGCGGACACTTTGTTGTGGCGCCACTTGGCTTTAGTCAGCTCGAAGACAATGGCGGGGTGTCGCTCGGTGGGCGTTTAGGTGTGTCTGTACGTGACCGAGTGTGGCTGCGTGGAGATGTGGCGCTGCCTATCGGAGTTCGCTGGGATGCACTCCGCGCTGGTACCTCTACCGTCACCGCTGGGCAGGTCACCCTGTCGTTCGACCAGCCCATTCTACGCCGCAAACTTGCTATTGCTGTCGGGGTTCATGGTGGCATCGCGATGTACCGCACGGTCACCGGAGACGTTGACACCGTGCGCGTCACAGGCCAATCTGACGCGGTTCCGGTAGCCGGAGCTTCGCTCTCCGGCTTTGGTCTGCGCCTCGAGGTGTCCGGCGTCTACACGCCAAATGGATTGCGGGCGCGCTTGGGAA
>JBLHSN010000281.1:0-7872 GCA_047626195.1 Myxococcota bacterium
CTACGTCCCCAGTGCGAGTGGTGCGGTGGCCACTTGCCACCCGATTCACCGGAAGCCCTAGTATGTTTGTTTGAGTGCACGTTCTGCACGAGTTGCAACGCCGCCCACCTGCACGGCGTCTGCCCGAGCTGAAGTGGAAACCTGGTGGAGCGTCCGACCCGTGCGGCGAAGTGGCTTGAGGACAACCCGGCATCCACACGTCGCGTCGTCAAAGAAGCGGGATGCGCATCGACTTAGAGTGCCGCGGTCGGGACCCTAGGGCGCGTGGATTTGTCGGCCCCATCAGGTGACGTCTCCCTGGTCGTCCAGCGCACAGGTGTGTTGTAGGCCCGAGGTGAGGGCGACGAAGACCGGAGTGCTGCACACGCGGTCGGAGTCCGACGTGGGTGGGGTGCTCTCGTACTCGTCGGGCGTGCACACGGTGAGTGGGTCGTCATCGACGGGTGGAGTGCCGGTATCTTCGGGGTCGTCACCACACCCGAAAAGCTGGACGCATACCACCGCTACGCTCAGGAACAACACCCGACCGTTCAGGCGTACATTCCGCTAAGAGATGTGCACATACAGCTGCGACGGAAAGGTGGCGCCCCGTGACCCTCCGAACAGGGGAGGGCCATTCGCCCCACACAGGCGGGACAGCGCCATCCGTCGACCGCGAACACGCGATGGTAGTGCACTAGATGAGCACGCGGCGGCGAGACCAGGGCCGCTCGACGAACTCAGGCGGGGTGAACGTCACTCCGGCGGTGCCATCGGCCCACGGACGCTTGACCGTCACCCGGACGAGGCCGGCCGGCGTCTCCTGCAGCCCTGTGCACGTGAGAGCGGGACGAACCCGATAACAACACAGACGCTCTCGTCTCCCGGGTGTCGGCAAGCGACGCGCCCAACCGACCGACGAAAATCGTGTGACAACTGTCAGTGGTCACTGCCGGGCGCAGCGGACGGTCACACGCTCCTCGGCTCGCAAACCGACTCCGCAGCCCAACGCATCGATGGACACGCACCGGACACGCCCTACCGTCGCTACTCGGCGTGCAGTCCCGTTCCGTACCAGACGCTCGCGTTGTCCACAACCACCACGTGCAACCCCACACTCTCAAATCTGGAGTGCGTCCAAGGGTTCCTTTCTCCAACCGCCCGGGACCTAGCAGGACGCGCCATAACCGAGGTCGCACCCCGCTTCGCAGAGCCGTTCTACGAGGGGGTGAAAAACTGTGCTAGAATCTGCCATTCCTTGAAAGACCTATCTACACGGGGTGAGCGCCTCAACGGAGCCCCCTTTGGCAGATCCCTCGTTCGACCAACAGATCAACGACCTGCTGGCCCCCGCCAGTAGTGCCTTCTCTGACATTGTATTTTTCGAAGTCACCTTGTTCGGCGTCGGCGTACCGGTGGTCGTTGCGTTCCTAGTGGGCGCGGCGATGTTCTTCACGCTGTACTACCGCTTCATCAACGTCAGGGGCATTCCCATGGCGGTGCGTACGCTCCGCGGTGACTTCGAGGAAGAGGATGCCCCCGGGGAGATCTCACACTTTCAGGCACTGACCACCGCCATCTCTGGAACGGTGGGCATCGGCAACATCGGGGGTGTGGCAGTAGCCATCGCGATGGGAGGTGCGGGCGCGACGTTCTGGATGATTGTGGCCGGATTCCTCGGGATGGCCACCAAGTTCGCCGAGTGCACCCTCGGCGTTCGCTACCGAACGGTACATCCCGACGGAACGGTGTCGGGCGGACCGATGTTCTACTTGAGCCGAGGTCTTGCGGAGCGAGGCTGGCCCCAGGCAGGCCGCGGCCTCGGCAGCTTCTACGCTGTGGGCATCGTGATCGGATGCCTGGGTGTAGGAAATATGTTCCAGGCCAACCAAGCCTATGTGCAGATCCGGGCCGTAACGGGCGGCGTCGATAGCCCCATCGATGGCTACGGCTGGGCGGTGGGACTGGTCCTCGCCGTGGTCGTGGGCGGTGTCATCCTGGGAGGCATCCAGTCCATCGCAGCCGTCACTGAGAAGCTCGTGCCGTTGATGGCGGGGATGTACTTCGTGGGTGCCGTGGTGGTTATCGCCATGAACATCACCGCTCTCCCAGCTGCCTGCTTCAACATCCTCGAGGGAGCTTTCACCGGGAAGGCCGCCGCCGGGGGTGCCATCGGCTCGATGGTCATCGGCATGCAGCGGGCCGCGTTCAGCAACGAAGCGGGCATCGGCTCCGCATCCATCGCCCACTCAGCGGTACGTACGAACATGCCGGCAACGGAGGGCCTAGTGGCGTTGTTCGAGCCGTTCATCGACACCATTGTCATCTGCACCCTGACGGCCCTGGTCATCGGTGTGGCGACGGTCACCTGGCCCGGTTTCATGGATTCGGGCCTCGAGGGCGTCGCGATGACCTCCGACGCCTTTGGTCGTACGGTGTGGTGGTTCCCCTACCCCTTGGCAATCGCCGCGGTGCTTTTCGCCGTGTCGACAATGCTGTCTTGGTCGTACTACGGGCTGAAGGGCTGGGCGTACCTGATCGGACCATCACCTAGGATGCAACTCGCCTACAAGCTGGTATTCTGTGTGTTCATCGTCATTGGGTGCTCGATCAAGCTCGATGCGGTACTCGACTTCAGCGACGCCATGGTCTTCGTGCTGTGCGCGCCCAACGTCCTCGGGCTGCTGATCTTGGCGCCGGTCGTTCGCGATGAGATGGTGCGTCTCAGGCAGCGCGCCGCCGCTTAGGAACCGCAAGGAGATCCCATGAACTTCAAGTCCATTGAGCGAGTGATTGTACCCGTCGACCTCGAAGACCCCACTCCCGACGCCCTCGGCGCGGCCCTCGAGATCGCCGGCGACCCCAAGGGCGTTCATGTGCTGTACGTCTTGCCGGTGCTCGGGGGAAGCATGATGCCTCGGATCGACGACGCCAAACGCGTAGGGAACTCCGAGAAGGCGCTTCGAGGATGGCTCGAAGAACAAGGAGCTCCCGGTACCGTACAAACCCATGTGAAGGTCGGAGAGGTGGGCCATATCACCGAAGCCCTTTGCTCCACCATCGACGCACAGCTCGTCGTGATTCGGTCACACAGTCGTACAGGGCTGCGCAGGGCATTGCTGGGCTCGGTCGCGGATCGGATCACGCGGTTGGTGCCTTGCCCGGTGCTGTTGCTGAAGGCTCCTCGAGACTGAGGGTTGGCCAGCTTGCAGCTCGGAACGCGCTTCGCCGTGCCAATTGCCAGCAACCCTATCGCTTGACCGGCGCTCGATGACCGACGCACAGCGCAGACGGCTCCAGCGGGTCACCATCACGGGGTCGACGCCATCCCCGATGGCGCTGTGGCCGAGAACGACGGGCTGCGACCGCTCCTAGCCGAGAAGGGTCAGGCTAGCGCTGGGTCAAACATCGCTGCTGCTGGTCTATTCGCAGGACTGCTACCAGCACTGGTCCTATTGTACAATAGCCTCGATCGGCCCGCACGGCGAGTTGCCAACCAGCAATACCTCGACAGTCAGCTTCGGAAGACGAGTGGTCCAAAGACCCAAGGCATGACCTCAACAGTCCGAAAGTGACCGAAGTCACAAACATTACGCCGACGTCCCAGCAAACCGCACGACAGACCCATCCGCTCGGCGGTCGACGTCTGACGCCTCTCGACTCCCGCTAACCCGGCCGCCCGGGTGCAGTTTCCAGTATTTAAGACTGTATGAATCATGCAATAAGATCACAAAAAAATCATTAATAGTTCCTTTCAATTACATGTCATGCCAGAAAATTCGATGGGCGTGGGGCTGGAAGACCAGCGCAACTATCGAAAACGGGATCAATCATGCGTTTTGCAAAAATCTTGGGGGCTACCCTCCTGGTTCTCCCTTCCACCTCCGCTCTGGCAGCCACGTCAGACACCATCGTATTATCGGGCACCGTTTCGTCTACCTTGGGGGTGACCTGCACCGACCTTGCAGGCGCAACCACTCTGGATTTCGGTGGCGGCTCCTCCGAGGCCATCGTCCAGGTCTCGGACTGCAACGCGACCACCAACGATGACGCCGGACTGACTCTGACGTTCAACCCAGATGCCAACTTCACAGGTGCAGCGTCCGATGTCTTCGCCTTCGCAGTTGAGTCCGTCACCGATGCCGCGGCAGCTCCCGCCACAGGTGTCTTCCCCGCGAACGATGTCGATGACACTTGGGCCTCCGCCGCTTCGGGAACCACCGACGCCGACGTGTACATCAAGTTCAACCAGGACGCGACCGTCGACCCAGGCACCTACAGCGCCAACATCGCAGTCACGGCGTCAGACAACAGCTAGTCGTCCAGAAAACCGCCGAGCAGACCCCGGAGCTTGCTCGGCGGTTTGGAGAGTTTCACCATGCGCTTGCATCGATTCATCTGGCTCAGCCTGTTCGTCTGTCCAATCGCGTGGGCCTCGCCGACCGTGGCCTCGACACCAACCGCAGGCGCAGCCGCGCTCGACCTAGATGGCGAGGGCAGCTCTGCCATCCACATCACCCAGGTCGCGGACGTCACATTCTCCACGGCCAATGCCTCCGGCTGCACGCTGACCGTGTCGTCCGGCAACATCGTAAAGACTGGCGGACTGGACATCACCTACAAGGTGACCTCGGTCGCCAGCGCGGCAGCGCCCCCCACCGCTGGGGACTTCACAATTCCATCCGGCAATAACTACACGTTCTCCATTGCGACAGCGACCAGCTCGGACCGTGACATCTACGTGATGTACACGAGTCGAACCGTCCAAGATCCTGGAACGTACAACGAAAGCATCCTGCTCACCGTGGCGGACAACTGACATGACGCATGCACGAAACACCCTCTTGGTCTGGGCGACCTGCGCGCTGCTCTCATTTCCGATCTTAGCGGGAGCTTTCACGCTCACGCCCATCAGCCAAGTGCTCGCACCCAGCGGCTCTGGGGCGAGCGGCTCCTACGAAGTCGTGAACTCAAGCTCGGAGCCCATCGCTGTTGAGTTCTTCGTCGCTCACCTGCTCAAACACCCGGACGGCTCCGAGGACCTAAGCCAGCGTGAAGACGACGCATTCGCGGTCTTTCCTCCACAGGCGGTGCTCGCTCCGGGCGCCAGCCGTACGGTCCGGGTTCGCTGGTTGGGTGACCCCGAGCCGGTACGAGAGCTGGCCTTCCGCTTCATGGCCGAGCAGATCCCCGTTGTGCTGCACGAGCCGGAGGTGATCGACGACGGTAAAGCCCGCGGCGGTGTGAACATCTATTACCGAATCCACGGCACGCTCTTCGTTCGCCCAAGAGGTGCCGAGCCACAGATTGACGTGCAAGAGATTGAGCTGGTCGAAGGAACGGACGGACCCGAGATTCGCATCCGCCTGGAGAACACCGGACATATGCGCGGCTGGGTTCGCCAGTTCAAGCTGCATGTCGTCGTCGGTGATGAAACCTACACGCTCACTCAGGCTGACGTTCCCGCTCTGGAGAACCTGCCAGTACTGGCCGGTGGGATTCGTGAATTGGTCGCCCCCTGGCCTGGAAGCGTTCCTGCTCACCAGCCCTCTGCGGCGAGCCTGAGCCTGTTGGACTGACGGAGGACGTTGTGAAGCACTACGGATCCAATCTCGCAGCCTGTGTCCTGGCCATGGCCAAGGTGGGAACCGCGCATGCCGCGGACCCGCCCATCTCGTGGACGGACGAACCCGATAGGGTCCAAGAGCTCGAGCGTCTGCACGACCAGGCCTTTGGCCACGGCTCGGGCCAGCAGGTCCAGGTCCTTCCACTACCGTCTGTTGTCAACGGCGAGGTCGGTGGTGAGCTGATGGCCAAGCTCCGGTTCGGCGACCCTGGGTCATTCGAATTGAACAGGGCGACCCTGCTGGGCGTGCTGGGGCAGTCAATGAGCGAAGAAGCCATGGCTCGGCTCACCGAGAGCACGCGCCACCTGGACTGGGTCAGCGACGACGTTCTGGCTGAGTCCGCACTCTCGGTTGTGTTTGACGAGGCGAGGCTCGAAGTACTTGTGACGGTTCCCGCCGAGCTGCTGCAGGTTCAGGTCCGTGACTTGAGCGGGCTACCTGACGAGGCTCGCGGTGCGCGGGGACCGGCAAACGTCAGCGGATTCGTGACCGCGCGGGGCCGCGGTACGTGGCGCTGGAACAGCGCCGAGCGAAAGGCTGCCGACATCCAGGTCGATGTCGAGAGTGCTTTGGCTGTTCGAGGCGTGGTTGTCGAAGGAGGGATGCTGGTGGACTCCCGCGCCCCAAACTTCGTCCGTAGGGCCTACACCCGTGCCGTCTACGACGATACCAAACACGCCATTCGCTACACGGCGGGCGACTTCAGCTCTCCCTTTGTAGCCTTGCATGACAGCATCGCCCTCATGGGCTTCGGCGCCGAGACGAACTTCGGTCTGCGGCCCTACTCGTTGTATCGGCCGGTGGGCCGCTTCGAGTTTCTTCTGGAGACGCGCTCGCGGGTCAACATCTACATCAACAATGTCCTGGTGGACACTCGGGATCTGGACGCTGGGGCGCACGACATCCGCAACTTCCCGCTGTGCCAGGGCGCCAACAACATCCGTCTGGTCATCCTCGATGGCACAGGTCAAGAACGAGAGCTGGACTTCTCCACCGCGGTGTCCGCCGACCTCCTAGCGAAGGGCGTGCATCAGTTCTCCTACGGCGTGGGCTTCCCACAGATGGCCGACACAGCAAGCTACGACTGGGACAATCCAACGGCCACACTCGTCCACCGGTTGGGGGTAACGGACACCTTGTCGTTGCAAGCCTATGGCAACGTGAACCTCTTGGACCAGGTTGTGGGCGTGGGCCAAGCGTTTGCCACTCGCTACGGGAACCTGGCCCTGGACGTCGGGGCTGGGCATACGAAGGACTTCGACGTTCTCCCAGCCGCCAAGATTCGCTACGACCTAGTCAAGGTACAGGGCACAAGCACAGTGGTCCGGGGTGTCAGTCTGAGCGTCGAGTACAGACCTGAGACGGTGGGACGCTTCAACAAGGTCAACAACGCAGTCTCGGGCATCACGTCCACGGCCAGCATCAGCCAGGTTCTGCCACGAAACTCCCGGGTCACCCTGGACGCTGTGCACCGGTTCGGCGGCGAAATCCCGTGGAGCGACCCCGCGACCCGGGTCCAGCTCGGTGTGCAGAGTGCCTTCTTCAAACAGATCAGCGCCACCGCGTATGCCGCCCATGTGAAGCCCCACGGAAGCACCACAGAGTGGCGGATGGGCGTCACGTTATTGGCGAACTTCCGCCAGTCTCACCAGAGGGTTCGCGCGTCCGTGGACGCCACCACGACGGGTGAACTCGCCCAGACTGTGAGCTGGGCTCACGCGACTCCACGTATCGGGAGCGGTACCCAGAGCGGGGTGACGCTGTCGCAGTTCGATGACACCCAGTCCTTCTTCGCTCACTCCGAAGTGGCGACGAGCCGAGGGACCCTGGGGGTCGCACACGGCTTCTCGAGCGACGGCTGGCAAGTCGACTCAAACAGCCAGTTCACCGAGATCACGGCGGCGACCTCGATTGCCTTCGCCGATGGCCTCTGGGGCATGTCCTCTCCCATCGACGGCAGCTTCGTCATCGTCGGCAGACAGGAGCGCATGAAGGGCCAAGTCCTACAGGTCAACCCCTCCCAGGACCGTTCCGCAGCTCGCGCAGATCGCCTTGGCGCAGGCGTGCTGCCGAACCTGGCTGCCTACCTTGTCGCGCCCCTCACCCTCGATGCCCCCAATGCCCCCCTTGGCGTCGAGATCGGTGACAACCGGTTGTTCCTTCTACCGGGCTACAAAACCGGCACCGCTGTGCGGGTTGGAACTCCGGCTTCCATCCTTATCCAGGGCATCCTGCACAACCCGGACGGCTCACCCGCCTCCTTCCT
>JBLHSN010000282.1:0-7863 GCA_047626195.1 Myxococcota bacterium
GTCATGATTCCCCAGCACCTCGAACAGCGCACCCCTGCGGCTGCACTTTGTGGAGAAGTGGGCGCTGGGACTCATCGCCCGCGAGGCCGGCGCGCACCACAGCACGGTCAAGCGGGTGCTGCACAATGAAGGCATTGCAGCCAAGCCCAGCACGCGCCCATCCATGGTGGACCCATTCGTACCGTTCATCTACGACACGTTCGCCCAATACCAGACGCTGCCGGCGAACCGCCTTCACCCCATGCTCGTTGAGCGCGGTTATCCAGGCAGCGAGAGTCACTTCCGACGGGTCGTCAGCACGCGACGCCCGCGCAAGTCCGCCGAGGCCTTTCAGCGCCTCACCACGCTGCCTGGAGAAGAAGGCCAGATGGACCTCGCCGCGCACTATCGCTACGAACCCCGTCCTGCGCACCTCGTTCATACCCGCGCGAACGTGGACGGACATCGATGACCTCAATCGGCAAGCCGCCTTGTGGTGGTGTCGTGTGGCCGGAGTTCGAACCCACCACGACCCACTCTAGCTGACGGTTCTTCAAACGTGGGAGCAGGCGAAAGAGTTGCTGGTGGAACCTGCCAGCAGACGTCTACCCGGCCTACGAAGAGGTCAGCGTGCGCGTCGGGAAGACCCATACGCACGGTTCGATCTCAACGACTACAGCGTGCCGCACGACCGGGTTCGTCGCCAGCTCACTTCCTACCACCAGCACGGGTGTCCGCCTGTTCGACGGTGCCGAGTGCATGGTCAAGCATCCACGCACCTTCGACAAGCGCGCCCAAGTCGAGAACCCCGCCCACCTCGAAGCGCTCCGGCCACAGAAGAAGCACGCGCGCCAGGCGCGTGGCATGGACCGCCTTCGACACGAAGCACCGTCTAGCGCCACGCTGCTCGAAGGAGCCGCAGAGCCTGGACACAACCTCGGCAGCGCCGTGGCGGCTCTGTGTCGGCTACTCGATACGTGGAACGCCAAAGCCCTGGAGAGCGCGATTATCGAAGCCATCTCTGCAGACCGGCTGCATGTCGCGGCCGTGCGTCAGGCTCTCGTGCAATGCGCCCAAGCCGCCTCCGTTGACCCCATTCAGCTATCTGACGACGACCGGGTGAAAGAGCTGCATGTTGAACCCCATGACTTGGGTGGCTACGACCAGGAGGTGTCGTCATGAGTCCGCGCGACCGACTGGAGAGCTTGGGCCTGCACGCCTTGGTCGCGCATTTGCTGGAACTCGACGAGCAGGAGCATCAACGGCGCAGTCGAGAGTGACGGCGAAACATGACGCGTCCAGGTCGGTTCAAGGCCATCGCGGACTATGACTTCGACTGGCCCAACCGCCTCGACCGCAAGCTTGTCCACCAACTGTTCGCCCTAGACTTCATCGAGCAAGGGCTCAACGTCGTTCTCGTTGGGCCCAACAGCGTCGGCAAGACCATGCTGGCCAAGAACCTGGGTAGCGCCTGCCTTGATGCCGGACACACCGTGCACTTCACCACCGCGAGTCAGCTGCTCAACATCCTCGCGGCGGAAGACAGTGCTACTGCCTTGGAGCGTCGTGTGCGACGCCTGTGCCGTCCCGGCGTTCTCCTTGTGGCTGAAGTCGGCTACCTGTCGATACGGTCCCACTGCGAGAACATCAAGCGCAGCGCTCCTTGTTGAACGTGTAGGGTGTCCTTTTGGACGCGGAAATCGACTCTTCGTGGCTAACGGTGGCCTCGTCACTAACTGTGGTGGCGCCTGGGAAGCTCGTATCAGCGAATGCGCGTCGACCCCCCCTCAACATAGGGGGACGGAGGAGTCGACTTGGGTTGCGCTCAGTTTTGTACCGGCTGAAATCAGAGCTGGGTGATGGTCACGCTGCCTTCACCGGTGTTGGAGCCCGAGACCTTCACGACATCCGTTGCCGAAGCTGCGGAGAACGATCCGCCGCCGCCACCGTAGTTCGAGTAGGACGACCACTGTCCTCCCGACCCTCCGCCCGAGTAGCCACCGCCTCCGCCAGGCGCGCCGAGTTCACCAGCCCCACCGCCGCCAAAACCACCGTGTGCCTTCGGATTATAACAACTATTGCTGGTGCCACCGGTCCCCCCATCGACAAAGGCAGCGCCACCATACGGGGTTGCGCAGTGTTGCCTCCCTGTTTGTCCAACGGTCAAGAACCCGCCGCCAGCAGCACCCGTTTGATTTCCGCCACCCGTGGTTCCTCCGGCTCCGTTTGTACCGCCGGCCCCCGAGAAGCTAGAGCAAATGGCAGAGCCTCCGCTTGTTCCCACCTGTCCATGGCCGGTGGAAATCGTGTTGGTGCAGCTATTTGAATAGTTGATGGATGGGGCGCCGCCCGCACCACCAGCGACCACCAGCGGGACATCACTCGCCGTGACCACGAACGTACCCCCACCGCCACCACACTCGTTTCCGTGGGTGGCATTGCTGGCGCCGATCTGGCCCACCAACAACTGAAGGACATCACCAGAGTTTAGCTGAAGAGTGGCCGTGACCTCGGCACCATTGGCCCGCGACCGGCTGGCGCCGCTTCGCCCACCAGCAGCACCCCTGGCGACGACCCGGTACAGTCCGGTCCGTGGCACGGTCCATAGTTGAATGCCTGCAGTGTCCATCGCAAAGACATCCGTGGCATCCCACGAGGTCGTGTAGGTGGCTCGACATCCGCTCAGCGTGGGTCCGCTTCGTCCAGTAAGTCCACAGGTAGTGAAGGTGTGGCTGGTGAAGGGGTAGAGTTCTGCCGCTTCAATGACTTCTGCGCTTCCGACGAAGGCGCCGTCAGCCAGTACCGCGCCGTGGCCAATCACGGCACCGGCACGAATCGTGACGTTGTCGCCGATGGTGACATTGTATTCAATGGTGACGTCGCGGGCGATACGACTGTTTTGACCAATGGTCACGTTGTCGCCGATGACCGTCCGCTTGCGAATGCGAGCGCTGGTATCGATCGTTGCTTGCTTTCCAATGGATACGTCAGGCCCGATGATGCCGCCGATGGTGCTTCCTTCGGAAATATTCGCCGCGTCGGCGACTTGCGCACCACGCGCAATCACGGTTCCAGACTGTACGATGGTGTGATCTCCAACCGAGACCAAGGAGCCCAGAGTGGCCCCTGTGTTCAGCACGACATCGTCACCGATGTCACCGCCTTGCCCGACCTGAACATTGTCGCCGGCCTCAAACCGCGCACCCGCCTGGGTCACGCGACCCAGAATCACGTCGATGCCAATCTGACTGTCCACTCCCACGCTGGCCCCACGGCCGATAATGCTGTCGTCGCCGATGGTGGAGGAGCCCGGCTCTCCCAGCCGTCCGGCAATGACGCTGCGCGGCGCGACAACCACGCCCAGACCGAGAGTCACATCCGGTCCAATGTCCGCATACACACCGACCGTTGACCCGCTCCCTACAACTAGACCTGTGGTCGTTGAAGCGTCAATGGACACACAGGAACTGTTGGCGTCGAAGAACGAATCGACGCAGCCGTCTTCGTTTAGATCCGCAGCACCAGCGGTACTGATCACAAGAGCAAGCATAGATAAAATCATGGAATCTCCCCGGCCGTTGAGTACCACATTCTACGGTTAAAGCCTACGTTGAATAGTTCTCCAATTCAAAACAAAACATCCGCAAAGATGGCATCCACAAATGAAGGTGTCTAGTCGTTTTTAGGAAGATATCGGGCTTTCGTCCGTTGAGGCGCGCGGGTATCCACCCGGACTCAGACAGGAAAAAAACGTTAACAGAAGCGCTTATTGCACGACTTATATCTAAATTTTCGTCAATTAGACTCACTCATTAATCAATCGACCGACAAAGCATCAACAGCGGGTCATGAGCCTGTGCGTCTCGCTCGGATCGCCAACACCCATTTGTCCCACTTCCGATCCACAGCGGGTCGACTCTGCAGCAAAAATCGCCCGCGCAACCACTTTCTGGACATGAGTGTACTCGCAAAGCCATGTATGGGTTCGAACACGACCAGTGTTGTCGAGCATAGCGTCTTCAACAGCGCGACCGTGAACTTAGACCTGGGCCAGGATACTGGGTGCTACCTATGCATTGACGTGACGTGGACGTCAGCATCGTCCATCACGCAGGTGTTGGTGCCTGGATTCACCACGTATCAAACGCTCAACGGTGAAGATAATTGGGTGATTCAGCTCGACGCGTCGTCGGGAACCGACATGCTCGTTTCTGGCACCGGCAAGAGCTGAAAGGCCAGCTGGTAGACGCGAGATCAAGGCTGCCGGGGCAGGTTATTTCCGAGCTTGGAGAGCTGCTAGAGCATTGCGTTTAGCGCGCCTTCTACCGTCGCTATCACCGATTTATCGAGAATCATAGCGGTACGGTGTTGTTCGTCGCACCGGGATGTGTCGATTGTGCTCATCAAAGAGGGCAGCACGACTCGATGGTCTCGCGCGACTGCGGCCTGGTTGGCCTCGGGTGCCGCACGGAAATGATTCTCGTTCCGCAACACGCATTTGCTCGTACTGCTCGGTTGCGAAAATCCGCTCGATCATCGCGCGTGTCCGACTGCGTGGCAGCGCCGTCTAGGTCGACAAAAAGGGCTCAGTAGGTGCGTTCAGGGCATTGAGGGCCATGGCCCGACCGAAGGCATCGATGGTTGACGACTTCGGCCTACGCGACCCCCCAATCACATTGGCCAATGCTCTTTTTGAGCATTCTGCATCTTTGGCGCAGCGCGAGTAGGAGTAGGAGTGGTCTTCATGATTATTAGTGTCAAAACAGGGTTTTTAAGTGCAATCGGTAGTCCAAGTAGGCAAAAGCTTGAGAGCAAGCCCATGAGGACTATCTCACCGGTAATGTGGTGGAGATCAGCGTTTTCAAGAGATGTGGACGACAGTTAATATCACGTTGGACACAGCTAAATATGCCGCTTGTCGGTTGAAATTTTGACGCCATCCGCGTTCGCAGCGTGAGGTTGGTCAGCAACCTATTTCTGAGTCAACCACGGACGCTTCGGCCTCATAACTTATATCAACTTGAAATATAGATTACAGGCCATTTAACGATGTAATCGCGAAATGCGGGGTATCCTCTCCCACCGTGCTCACTTCCGACCTTCACCGGATGAGTCTTCCATTCCAGGCGAATCCAGGCTGACCACATCCACTTTCTGCCGCCATTCGACTCGTTATGAGGGTGTTTGAGACCGACACTACCGGTCGGTCAGGTCCGAGTCTTGCGGGCCAGGTTCATAGCGACCTCCACAATGAGGTCCTCCTGGCCGGCCACCGCTTGGCGACGTCCCAGCTCGAAGAAGATGTCTCGGGCGTCCACGCCGTGGTCGGACGCGGCTGCCTCCACCTTGCGGCGGAAACCAGAGAACACCCCGGCCAAACCACCGACGATACTGGCGGTCCCGGTCGACGGAATGGTCTCGACCAAATCGCGCTCGGCCACGTCCGCCGCGTCTAGAAGGTCGTACAGGTCTATGCCGATCTCGAACCCCGCGCGCTCAAGTACTGGGGCCACCACCTCGAGCTGGGTGTTGCCGGCACCTGCACCAAAACCCCGCGCGCAGCCGTCGATGATGGTCGCACCGGCGTGGGCGGCAGCCAGGCTATTGGCCACGGCGAGGCCCAGGTTGTTGTGGCCGTGGAACAGCACGGGTACCGACACGGCCGCCACGATGGCACGGACTCGGTCGGTCACATCCTGCGGCAGGTAGTAGCCAGAGGAGTCGAAGATTCCGACGGCCTTAGCGCCGTAGCCCACCATCGCCGCGCACTGTTCGGCGAGCTGTTCGGGAGTTGCCATATGGCTCATCAGCAAGCACCCCTGGCCCTCGATGCCGAGGTCTGCAAGGGCGCCGAGGTGTCGCTGGGTGAGGTCGGCCTCGGTGCAGTGCGTGCCCACCCGGACCACCTCGACTCCACGCTCGATGGCCCCATCCAGGTCCCGGCGGGTGCCCCATCCAGGGAGTACGAACGTGGCGAGGCGTGCGGTGGTCAGGCAGGGGCGAACCGCCTCGAACATCTCGGAGTCGGTCAGGCGCGACAGGCCAACCTGGAGCGAGCTGGCTCCGAGGCCGTTTCCATGCCCGACCTCGATGACGGGCACGCCAGCCCGGTCCGCTGCAGTGGCGTAGGCCACGAGCTGGTGGCGGTCGAGCTGGTGGCGCACTGCGTGATTGCCATCGCGAAGAGTGGCGTCGTGCAAGAGGATGGGTTTCATGGGCGTTCCGCGCGACGGGCCATGCCCTCGGCCACGGTGACGGCGGCATCGTTGATGATGTCGAGGTTGCCAGCATAGGCGGGCAGCACGTCTCCACGACCCCGCACCGCGACGGTGACGGACAGGCGCTCGGGGGTGAGCATAGTGGCTGCGACCAGGCGGTAGCCATTTGAAAAGCGCTGTACCTTCGCCACCGCCTCGCGCACGGTGCGCAGTAGCGCCTCGGGGTCGGCGTCGGGCAGCAGGACCGACAGCGTGTTGCGGAAGTCGACTGGAGGCTCAGCCGGGCTCACGTTGAGCATACACTTCACGCGCGGGACCCCGGTCAGCTGATGCATCGCCGACTCGGTGGTGAGCACGTACTCGTCGAGATTCTGGCGGGTGGCCAGGCCCACGCTCGGGCTCGATGCGGTGGTGACCAGCTCGGCGTACGCAATCGACGGGAATTGGGTGGCCAGGGCGTGCAGCAGCGGAATGGTGGCCTGACCGCCACAGGTCACTAGGTTGATGTTGTCGTGGTGCGCGGCCTCATGTCCGTTGACGGTGGGCACCACCATGTGGCCGAGGTGACTGGGTGTAAGGTCCACTACGCGCTTGCCGATGGCGCTCAATACCTCCCAGTGGCCGCGATGGGCGAGGGCATTGGTGGCGTCGAAGACCAAGTCGTAGCGGTCCGCTTGAGCCACAACAGCGTCTATGCCGCCATCTGTGGTTCGCAGGCCGTGTTGGGCGGCCCGCTGCAGTCCCTCAGAGGAGGCTCGCCGGCCGGCGACGAGTGTGCAGGTGAGGTGAGGGGAACGACGGATCTTCTCGACCAAGTCTCCGCCGATGCGACCCGTGCCGAGCACAGCAACTCTCATGGGAGGCTCGCCGCGGCGCCGGGAAGGGCGGCCACGTCCAGCTCGAACCTGGCCGGTACGTCACCTACCTGCTCCATGATGCGTTTGTCCTGTAAGAAGTCCTGTCGGAACTCATTGCCGAGAAACGACACCGAGATCGACCCGTCCGAATCTGCAGCGCCAAGCCCCAACAGGTCGTCGGAGTCGAGTAGGTCATCGTCGACTACTGCGATGAAGAGGTCCGGAGTGCTGTCCCCCGAGTCCGATACAAAGCACGCGCGGAGGGTGAAGACGTCTTCCAAGTGCACTCCTTAGGACCCAGAAGGCGGCCCGAGCATTACGGCCCACCGGCTCGACCCGCCCCATACGGAGCGGGCTATGGCGGGCTCTCGTGGGCCTCTTCTTGGCCATTTGTACCATGATCGGTAAAACCGTGCTGGATGTTAATCGCCCTGTGGAATGCTGCGCTATCGGTGTGCATCCCGCTGTCGTCATGACTCCGTCTTATCGCTCTGGCTCTTGAGCCCGGCAATGGCTCAGGACTGCCGCCATACGGTTTCTCCTGCATCGTCTAGACTGGCGAGACGGCGGTGGGCTTCGGCTCGAAGACCGAGGTCAGTACCGCACGTCGCGAACGCCCATACAACGACAGTAATCTCATACATCCGCGCGAACAGCTGGTGATCGGGTAGCGCTTTGGCGTCGGGCTCATACCCGTGCAAAAACGCCCGCCACCAGTCGGCGCCGAGCCCGAATCGGCGAGCCTGCACATCCAGCACCGCGACGTCCCAGGCAGCGGGGCCAACGCCCGAGAGCTCGAGATCGATGAA
>JBLHSN010000283.1:0-7844 GCA_047626195.1 Myxococcota bacterium
TCCGCGTGCACTTCGCCAACCAAGTCTTGTGGACAACTGCGCGGCTGCAACAGGTCCCGAATCGCGGTCTGGTCAAAGGCGGTTCCGGCGTAGGCGCCAATGGCCGGGTCTTCGGTGAGCAGCAGCGCAATGACGTCTGCCGTGCCTTCATTGAGCGCGCCGCCGTCCCAGCGAAGGCCGGTTTCGTCGGCATCTAGGAAGCCCAACGCGGCGACACCGCCCACAATACCATGGCCAAACTCGTGGTAGATGACGTCCGGGTCGTAGGTCAGATCGATGCCTTCAACCTGACCCATTGCGATATCCGCCACACCGTCACCATCAAAATCACCGTAGAAGGCATTGGCCATCTCAAAATTGGTGAACGCGGTGGTTGGAGAGGCGGGAGAGAACCCGTAGGTGTCGCGTGCCCAACGCGAGACGATGTCCAGATGGTGGTAGAGCTGGACCTCGGCAAAGGGGTCGTCGTAGCTCTCGGGCTCTGGCGTAAAAAGGAAGTTGCCGCTGCTATCTGGGACGGCGTGGCGCGACAGACCATTGCATACGCTGCTGTCGAATAAGCTCTCGCCAATCACCGCATCGTCGCACGAGAATACGTCTGCGAACTCGCCAGACAGCGCATCATCACGGGAGAGACCCTGTAAGGTGACGGTCTGTACCTGCGACGACAGGGGGTCCCCAGAGTACACATCGGCGTCTGCTGAGAAGGAGGTCGGGAGCGCCGCTACCGCAACGCCGGTCTCCCCATCCACCCACACACGCCACGCGGCAAAGGGCAAGGCCAATGCGAGGTCTACCTGCCACGCATAGCGAGCCCGCTCAAACGCCACAATCACGGGTTCGGCGCGCGGCGTCCACGCCAGAGCCCCCCTCCCCAAGAGCCTCTGGGCGGCGTCCTCAGCGACCTTAGACGACACAGTGAGGCTTCCCGTTGGACGGTCCCACGCGTTGGCTCGGCGAAGGCTGTCCCCGACCACAATCACATCTGCACCAACCACCGGAAGTCCGTCCCAAGTCGCGGTCACACGGTGACGGTCACCACCAGCAAAAACGTGGGTCTGCACCGACCACTGCGCGTTTCCTGGACCGGTTTGGGCGGCGATTTCAAGCGGAGAAGCCGAGGACAGTGCGATGAGGAGCGTAAGCATGTGGGCCGACTAACCGGTGTACGCGTGCACCCGATTTACCACGTGTGTCGATAGCGGTACACTGCCGCCATGCCGCGAAAGCTCTTGTCCCTACTGTTCTGGACGTACATCACGTTCAGCTGTGCCACGCTGTTCGTGGGTGCATGCGTCCTCTGGCTGTTCACATTCTGGTGGGACACCCGGCGACGCTGGCTCCACCTGTACAGCGGTGCCTGGGGCTACCACTACGTAATGCTGTGGCCCAGCTTTTCGCTGACGTGGGAAGGCAGAGAGCACCTCACAAACGAGCCCGTTGTCTACGTGTGCAACCATCAGAGCTTCGCCGATATTCTGGTGCTCTACGGAACATTCTCGCACTTTAAGTGGGTCAGCAAAGCCGAGATCTTCAAGGTGCCGTTCATTGGCTGGAACATGCGTCTGAACCGGTACGTGCGCTTGCGTCGTGGAGATTCCGACAGTGCGTCCCAGATGATGAACGACTGCCGACAGCACCTACGCGAAGGGTCGTCGGTGTTCCTCTTTCCCGAAGGCACACGGACCAAAGACGGTGCACTTCGCCCATTTAAGAACGGCGCTTTCCAGCTGGCCGTCGAGATGAACGTGCCAGTTGTACCCATGGCGCTCAATGGCACACGCGAGGTTCTGCCCACCCAGGGCTTCGTCATTCGCAACGTGAGACTCAACGGAAAAGTCCGAGTGTTGCCAGCCGTCCACCCCGACGACTGCGGCGGCGATGTTCAGGTCTTGAAGAATCGGACCCGGGCAGCCATTCAAACGGCGCTCGACGACATCCGAGGACCGCTGGTCATCGCAGACGCGCAGGAACAACCAGAAGCATCGCCCCGGTTGCTGCGATAGGGCGCTGGCCACACTTTGCAAAGGTGAACTGCATGGCCAAGCTCAAGCCCGGCGTCGTAACGGGCGACGACTATCTGACACTCCTCGAAGACTGTAAGACCGGTGGCTACGCGCTTCCTGCGGTCAATGTCGCTGGAACGAACACCGCCAACGCGGTCCTTGAAGCCGCTGCAAAAGCCGGCTCAGACGTCATCATTCAGCTGTCGAATGGCGGAGCGCAGTTCTTTGCCGGTAAGGGTCTCAAGGACGCCGCACAGGCCAAGGTTCTAGGCGCTGTCTCCGCCGCACAGCACATCCACATGGTGGCCGAAGCCTACGGTGTGGCCGTAGTCCTACACACCGACCACGCCAACCGCGGCCTCATCGGCTGGGTAGACGCTCTGGTCGACTACAGCGAGCGCCACTTCAAGGCAACGGGTGCTCCCCTGTTCACGTCGCACATGCTCGACTTGTCGGCGGATTCCTTGGACTTCAACCTGTCTGAGAGTGCACGGATGCTCACCCGCATGGCGCCTCTTGGCATGAGCCTGGAGATTGAGCTCGGCGTGACCGGCGGCGAAGAAGACGGCGTGGGCCACGACATCGACAGCAGTGCCGACAACTCGCACCTGTACACCCAGCCCGAAGATGTTCTGCGCGCCTGGAATGAGCTTCGCCACATCGGCCACTTCAGTGTTGCCGCATCCTTCGGCAATGTGCACGGCGTGTACAAGCCCGGAAATGTGGAGCTGCGCCCGGAGATCCTCCGTGAGTCCCAGGCTCTCGTCAGCAAGACCCACGGACTCGAAGCCTTGCCCTTGGACCTGGTGTTCCACGGCGGTTCGGGAAGTGAGAAGGCCAAGATTACCGAGGCTGTCGAGTACGGCGTGTTCAAGATGAACATCGACACGGACACTCAGTTCGCCTTCGCCCACCCGGTGGGCAGCTACGTCAACGCCAATGCCGTGGCCTTTACTCATCAAATCGACCCAACGGACGGTACCCCGTACAAGAAGCAGTACGACCCGCGCGCTTGGCTCCGCAAGGCTGAGCTCGGCATGGTCGAGCGCCTCCAAGAAGCGTTCACCGACCTGCAGAGTACCGGACGCTCGCTCACCCAATGAGACGAGTGGTCTTGTCCTTCGCAGTCGTCCTTCTCGGCGCTTGCGAGGGTGAGTCCTGCGACAGCGTAGAAGATCGTGCGGTTGCCGCAGTCCGTGACATTGTCGACCAAGACCAGTCGTGCACCGTAGACGCCGACTGTGTGGTTGTAGCCATCCATGGCCGCTGCTTTGATGTGTGTACGCGTGTTGTCGCAACCAGCAATGAGGCCGCGCTCCGTGCCGCCATTGACGCCGCTGACGCCGACATCTGCAGTGACTATGGAGACTGTAATTTCATAGTGCTACCCTGCGATGCACCGGCGGCGCCACGATGTGGTGATGGCGGTCAGTGCGAGTAGAGACATCGGAGTAGTGCGCAGCCCCGGTCATCTGAACACGTGGTTATCCGCCCGATGTGTCTGCCGTCTGCCGTGCGTATCGGATGCCTAGGACACGGCCATCAGCACCGAGACTAGATGCACCGGAATTTCTAGCGCAAATGTCGTGCCCAATCCGAGGCCGCCGCTCTCCACTTGAAGTGAGCCCCCGAGCTCTGAGGCCGCAAGCGCACTCGCGTGAAGTCCGAACCCATGGCCATTGGCCTTGGTGGTAAATCCGTGGATGAATATCTTGTTGAGATTGTGGGCCTCGATGCCAACCCCGTTGTCCAGCACACGAATTTGAAGCGTCGCATCCAGCAGCGCCGCAGTGACCAAGACCTTGCCAGCTCGCCTATTCTCCAACGCATCTTGGGCATTGGAGAGCAGGTTCGTGACGATCTGGAGGAGCCGATGCCGATCTACAAATACGTCAGGGGCATCCGCCACGACTACAACCTCGGCGGTGGTCGGCGAAGAGGTTCGAGACAAGGCGGCCGCATCCAACAGCAACGCCTGAATACTCACCCGTTCGCTCACCGACGTGCGCACAGCATGGCGTTGCTGAGTGGCCACAATCGCTGAAGCATGGTCGACGGCCTCACGCAGCGAGCCCAGCTCTAGCCGAAGGCGGTCCCGACGGCCGCCGAAGTCTCTGGCCAAAGCCCGTATATAGCGCGTCTCCTTTTCCCTCCCCCAAGACTTCAGCAACCCGGCGACCTGCTCAAGCCGTTCGATCCGCATCCCACCAGCCTCTCCATCCGCGAGCCCCGCAGACACGCGGACCGCATTCAGGGCGTTGCCTAGGTTGTGCAGGATTCCAATCGCTACCTCTGCAGCTCCCGCGAGCCTGGCGACGTCCACGATCTCTCGATGCGCATCCTCCAGACGCGTCTGAGTGCGCTCGTGTTCCCCAATCTCCATCGACAGACCGACATTGGCCTGCTGTAGGTCGCGTTCTACCGCTAGCTGAATCCCGCTGCTAGCCCACGACACCAAGGCCAACGTGAGTCCCATGCACAGTGGACTCACCGCAACCATGATGAGCGGCATCTCGTCCAACAGTGGAGCTGGTGGAAATAGGTTTGCCACACTACCCAAGACCAGCAACCCAAGGCCGACGACAGCCACGACGCCAACCATAAGTCCGCCTCGACGTCCGGCGAGCGCATGTCCAATGTACGGAAAGATGGCGAGCCAGGGGATGGTTGGGGCATAGACACCTCCGAGCCCGGCGCACAGGAACACCACCACGACTACAAGACCCACCAGCATCTGCGATGTACAACGTTCAGGCGCCGCTCCCCGTCGGATTCGGAACGGAACAGATGCAGCAATGACGACCGAGGCGGTACACGGCAAGACGCCGCTCACCCAACGCGACACGGCTATATTCAAGAGTACAAATGCAATCCCAACCGTAGCCAGGGTCAGCGCGACCACCAACGCTAGCCGCAGCTTCAGCACCGTGCCAATCTCTCGCCCGTCGGGTGCCGCCGCTGGAAGGAAACGGTCGACCCAGTGGGGTTGGATAACGTTGGAGCGCGATCTAGACATGCCTGACCCTTCGGACCTTGGAGCACACTATTTAGATTTTATCTAGTTTGCAACAGACTTATTGCACCCACCACAGACTCATTCGACCACAATAAAGAACGACAATGGTCGAGGCTACCAACCAGTATAACTGCCAGTAGCCCCTATGTGCGCACTTCACAAACAGAAACCAACTAAACACATTCAATAAACTAGCTAATACTCCGCCGTAGCGCCCACAACGGCGCTTGCGCAATGAGCGTGACTCCAGCAGCCACCGCCGCAGCGGTCGCATAGCCTGTACCGATGGCCGCGCTGACAATCTGCCCAAGCTCCGCAGAGGTCTCCCCTTGCCCAGACAGTACGCTGCGGATGAGCTCAACGTCACCGGTTTCCCTGGCAACCACTCCCAGTAGGACAGCGCCCACCAGGGCATTACCGATGGCAAACCCCAGATTGCGCAAGAACTGGTGGGCCGCAGTCGCCCGGCCGATCTCTGCGTCTTCAACGAAGGTACGCAACAAGGCCAACGCCGAGTTGGTGCTTGCACCGATGCCCAAGCCGGCGAAGTACAGGCAGATGAACACGGGACTAAGAGCATCCGTCGTAAACAGAGCAAACGCGGTCAGACCCAGGAAAATCGGGGGCAAAAACGAGCCCCCCTGAACGACAGCCCGCGGTCCGTAGCGGTCTGCGAGCCGAGTTCCAATGTTCGCACCCGACGTCCAGCCGAGCACAAAGAAGGTGATGGTCAGAGCCGCACTCACTTTGCTGTAGCCAAGCGCGCCAGAGACATACAGGGGTAGATATGCCTGAACACCAATGCCGCCGGCCATGAGGAGCGCCACGCTCCACCCCAGCGCCCCGAGTGGAGCGCCTACGGTGTGTCGGGGGAGGACCATTGCATCTTCATTGCTGTGGTTGCGCCAGAGCAACAGCCCGCCGATAGATAGCGCGCCGGTGACAGCCAAGAGCGAAACGGCACTTAGGGAATCGACGGCGAACAGCACGAGGCCAGTAAACAGGAACAAGGCAATGAGGTCGAACAATGGAATCCGCGCGCGCCCTGCGTTCTCGCGCGGGCCCGGCATTGCATTCCAGCCCATCCACAAGGCGGCCAGCCCAATCGGGAGGTTCACTAGGAAAATCCACCGCCAAGAGGCGACAAGCAGCAACACTCCAGCCAACAGCGGTCCGGCAACGCCCATGATTCCCCAGACATTCGCATTCGCCGCAAACGCCCGACCCACCAGCTTCCGCGGAAAGGCCAAGCCCACAGCAGTCAGTCCAACAGCGTTGACCGCCCCCGCACCAACGCCTTGCAGGAAGCGCGCACCAATAAGAAGACTCATGGTCGGAGCGATACCAGACAGCAGACTGCCGAGGACGAAGACCACCACCGCCACGCGGAAGACCTTCGACACACCGTGCTCGTCTACCAATGCGCCGGTAGCGACCGTAGAGACGCCTGCTGCGAGCATGTAGCTGGTGACGACCCAAGGCAGCAAAGACACGCTACCCAGCGACTCCGCAACCTGCGGCAGAGCTGCTGTGACCGCCAATCCTTCGAACGCAGACATAGCCACGACCGTGAGAATAGCGATAGTCGTGGGCCGCAGTTGAGCATCAAAGATGCTGCTGGGCTCCATTTCGGGAGTGGCGTTCATTTTCCGCTTGTACTTCGGCGCCATCCCGTGAGGATCCCACGCCGTTGCATCGTCACAAACGCGGACACACTATGGCAACTACTCGGCCCCGGAGGCGATGGCGCCTTGCCAGACAGCACGCGCTTTAAACGTCTTCGCCTCTGCCTCAGCGACGTCGACACCCGCGTCCAATATGGACTCTTCGCGCTGAACAAGGCGAAAAAGGTCGCTCTGTCCAAGCTCTTGGCGACGGCGCTCCAAGACTAGCAGTTCTTCGGCAAGCGCAAAGGCTTCGACACTCGCTTGCCAAGACTCGGAGGCGGCAACCCATGCTGCATGTGCGGATCGAACCTCGGCGACCACCGCATCGCGCTTGCCGCGCAGATCCGCCTCCGCGACATCCACGGCGGCAACAGCTTGTAGACGTTCACTGCGCGCATCCCGCCACAGCAGCGTGCCTTCCATCTGAGCGCCAAGACGCAGCTCCATTGGCATGCGGGTCTCCGACCCTTCACCCAAGTCTTGGTACGCAGCGCCATACAGTGAAATCTTCGGAATCCGCAGACGCTCAGCGCGGCGTCGCTGGATGTCCGCCATACCGACCTTCACCACGCCCGCACGAAGCGATGGCCGAACCTCAAGAGCGGCTTGAAGGCCCTCTGCGAGAGATGCCGTGTTCATCTGCGGTTCCATCACATCGGGCAGGTCATCAACGGTCGGCACCACGGGATTGCCGTCGTCATCCCGGTTCCAAAGTGCCAGCGCCTCGGATGCAGCGACCCACTCACCGCGGGCCTTCGCCACACTTGCCCGACGCTTCGCCAGAGCACGCGCGTTGTCGAGCAGGTCAATTCGCGGACGTGCCCCGGCGTCCACTTCCCGACGCAGACCCACATCTCGGGTCTGGGCTCGCTGCAGCAGATCCTGCGCAAGGCTCAGCATGCGCCCAGCAGCCACCCACTCCCAGTACGCTTTCAACGCGTTCACACGCGCTTTCCTGCGAATGTCATCGGCCAAGAAAGACGCGCGCTCCACGCCGAACTCCGCAACGACCATCGAGGCGCGCAGCTTGGTCAGTCCCAGGTCGCGAAGCGGAATCTTCACCGAGGCGCCAAACTCGCCTTGGTCCAGAGTGTCGGCCTTGCCGTCGTAGTCGGCAAACTCCCCCATTCCCAAACGGTATCCAGCGGTAAATGT
>JBLHSN010000284.1:0-7843 GCA_047626195.1 Myxococcota bacterium
GTCCTCAAGCCTCCGAATCGTCTCGCGTTGTAGCTCGTTGTCGACCACGGTTCGCCCGAGCTGGCGCTGCCGCGCGATGATGCGCTCATCATGGTCGTCGGCCTTCCGGGTGCGGAGCGCGCCTAAGCCGCCCTCGACGTGGTGACGGGTCAGGTGGTTGCCCGCAATATGACCAACCAGTGCACGAGTGGGTGCATTGGTATCGCCAACCAGGGCGGGACTCGCCGCTGGAGCAATGGGTCGTTGGCGGCGTCTTGTTTCGATTACCGCTTGCCAAATAGCGGGGGTACCGACGTCGGCGATGGCATCTACCGACGTCGCCACCACCGGTGTGGAGATGGACGTGTGGTGCGACATGACAACAGAGGGCGGGGGGGCTGGACGCTTATCAGCCAAGCGGTACCGTCAACGGCGTCTTCGAACTCGTTGTGCAGTGTGAATGCGGTAGGGACGATGCAGCTGCAAGAGTTCACCGTCTCAGCACGGGCCAAGCTCCAAAATACCGTCATCAACGTCATCTGGGGCCGCAGAGAGGCACGGGAGTTCATGCGCAAGCACGCGATTGACAACAGCAGCGGCGTTGTGGACGCCTGGGACCGGGTGTGTCGCGCGGACTCCGTCAACACCTACGAGTGGCGGACGTCGAGTACCTCCGGCCTGTCGCACGTGGAGTCCACTACTATTGAGTGCACGGGAACGCCGCTGACTGCGTCGACTATCGGCACCACTTGGTCTGTAGGTGACAATGGCCTGAGCTGCGGCATTAGCTATCAGACGAGTATCAGCACACAGTACCTGGTCTACTCGTTGACTACGTCGTACACAGGCGGGTCCTGTGGCCGGCCGACAGTGGCTTGGTACGGCCAACGCCGGCTGCAATATCAGCCGCGATTTCGTAGGTTAGAGACCGGCGTTCAGCTGGAATGCAGGGTCGAGCTCCGACGTATGGTCGAGGCGGAGCATCCCGTTGATGTTGCCATCCGCCATGTCGTAGACCCAACCGTGAATTTCGGGACGCTTGTGGTCCCGCCAAGCGCGCTGAACAATCTCGGTCTTGGCCAGGTTTGAGACCTGGCGCTGAACGTTTAACTCCACCATCCGCCGCGATGCCGACTGCTCATTCAGCATGTCGATCTGCTGACGATTCTCGGCGTACAGGTCTTTGATGTGCCGGAGCCAGGTGTTGAGCATGCCGTAGGACTTTTGCTCCATAGCGGCTCGAACACCTGTACATCCGTAGTGCCCGCACACGATGATGTGCTTCACTTCGATGTGGTCAACCGCATATTGAAGCACGGACAGCAGATTCAGGTCGGTGTGTACGACCAGGTTGGCCATGTTTCGGTGCACGAACAGCTCACCAGGACTGGTGCCGGTGATTTCTTCGGCGGGAACACGACTGTCCGAACAGCCAATCCACAAGAACTCGGGATTCTGCTCGCGCGAGAGTTCTTGGAAGTAGTTGGGGAGAACATCGACCTTTCCTTGGGACCAGGCTTTGTTTTGCAGCAGTAGGCGTTTCCACGATTCCATTTAGGCTCCCGGGAGTCGGATGGGGTGGTCTTTCGACTCCAGGCGACGGGTTTGCACCGTGATGTCGCGGAAGCGAGCCGATTCTACAAAGTCTTCGATAATGGCCAAAATATCGTGGTCGATGTGTGATGCGGCCACACCGTCAATCACGACTTCGGAGTTATTCGGAATTTTGGCCAAGACATTGCGGAGCTTCGTTTTGCTCATGAAGCTAACGTTGGCGGTGAAGCGAATCAGCCATGCGTTCCCATCATTAACCACAGAGATGGCGCTCTGGAAGTTGGTGATGAGCACCATCACAACCCCGATGACCAGTCCAACCATCACGCCAGTCAGGAGGTCCACAAACACAGTCAACAACACCGTGACGATAAACGGAACGAACTGGTCCGCGCCGGCTTTGTACATCTTCTTGTACAACTGGTAGCGAGACAGCTTGTAGCCAACGGTCAACAGCACGGCAGCCAGAGCGGCGAGCGGGATGCGGTTGAGCAGGAAGGGAACAGCGAGCACCAAGCCGACAAGCAGGATGCCATGGAAGACAGCGGACATCCGCGTGCGTCCACCCGAGTAGACGTTCGTCGACGACCGCACGATGACCGCGGTCACGGGGAGGCCACCGATGAGCCCGGAAAGGGCGTTGCCGACGCCTTGAGCGAGCAGCTCGCGGTTGGTATTGGACGTGCGGCGGAAGGGGTCCAGCTTGTCGACGGCTTCGACCGACAGCAGGCTCTCAAGCGATGCAACGGCTGCGATAGTTGCAGCGACCGTCCACACCTTGGGGTTGCCCATCACCGACCAATCTGGGGACGGCAGGCTCTTGATTGTGGCCATGGGTGAGCCCAAAACAGGCAGCTGAACCATGTGGCCCTCGGTGCCCAAGATCTGCATGCCTGGCGCAATCAACCCGTAGAGCTCGTTCAGGCCAACCCCGAGCAGAACGGCGACAAGGGGACCCGGTACGATTTTCGACCACGACTTGTTCGCAATGAAGGGTCGCCTCCACACGATAAGGACCACCAAACACGCCAACGAAACGAAAACAACGCTCGGAGAGGCGGTTAGAATAGCCGCTTCAATCTGTGAAAAGGCGTCGTCTTGATGGCCAACCATCCAGAAATCGAGGCTCCCCTCGTAGTCGACATCTCTGCCCAATGCGTGAGGTAGCTGCTTGAGAATCAGGATGATGCCGATGCCAGCGAGCATGCCTTCGACAACACTCACCGGGAAGATGTTCGCGATGACGCCGCCGCGAAGCAGCCCGACAACGATTTGCATGCCACCGGCAATGACGATGGCCGGGAGAAACTGCTCAAAGCCACCCAATGTAGCGATACCGCCGGCGACGAGCGTGGTGAGCCCCGCTGCAGGACCGGACACCGACAGCTGCGAACCAGACAATGGGGCCACGATGAGGCCGCCAATGACTCCGGCAATAATGCCGGCCATGAGGGGAACGTTGTTTGCATCTGGAATGCCGCTGGCGCGCGACGCAAGCGCAATGCCCAAGCACAACGGCAATGCCACCAGGAAAACGACCAATCCTGCGGGCAGGTCGTACTTCAGGTTGGCGACTACGCCGGATTCCAGACGATCGGGGCCGTCTTCACTCATCCTACTCTCCGTGAATGACGGGCAGGGTAAGCCGTGCATCGTTCTACGACAGGCGAATCCGGATTCGGGATCAAAAAATCAACAATTCGGGATAACCGAACGATTAATGGCTGGTCAGCGTTTTAGCGTCTTGGCAAGGCCAATCGACGCTTCGCGGCCCTGTTCCCAGGCCGATCCCAGCACCGTGAGGCGTTTGCCTGGTCGCAGACGCAGATGGTCGCTTACAAATTGGCGCACGGCGTCCCGTTGGGCAGTGAGTGCAGCGTGGACCAATGCACCTGGCTGGTTGTTCGCGGTCGGTTCCGGCCGTTCGCTCAATGCTGTGCGAATGGAATGAACGGCACCGAGTCGGAATGACGCGTGCCATTTTTTGGTCTGTCCTGGCCCCGCGGTCGCTGACAGCCACTCAACTTGAGCAACGAGCGCGCTGTACATCGCCGCGACCGCCTCGCGGTCTTCGGAACGTCCCACCAAGACTATTGACTGTTTCCGGCCCCGAGTCAGCGTGTAGGCCACACACCCGCTTGCCTCTGCCAGCACACTTGCCAGAGACGCCTTCCACGGGCGTAGGCGCTTGGAGGTCTCGATGGGTTCGTCTCGCGCATCGTCGAAGTCGGGCTCTGCCGCTTCGGCGGCGAGAAGGTCCTGCAGGCGGTGTTCGTCAATGAGCCTCTGCGCCCGTACTGCGGCCGCTGCGGCTTCATGCACGTTGGGTGAAGTGGCCAAGGCCAGCAGCTTCCGTACGCGGTCGAGAACGTCACTCGCCATGGGAGACGGCCCGGTTCAAGGTCACAGAGGTGTTGGGAGGGCGAGAGGCGTGCACCGGTTGAGGTCCATTGTTTGTGGCGATGAGTAATCTGCTCAACGGAAGAGTGACTCGCGCTCTGGGAAGGGGACGACAGGGTGGTCGAGGCCAGCGGGCTTAGGTCGGTGAACTGGTGTAAGCTGAGGTATGGATGGGTCTGATCTTCGCTATGCGCTCGCTGTTGCTCGTCATGGCAGTGTCCCGGATGCGGCGCGTGCGCTGGGGGTTGCTCACACAACACTGTATCGACGACTGAATGCTCTCGAAGAGCGGCAGGAGGTTCGGTTCTTCGACCGGACGGGAAGGTCGTGGGCGCTCACCGATGCGGGACGAGAGCTGCTCCTTATCAGCGCAAAAGTCGAGCGACGGCTCGGCGCTTGGGCCTTGGCGATAGACCAACGACAAGCGCTTTGTTGTGCTGGAAGGGGCTGGTCAGGTGTCGTTGGAGACTCCTGGCATCGACCCACCGCAAGACGCGGTTTTAGCGTTCCTGCGTGGGCGTGAGGGGAGTACAGCTTCGGCGGCGCTTTAGGTGAGCGTAGCCGCTGGTTTGGTGGGTCGATTGTGTATCGAAGCATGTGAAGGTCAGACGCCGATAGTCTGTCGTTGCACCTCGGGTCCTCGTGGAACGATGGGCTTCAGGGGTCGCGGAAAGATGTCTGACACAGGGGGCTGCGTGGACGCATGGCGGTGTTCCTTCTCAGGAGGGCTGGGTTTACGCGAATTCACCTTTTGAGGATGCAGTCATGGCCCGGGAGTTGGCCGTAGCTCTCTCCAATCGCTTGCCCATTTGGTGCCAGGTGGTCCCGGATTTGACCTCGGAGCATTTTATGCCTTTGTCCAAGAGACGACTCGCCAAGTTGATCCGCACCTTCTGGCCTTTTTTGGAGCCTGCGGAAGTGCTGTGCCCGCGGCAGGCTTTCGCGTTCACGGTATCCATTTTGTGGGTGTCTCTGGCTTTCGGCCTGACAGTGTTGACCCTGGCGTTTGCGACTGGCCACATCTCGAGTTGCAACCTCCACCCTGCCGTTTCGTTGGGCTGGGTCGCTGGCGGCCGATGTGATGCGTGGGACCTGGGTCCTTACGTACTTATTGAGGTCCTCGGCGGTATTCGGCAGCCGGACATCTACGTGATTACGAGTGGAAATACCGATTTTTTGCGCGGGCCGGTGGGGTCGTATCCAACGGCTATGGCGCGCTCTCCCCAGGCAACGACACCCTCCTCTCGTGTCTCGTCGCTGAGGTCCTGCTGACCTTCATCTTCCTGTTCGTCGTCATGAGCGTCACGGACAAGCGAGCGTCGGCGGAGTTTATGTCTACCGAAATTGGCCTTTGTTTGGCGCTGATTCACCGCATTGGTATTCCAGTAACGAACCCGTTGGTCAGTCCGGCTCGCTTGACCGGACCGGCGCTTTTCGTCGCTGCTGTCTACTCGGCCACTTGGGCAAGTCCGCTGTGGTTGTTCTGCATTGCATGCTCTCATGGGCGGTGCCCTCGGCGGTCTGTCGTACAAGCTATCGAATGGGGACACTGCCGCAGGCGCCTAGAGTTGCGGGAATCGACCTGCGCGGGCGCAGTGGTCCTGCGTAGGCCGAGTGCCCTCCATCCGGGCATCCGAGCAACAGCCGTGGTTGTGAGCGGGAGAGGAGATACGTCACCCGTGGAGGCAACAGATGGACATTGCTGGACACATCGCGAGTGCGACCGGACTTCCTGCCGCTGGCGTGGCTGCAGCGGTCGCGTTGTTCGATGATGGTGCGACATTGCCGTTTGTTGCTCGATACCGAAAAGAACGGACCGGTGGACTCGATGAAGTTCAGCTGCGTGAGGTCTTGGCGGCTCGACGTCAGCTGGCGGAGCTTGACCAGCGACGTCAGACCATCTTTGGCGCGCTCACCGAGCAGGGAGTGCTCACGCCAGCGCTCCGTACGTCTTTGCTGCGTGCCACGCTCAAGAGCGAGCTCGAAGACCTGTATGCGCCGTATAAGCAGGGTCGGAAGACGCGGGCGAGCATGGCGCGAAAAGCCGGTCTGGCTCCGCTTGCCCAGCGCATCTGGGAACAATCTCGGCAAGGACGTCCGCAGAATGATGCGCGCGCCTTTGTGCGCGGGGACATTCAAACCATTGACGACGCGCTGGCGGGAGCCCGCGACATTGTGGCCGAGGAGCTTGCTGCTAAGCCCGATCTACGCCGTCAGTCTCGTCAGTTGGTGGGCGAGCGGGGAGGGATGGTCAGCAAGCTGAAGAAGGGGAAAGACGCCGGTGCTTTTCGCGATTACGTCGACTACTCGGAAGCCACACGTTCTATCCCATCACATCGCTACTTAGCCTTGTGCCGTGGGGAAGCCGAAGGTGTGCTGTCGGTCAAGCTAGACGTCGACAACCAGGCGATTGTCGGCGCCGCATTGCGGGTATCGCGTATCCAGCGGGGTTCTCCTTACGCGGACCAGCTACAGCTTGCGGTGGAGGACGGCGTGAAGCGTCTGTTGGTGCCCACCGCTGTCCGAGCCGTGCGCGCGGTTCTCAAGCGACGCTCCGATGACGAAGCGATTCGGGTGTTTGAGCGAAATCTCGAAGCGCTGCTGTTGTCCCCACCCTTGGGGCCGCAGTCGGTTGTCGGCATTGACCCAGGTATTCGAACCGGCTGCAAGATGGCCGCAGTTGCAGAGACGGGGGCGGTCTTGGGGCATGACACCGCGTACTTGGTCGGTCGCAAGGACCCACAGACGGGACCGTTATTGGCGTTCCTTCGTCGTCACCGCCCGTCTGCCGTGGCTGTGGGGAACGGAACGGGGGGTCGCGAGACCGAAACATTGCTGCGGGCTCTGGTCCGCGAACATGCGTTTCCAACCACCGTTGTCAGCGTGAGCGAGGCGGGAGCGAGCGTGTACTCGGCATCCGAGCTTGCGGGGGCAGAACTCCCCGACTTGGACCTGACCATCCGCGGTGCGGTGAGCATTGCCCGTCGTCTGCAAGACCCGCTGTCGGAGCTTGTGAAGGTGGACCCGAAGTCCATCGGAGTGGGGCAGTACCAGCATGATGTCGATGCTGGACAGCTCGCTCAGCGCCTGTCTGACGTGGTCGAGAGCTGTGTGAACCGAGTCGGCGTAGACGTAAATACCGCCAGTCCCGCCTTGCTAGAACACGTTGCGGGCTTGGGACCGAAGCTTGCTCAGGCTGTGGTGACCTTCCGGGAAGCACAGGGGCCGTATCGTCGTCGCAAAGACCTGCTCAAGGTGCCAGGCCTGGGTGCCAAGACCTATGAACAGTGCGCTGGTTTCTTGCGAATTGCAGATGGAACTGACCCTCTGGATACGTCTGGTGTCCATCCCGAGCGCTATGCCCTGGTACAACGGATGGCTAAGGACTTGGGCCTGCAAGTGGTCGACGCCATCGGCTCCCAGCGGCTGTCAGAGCTCGTATTGGGGCGATACGTCGACGATGACGTGGGCCTTGCGACCCTAACCGACATTGTCGCCGAGCTGAATAAGCCCGGGCGCGACCCGCGGAAATCCTTCGAGGCCCCAGAGTTCCGTGATGATGTGCACAGCCTCGATGACCTAGAGGTGGGCATGCGTCTGGAAGGCGTCGTCACCAACGTCACCAACTTTGGCGCCTTTGTAGACGTAGGCGTTCACCAAGATGGGCTCGTGCACGTGTCAGAGCTCGCCGACCGGTTCGTCCGCGACCCGCATGACGTGGTTCAGCCGGGAAAGCGGGTGCGGGTGGTTGTTCTAGAGATTGACCACAAGCGCAAGCGGGTGTCGATGTCCATCAAGCAGGCCTAGGGCGCCATGGAGCTGACTAGCCCGTGAAATGCGCCGCTGATGCTGGTTCGCATCAGCACTACGCTCAAGGCCATGATGACGAGCTGGGCGGTTGCGATGCCAA
>JBLHSN010000285.1:0-7842 GCA_047626195.1 Myxococcota bacterium
GTAGGTTCGAGGTGACGCGGACCTTGGTAGCGGTCAGTGCGCCCTGTCCGACCATCTCAAGCTGTCCTTTGACCCACATGCCGCTGGAGGTGTCGGTCACGCCCTGTGGGTTTTCGATTCGAAGGTCATCGAAGTAGTTGGTGTTGCTCCCCGGGTACGTGAACGAGATGCGTTGCGGGGTCGTCCCGTCAAAGACCACGGTCGTTCCGGTGGGCTGAAAGGTGTAGGGCGAGGTACCGGTGGACGTCTGAGTAAAGTCGCCCTGTAGGTGCAGCTCGCCGTTGTTCATCGCTCCTGTATAGGCGCTGGTGGCACCGCCTTGGAACTCGGCGTTGCCGGTCACGACGACATAGTCGTCCATGTCGTCCATCTGCAGGCCATAGCTTGCGTTTGAAGCGTACTGGTAGAAGTCACCATCCAGGCGCAACACGTGCCCGTTGGGGCTTAGGCTCTTGCCGTTGATGATCTCTAGGCGGTCCATCATTCCGTCCCAGTCTTCAGTCAGGGCGATGTGGCCATTGACCTGGGTCACGGCCACGTCGTACAGCGCGCTTGTGAGCGGCAAGAAGTCGGTGAACCGCAAGCGGTTTGAGATGAGCAGGCCATCGCCGACCATCTCAAGCTGGCCCTTGACGGTCATGGTGGTCGAGCCGTTCATTGTTACGCCGGCTGGGTTCTGGATGCGGACATCGCCTAGGTACGATGAGGCGCTTGTAGTGGTGGCGTTCTGAGAAGAGCTGCCGGCGAAGACAAAGACCGTGCCGGTCGGCTGCATTCCGGTGTTGTAGGAGCTGGTGGTCTGGGCCACATTGCCGTAGATCCACAGCTCGCCGTCCGTCATGGCGCCTCCGGTCTGGCTGTTGGCCCCGCCGGTAAACGTCAGATTTCCGAAGATCGATACGCGGTCTGTAGGGTCTCGCATCAGCAGCCCGCCGGTTGTCGCCGCACCGCTCTGTGTCCAGTCGCCATCAACTGTGAGGGGGTTGCCGTTCAGCGCCAAGCTGCCGTGTCCAGAGCCGTTGCCGGTGACTGTGAGCGGGCCGTACATGTGTGCCGCGGAGTACATCTGGAGGTTAGGGACGGATCCCCAAATGGTCGGGTTGCTGCCCCGTAGGCGCACCGTGCCGGTACCGATGATGTCCCTGGCGACCACGTTGCCGTTTGTAGTCAGGATGTAGCCGTTGGTGTCGAGCTGGCCGCCCGGGTCGACCCACAGCTTGGCTGTGGTTGTGTTGGCTTGCAGTACCGGCTTGTTGACCGTGTTGCCGCAGATGAAGACGTTGTGCGTCGTCGCCGGAACAACATTGTTGCTCCAGTTACCGGACTCATCCCAGACGCTATCTACCGCCCCTGTCCACGAATGGGTGAAGGTACTCGCGTTGTCGCAGTTGGTGAACGTGACCCGTGCGGTTGTGGACTGCCCAGCCGTATCGGTGGCGATGACCCGCAAGATCTGGGTGACTGCGGGAATGGTGACGGGCAGGCTGAATGCGCCCGCATTCGAGCCCATGGATACCGGGACGGCGTCGTCGAGTTGGTAGGTGACGGCGACAATGCCGTTGTCGTCCGAGACCGCGCCTGTGAGGGTGACGCTGTGCGAGCTATTGCCCGACTCTGTGAGGTCGGACGGAGAGGTGATGACCACCTCGGGCGGTACGTCCGCAGCGACGACGGTGACGGTAATGGTCGCCGAGTCGGTCTGGCCTACGGAGTCTTCGACGGTGTAGGTGAAGGTCACAAGTCCGGTCTGGCTCGCACCGGGCGTGTACACGATGGCGTTAGCGTCGATGACCGTCTGGCCGCCATCAGGGGTCTGCACGTTGACAAGGGTGAGGGAATCGCCGTCGGGATCGGTGTCGTTGCGCAGTGCCAGGATTCGCACCGGCTTCCCTACGAAGGTCTGGGCGTCGTCCGCCACCGCGATTGGCGGGTCGTTGCCGGGAACGGACGTGATGGGTTGCATGATGGTGCCGCGCTGGATGTACAGGTCAGCGTCGATGCTATTGTTCGCGCCGATGTCGACGGAGGCCCGCACGGTTGTATTGGCTCCAACGTCAACGCCGTCGCCAATGACCGTCGAGCGCCCGATTCGAACGTCGTCGTACAGCGTGACCCGTTCGCCCAAGTTGGTGCTCTTGCGTATGCGGACGTCTTCGCCAATGACGGTGCCATTGCCGATAGTGACGTCGGGGCCGATGACGGTTCCTGCTCCGATTGTGACGTCATCTCCAATGGAGGCGCTGCGTGCGATGACAACGTTGGCGCCGACGGTCAAGTGGTTGCCGACCGTCACCAGGTTTCCAATGATGACGTGCTGACCTTGAAACAGGCTGTCGTCGCCGATTTGGGATGCGTAGCCAAGGGTGATGTCGCCGAGCATCGCGTCTGTGCGGTCGCCGAGGTCGGCTAATCGACTGACAATGACGTCGGATCCGACTGTGGAGTCGTCGCCAATCGTGCCGCGACGGCCAACAACGCAGTCATCACCGACGTCTGTATTTGCGCCCACCGTACCCGAGGCGTGCACTTGGGTTCGGATGCCAAGTTCGACGTCTGTCGATATTTGGGCGCGCTCGTGGACCCACACGTCGCTGAAGATCTGTGACCCCGCGCCAATCGTGCCGTAGACCTCGGCATCGATGTGCACGCAGGTCTCCGCCAGGCCGGAGTCGTCGAGGTCTAGGTCGAAAAAGAAGCACCCGCAATATCCGGGGTCGTCCTTATTGGGGTCTCCGACGCAGTTGTCTTCGGGGCCTCCTTCGGGGTCGATTGTGAGCGGGTAGCGGGCCCACGAGTCGTCCACCGTCAAGGCGACGGTGCACTCATCGGCTTCGCAGTTCAGGTCCATCCAGCTGTCGAGCGGGCGTCCGTCTGCGTCCCATGCGGCGAGGCCGGTGTAGGTCAACACATCGTCGTCGCCGATTAGGCGCAGACCATCCACGGTTTGCAGGACGTTTCGATCAGTGCCGAGTGCGAGCGTGACCTGTAGCGGACCCGTTCCCGATGGGGCGTGGTGCACCTCGAACCCGTGGCGAAGGCCACGCTCGGTGGTCTGGAACCAAGCGTCAATACCTGGGTGTTCGTAGACGACTCCGGTCGGGGTGGTGTGAACGGGTGCGTCGCCCAGAGTCCGGTGGTCGTCTGACCGGCCCCACGACGTTGGGGTGAACTGCACGGGTTGGCCAGCGGCGGAGCCAAGTTGAGCCCCAACATCGACAAACGAGACGTCGAGGGGTGCATCGGACGCTTGAAGAGCTCGCTGGTGCACCCAGCTGGCACCTGCTTGGTCTGTGCCTGGTGACTGCGGCTGCATCATGCAGCCCGCGAGTAGCGCCAAACATGGCCCAGCCAATCGTGTACCCATCATATCCTCCCCTGAATAGGCAGTATACGTAAGCGGCACTGTTAAGGGGGTCTAGATTCTGGTTAGTTGACTGGAAAGCGTGGATGCCAGTTTCCGGCTGACTGGTTGCCCTCAACGTTGTTCCGGTCAACGGAAGGAGTTTTCGCGATGAGGTTTAGGCGGCAGCACCACAGCCCCAACGTGCACTGAGCTTGTTGGTGTGGACGACTGGCGGCCAGCTGGTGCTGCGATCCTAGCGATGGACCATCCAGATTTCCTGTTCGACGCATCACCGGGAGCGGCGCCGACGGTATTGGGCTGGTCTGTTAACGGCGTTTCCGATTCACCAGTGCCGTCCGGACGTGGTCGTGCCACCGACCATCTCCCATGCGAAGAAAGTCTTTGGCGTATCCCTCAATTTCAAAGCCGAGTCTGGCCAAAACAGCGGCGCTACGGTGGTTGTCTGGAAGGTGGTCGGCCATGATTCGGTGTAGGCCGAGTTCTCCAAAGGCGTAGTTGATGAGGGCGTGCAGTGCCTCGGTCATGAAACCCTTGCCCAACGCGTTTTCGTCGAGGGCGTAGCCAACATCAGCTGCCTGGAGTGCGCCTCGGCGGATATTGCTGAGGTTGGCGACGCCGACGATGTGTCCTTCGTGGAACAAGAAAAATCGGTACGCAATGCCGCGTAGGGCGTCTTCTCGGTTTTGTTGAAGCTGCCGCTCCCAAAAGTTGCGGGTGTAGAAGGTGATGGGACGTACGGGTTCCGTTGCGGCCAAGAAATCACGGTTGCGAAGTGTGTAGTTGAGCACCGTGTCGACCTCTGCAGCCTTTGGCAAACGAACGCGCAGTCGGTCCGTTGTCAGCGTTGGCAGGAGGTGGGTGTCTTCCATGTACCTATCTACCTCCGAGCGTCGCCGACGGGTTGGGAGATTTGAGCAGCGGATGAGATGTGCAGCACTTCAGTAAGTCCCATGGTTCTATGCTTCCGCTTTGCCGTGCATGCTGAGCCGACCGCTCAGCCTTCCAGGAATGCCCGAGTGACGACGATGGGCTCGGCGACAATGCCTGTGTCCTCTTCATACTCCACAACAAAGTTGACATCTGTTCCTTCTGCACCGGTCATGACCTGGACAAAGTCTTGGATGGATAGCAGCCCGACGGACGTCCCATCGACCTCGGTGATGAGGTCGCCTGCTTGCAGACCGGCCTGTTCCGCGGGAGAGCCGGGCACCACCATGACCACGCGCATGCCGTTTCTGTCTTCTTCGATCTGGACGCCGAGACCCCCGGTGCGTTCCGTGGGGAGTACCAAGGTAATATCGACCTCGTCTCCTCCCAGAACGTCGACTTGCACTCGGTCGGACAGCGTTCGCAGTGCACCGTCTTGCCGCCACGCGATGAGGGTACACCGGCCCTCATCCACCACTAGGTCTGCTTCGCCTTCGGTGACTCGGTAGGCTGCTCTTCCACAATCGCCGCGTAAACTCATGCCGGCTTCTTCGACTGGGTAGCCTTCGGTATCCACAATCTCGATGTACAGGTGCCCTTCGAAGGACAGCGGACCCGCAGTATCTGTGCCGAGCTCCATGGGGTTGGGAGTTCGATTTTCCGATGGTCCCGCCTGGCGCTCTCGTTCCTGCTGCCGACTGCGCTCGGTAGCCGGCGGCAACGTCGGACGAGGACGCTGGACGGCAATCTGGCGGGGCTCGGTCTGCTCGGAGCCCGTGTCGCCTGGGTCCGAGGACGCGCGTGGCCATGCAAGCCAGGCAAGGCCCGCTAGTGTCAGCGCCAGAAAGGCGGTCAGCGCTAGGATTCGGCGTCGGCTCACAGTGGCTCCACAGGTACGGTCTCCCGTTCGACAGCAGTGAGCAAGGACGGTGCTGTCGTAGTTCGTCGCCTAGTCAGGTCTGGGCTATCTCTTACCCTTCACGGAGGCAGCGTGCCGACTCCAGTCACCGATCCTAGCGTCATCGAAGGCTACCTGACCGACGCATCAAACATCCACGGCCATGCTGATGGACTGGTGCGACCCACGTCTACCGAAGAAGTGTCGGCTATCCTACGGCATTGCCAAGCCAACAATATTCCGGTCACGGTGTCGGCGGGGCGTACGTCAACCACGGCTGCAGCCGTGCCACAGGGCGGCTGGGTGTTGTCGATGGAGCGTCTCAACCAGATTCATCACATTGGTGAAGACACCGCCGAGGCAGATGGTGGCGTATTCCTTGGCGCTTTTCAGACGGAAATTGAGGCAACCGGGCGCTTCTTTCCGCCCGATCCGACATCCCGGCACGAATGTAGCCTCGGTGCAGCAATTTCGTGCAATGCGTCTGGTGCACGGTCTTTTCGCTACGGTCCGACACGCCCTTGGGTTCTGGGTCTGACTGTCGTTCTTCCGAACGGCGACGTAGTCGAGGTCAAGCGCGGTGATTCGGTGCCCGCGGATTGGCCGTCGGTGGACTGGGTGGAGCCGGACGTCAAGACCGCTGCCGGATACGCGCCCACCCGGGATGCTGTCGACCTATTCATCGGCCAAGAGGGCACTCTCGGCATCATCACCCGGGCCACGGTTCGGCTGACGGACTTGCCGGCAGAGGTGATGGGGGTGTTGGCGTACTTCCCGTCCCGGGCATCGCTGCTTCGGTTTGTAGACGTGGCTCGAACGGCGGCTCGTGCAGATCGCGGTGGAGCCGTCTCTCCACGATGCCTTGAATACTACGATTCGAACTGCCTTGAGCTGGCCAGTAAGCGGGTCGGAGGTGTACCGAATGACGCTGTGTGCGCACTGTTTTGCGAGCAGGAGGTCCAACCCTCACATGAGGAGGACGGACACATGGCTGCATGGTGGGAAGCTCTGGATGAAGCCGGTGCATTGGCGGATGATACGCTGATTGCGACAGACACCGCGACCCGTGAGATGTTGCTGTCCTTGCGTCACGCGATTCCGGCGGGTGTGAATGAAGAAGTCGTCGCCAATGGCATGCCAAAGGTCGGTACGGACTTGGCCGTTCCAGACGCCGCACTCTCGGCCATCATGGACGCCTATGAGGCCGCCCCCATGCGCCATGTTCTGTTTGGCCACATTGGTGACAACCACCTTCACCTGAATCTACTTCCGAAGAATGAGGCAGAGCTGGTGCGCGCGAAAGCGTTTTACGGGGAACTGGTGAAGACGACGATTGCCCTTGGAGGCACCGTGAGCGCCGAGCATGGTATCGGAAAGCTCAAGACGGCCTATTTAGCAGACATGGTCGGACCCGTGGTCATCGCGCGCTTTCGGGCTTTGAAGCAGCGCCTCGACCCAGCATGGATCCTCGGACGCGGTACACTGCTCGCGCAATGATCCGCCTCTGTGTAAGTCCCCAGCTCCCGCTTCGTTGGAGGGGTGAATGATGGTTCGTTCCGCGGCGCGGAACGACCTCATTCCTCTGGAGGAGGAGCGCGTGGTCGTTAGCCAACTCAAAACGGGGGACCGTGCCGCATTTGCCACTCTGTATGGGTGGTATGGCGACCGTGTCTACCGTCAGGCAATCTTGCCTCGGTTGGGTAACCGCGAGCTGGCAGAGGACTGCCTGCGTGACACGTGGCGCACGGTGCTCGAAAAGATTGAGCAGTTCACCCTGGTCGACCGCAGCATCTTCTTCTGGATTCACCGCATTGCGGTGAACAAGGCGATGGACGTTCACCGTAGGCTCAAGCGCGACCGCAAGATTGAAGAGGCCGTAAAGGCTCAGCCGGTCGTTCAACAGACCGAGCTACCGGACCGACGTCGTGAAGTGTTGGACACAAAACGCGACGTGGAGACGTCTCTGTCCCGGATGAATGAACGCTATGCCATGGCCTTACGGATGCGCCTCGTCGAGGACCGCGACCGTGAGGAGTGTGCGGCTGCACTTGGCGTGACGCTCGGCAACTTCGACGTCATTCTTCACCGCGCAACCAAGGCTTTTCGCAAGGTTTACCCACCATGATGTCTGTCGAACAGCAAGCGAAAGCGCTCGCCGACTGGCTGGCGGAAAACCCAGGTGCACAGCCGCCTGAGGGCGTGGATACTGACGTCATCGAGGCGGTGTACTCGCTGCGCCCGGACTTAGCGCCAGCGCCTCGGGTCAGCATAGACGACATCCTCGGGTTGGTCACTGCGGGTCCGCTAGCAGCGCCAACGGTGCCAATGGTCGCACGTGAGCTCGCACCATCGGCGGATGTTGCGGTCAGCCCTGTGCCGGAGGCCATCACCACGCCAGCACCTGCGAATAATAATCGTCGCTTGTGGGCGGTATTGGGTGGAGTTGCTGCGCTTGCCGCAGCAGTACTCGTCACTGTTCAGGTCACTATGACCGCTGGGCAGGCCACCCTTGCCCGCGAAAGTAGTGCGCCAGCACTCGCCCAGGGGCCGGCCATGGACCAAGCTCCCGGTGCGGCGCGTCAGCCAGACAAGGCTCAAGGCGACACGGTAGTGACGGAGGTCCCTGCGACCGGGCGACTCGACAACACCTTGG
>JBLHSN010000286.1:0-7822 GCA_047626195.1 Myxococcota bacterium
AAGGCCGCATGGTTGCGTGTGTTTCCAAAGGATGACTCTCGGTTGCTGAGTGATTTGACCACGCTTGCTCAAACCGCTGGCCGCGGCGATGGAACCTTTCAGACGGCTCCAGTGGAACGCGTGGATGTACAAGGCGTTGTGGACCTGTCCGAAGGGGTGTGCACGGGAATGACTCCTGGCTACGCCTTGGCGGCTCTCACCTACACCGGTCGCACCGACGCGGGTGCTGCCTTTGATGCCCTTCACGCCTACGCTGGCCCGTCTGGGCAGTTCGCTGAGGGCATCGCCTACGCAGACAAGGCCGCTCTGCAGTTTCTCTACGACCCCAATGGTGTCATTGGCGATACCGTTGCTCGCTTTCGTCCCTGGGAAGGCGCTATTGTTGGCGATGCCCTGCTCGATTTCTTGGTTGGAGCCGAACCGGTGTCGGACGGCCTCATCGTGTCCCCACACCTTCCACCGGGCCGACGATGGATGGAGGTCACAGGCGTGTCCGCGGGTGGATTCGAGGTGGACGTCCGTGTCGAGCAGCAGGGTTCCGAACGGATTGTGACTGTGAGCCTCGTCAGTGACGTCTCTGCGAACGTGTACTTGAGGGTGCCAGTCGTGTCGGAACCGACCACTGTGGATACGCCGGTGGGTGCGACTATTTCGCAGCGACCGGGGGGTGAATGGTGGGTCATCCTCGAGCCCGTAGAGTTGCAGCCCGGCGAGTCTGCCACAGTCCACGTTTACGAGGGAAGCTAGGCTAGCAGGAGGCCAGGATGACCAGCGACATCGTTCACTCTGGTGTTACAACGCGCGCCATTCGCGGAGTCCCCATGCGCTCAGTCCTGCTTATCCTTGCTCTTTCCCTGGTTGCTTGCCCAAAGACCGAAGATACGGGTGAGACGGAGCCGTCGCCTCTGCTGAACGTTGAAGAGACTGCAAGCTGGGAGATCGAGGGCCTCAGCGCTGAAGCGTACGTGGTCTTCACGGATGGCGGCATTCCGCACATCTACGGCGCATCGGACACGGATGTTGCCGCTGTTCACGGGTTTATCGCGGCACGTGACCGCTTTCTTCAGATCGACCTCGGCCGACGTCTGGGCCTTGGTGAGCTGAGCCCGCTTGTCGGTGATATTGCCCTAGAAGCGGACGTTGAGGCCGTGCAGACCGGCGGTCGCATCATCACCGCAAACGTGGTCGCTGCCCTGTCCGACGAAGAGCGAGCCATCTTCCAAGCCTACGCTCACGGTGTGAACGCGTACATTGCCGCAGTGGTGGCGGAAGACCTAGACGCTCCTAGCGAGTACCAGACGCTAGCTCCGATTCTTGGCCACCCAACCGCCAGCGACATGTTGGAGCCCTTTGAGGTGGAAGATGTGGCGGCTATCGTCACGACTTTCGTCACTCAGGCTGGGTATTCCAGCCGTGAGATTGGCTGGACCCGAGCGGTGTCGCAGCTCGAAGGCTTGTACGACGGCGAAGCCCTCGCGGAGCTCCGCCAAGAAGGGGTCTGGGACGATGTCTGGAACCGCGTAGATCCGATTCACGGCGTGGTCTCCGCTCCCGATTTTGACGGGGCTCGCCGCAGCGCTTCATTGCCCATGGTGCCGAACCTACCGCACGTCCCAGACTCGCTGTTGGAGCGCGCCGAAGTCCGTGCGGATGCTCGTGAGCGACGCTGGCACCATGACCCGCTGGAGGGGTGGGGAAGCAACGCCTGGGCTGTGGGCGCGGGCGGTACCGCAGATGGCGGCTCGCTGCTGTCCGGCGACGGTCACCTCGACTTGTCCTCCCCGTCCATCGTGTGGTCGGTGTCCTTGGATTCTGACCACTTGTCCGGCGGCGAAGGCTCGCACCAGTACGGGGTGACCAGCCCCGGTCTGCCCGCCATTGCCGCTGGAACCAACGGCAAGGTGGCCTGGTCGAGCACCCAGCCCTTCTCGGACATTAACGACCAGTTCGCCGAGCAGATTCGCTTATCGCCGGCTGGAGCGCCCGGAGAGGCCCTGTTCAATGGCGAGTGGCGTCCGCTGAACGAACACGTTGACAGCTACGTCATCCGCGACGTTCCGTTCGTCGAAAGTGTAGGCCGCACCGAAGAATGGGCCCGGTACACCTTGTTCGACGGCCGTATGCTGTCGGACATTGAAGGACGCCGCGTTGGCAGTGACTACGAAGCCCAAGCCGGCGAGACCGTCGTCAACATGGGCGGCACGCTTTTGGTTCCCGAAGACACAGATGATGACGGAATCATCTCTGGATTGTCTTTCGATTTTACCGGCTTGGATGAGCGCTCATTGACGTCGTTCTTTGGGGTTCGCGAGGTCGAGACCGTCGAAGCCTTCGGCGAGCTGTTGACCCATACCGCTGCGTTGTCGCAGAACTTCGTGGTCAGCGACCACACCGGATCGGTGATGTTCACCCAGTTCCAAGCCATGCCCTGCCGCGACACCCTGCCGCGTGGGGAAGACGGCGGATTTGCGGATGGCGCCAACCCGCGCTTTGTGATGGACGGAACCCGGTTCGGTGGCTTTACCATTCCGTTCACCGCCGAAGGACGGCTCGACTTTAATGACGCTGCCAACTGCGTCATTCCGCCGGAACGCTACCCCTTCACCATCAATCCGGCCCAGGGGTACGTCCTGTCGGCAAACAACGACCCGAGCGGCTTGTCGTTGGACTCAAACCTCGAGAACGATGACGTCTACATTGGTGGACCGTGGGAAGATGACTACCGCGCCGTCCGGATTGACGAGCTGCTCGGCGAGCTGTCCGAAGCCCAAGCCGGAAGCGTTACGACCATGGAACAGACGCAAGCCGACCACAAGAGTGGCTTGGGCCAGCAGTACGCGCCGCTCCTCATCGATGCGATTGCGCGCGCTCGCTTGCTGTCCGGGTCGTCGGATGACTTGACCGCGTCAGAGACCCGCATGGTCGACCTGTATTCGGTAGATGGTATCCGTTGGGAAGAGGTCGAGAGCCGGCTCATTGCCTGGGCCGAGAGCGACTATGACACGCCGAGCGGTGTGGACACCTCGTACGACCCGCTGGTTGGCGGCGAAGAGGCAGATGCTGTCGCCACCATGATCTTCAACGCGTGGCTTCCTCGCTACAGCAACTGGATCTACCAGGATGAACGCTTTCCAGGCAGCTTATTGTCCACCATTACTGGCGCCACCGGCCGCACGCGCCTCATGAACATTCTTCATCAGGGTCGCGGACAGACTGGCCTGGCGTCACACAATCCAGAAACTGGGGAGTCGGCGTTCTTCGACCGTTTGGGCACCGAAGACATCGAGACGAGCGACGAAGGCATGTTGCTCATGCTGACCGAAGCGCTCGACTACTTGGAGACTCCGTCCACCGAAGACGGCAAGGGTGGTTTTGGCACCGCCGACATGGACCAATGGTTGTGGGGATTGCGGCACTGGGCGCACTTCCCAAGTCTGCTCGGCAGTGCCTTTGGTTCCGACGGTGCCCTTGGAGCGCTGGCGGCGTCTTTCGATATCAACGCCAATGACGTTGCGATTGCTGACGGCATTGCGTCAGGTGACCCGCGTCGGGATGTTCCGGGTTGGCCACGCCACGGAGATGCATTGAACGTGGACTCCGGCAATCCTGGCTGGTCTGGCACTCACTGGGACTATGATTTTGGCCCTAGCTTCCGCTTGATTGTGGCGCTTGGACCCAACGGTGAAGTCAGCGGACAGAATATCCTGCCCGGTGGCCAGTCTGCGGTACTCGATAGTGACCACTACACCGACCAGGTGCCGCTGTGGTTGTCGAACACCGCTCTGCCTATCCACTGGACAGTGGATGAGGTCGTGGCCAACGGATTGGAGCGTCACACCTTCAACGCGCCATAGGGGGAGGGGGCTCGCCGGTACGACAGTTGGCGGCGCTGATCGACGAATTGCCGTAGTTGTCTTGGATGGTCACACTGCAGTGTTGGAAAACCAACACCTGTTACTTTTCCAACATGAAACACGAAGCCACCTTCACTCGCCGCGAACGTCAGGTCATCGATGCGGTCTACGCAGCCGGAGCGGCCAGTGCGCAGGACCTACTTGCTGCCATTGTGGACCCGCCGAGCAACTCGGCGATTCGCGCGCTGCTGAGGACGCTTGTCGACAAAGGCCATCTGCGCATTGAGCGGGATGGCACCAAGTATGTCTACCATCCAACCGTTCCTCGTGAACAAGCGAGCAAGGGTGCCTTGGCCCGAGTCGTAGACGCGTTCTTCGACCGGTCTCCGATTCAAGCCGCCATGGCGCTGGTGCAGATGTCAGACGCGCCAAGCGCGGCAGAGGTCGAGGAGCTGGAAGCCCTGATTCGCCAGGTGAAGGAACGCCAATCATGAGCGGTATCGTTGGCCCAGAGCTGTTGGACCTGACCGTTGGACTTGTGGTGGATGTGGCGTGGAAGACGTCGCTGCCGCTCGCCGCTGGGCTGGTGTTGAGCCAGCTCGCCGGTACCGCTGCGGCCAAGCATCTACGCGTAGTTGTGGCCTGTATCGCCGTCCCCGTTGTGGCGATTGCGACTGTGTACAGCCGCGGTGAAGCGGCTGTTTGGGCAGACGCTCCGGCGTGGCCATTGATGCTGTGGGCGGTCGGATTCAGCGTCGGTGCACTCGGCATGCTGCGTGCGCTCTGGCTGCTGTACAGACTGCCAACGTCGGCGCTGTCTCCTGGATTGGAGCGGTCCGACCATGTTCACACACCCATTACTGCCGGCTGGCTGTCGCCGCGCATCATCGTGCCGCGGGACTTCGCTTCGTGGGAACCGAGTGCCCAGCAAGCGGCGTTAGCCCATGAGCAAGCACACATTGTTCGCCGAGATTGGCTGGTGCACATGGCCGTGTGGGGCTTGGCCTGCGTGTTGTGGTTCAACCCGCTGATGTGGTGGACTCGCCAACGGCTGTCGCTGCTTGCTGAGTGTGCCGCTGACGACAGTGTCCTACGCGGTGGCGCAGAACCCGCGGCGTACGCCTCCCAGCTGTTGGCGCTTGCCCAACCGGGCCCGCGGGCGGCCTTGGCGTTCAGTGTGTCACCGGTTGGAACGAGGATTCGTGCGGTATTGGACGACCGGTCACGTGGTGGTGCCTCCACCGTCTCGGGTCTGTTGGTGGCGACGCTATTTTTGGCAGTTGGAGTCGGTGTGAGTAAGGTTAAAACTTGGGAATCACCGCCTGTTGTCTACGATTGTTTACCTGCGGACGGTGATGTGGACTTGGGTCCAGTGCCACTAGGTCCCGAGTACTTGCCCTACCTCTACGAAGGACAGTGACATGAAACGCTGGATGTTTTTGGCTCTGACGGGCTGTTCGACGGCCTACACCGCGGAGATTGCGGTCCAACAGGATGCCACCTCTACGATGATACAAGCCACGGCGGGCCCGTTCACATCTGTGAGTCCCGACTTGGCCTTGGAACATCCGCTCGATACCGACCGAATGGAAGGGGACGCTGCGTACACCGCAGAGGTGTTGGAAGCAGCGGCGTTGCACGTTCAGCGGATGTCTGAGACCGAGCGCAGGCCTGTGACCTCTGCCATGAGTATGTTGGTCACCAACTGTCCGTACACTCGTGCTCGGGTCATGGTGGCGTTGACATTGGAACGGGAGCTCATGGCGATGGACCCGTCGTCTATGAGCACAGTCGGGCAAGAGGGCTTTGCCACATTGCTCCGCGGAGTCCATGCAGAAGCCGCTTTCTTTCGGGCCACCGGTGCGGATGCACTGCCGCTGCCTCTACCATCCGACTACCTTCACTCGGCACCACACACGTACGACGGACCGACCTTTGCCGCGAGCGAGCGTCCCGTACTGCTGTCCATGTTGGCGCTCGAAGAGGTGGATACAACGCTCGGCGGCATGTCCACAGCCACGCAGGAGAGCATCCGAGCGTCCTGGTCAGTGGTCAATCCGCACCTAGGTGACGGCATCGTGACGAATTTCGCCGAGCGTCACACCCGGAACGCGATGGAGGCGTTGATCAAGAGTGAGTCGGCGGACGTGCGGCCGGCTGGACTGATGGGCGTGGCCAAGTTGGCGGACGAGTTGGGGAAGCACGGCTGCTAGCACGAGCTTGATTTGGGGCGTTCGGCGGCTGCGGACGGAAGGAGATACAGTCGCCAACGGTTGACTGCCCACGGAGAGTCCATGTTCCTGCTGCTTGCCCTCGCTACGGCCTTTGCTCAAGACCAGTGTGCCACCCCCGAAGCGAGCTTCGACTACACCGAAGGCTTTCGAAGTCAGCGTGGCAATGACACCGAAAATGCCCTTGCGAGCTACACCCGGTGCCTCGAGAAAGACCCGGATTGCGTGGCCTGCCAATACGAGATTGGCTGGAGCTACTGGACGCGTAGTGAGTGGGACCAAGTGATCGGTGCGTGGGAGCGCACGTTGGTGCTCCAGCCGGGCAATGGGGCGGCGATTGAGTGGCTGGTCAAAGCGCGGGAGAACAAGTCCGGAAGTGTGCCGTCGGCAGGTGGAACAGGGCTGCATGTGGCGATTGGGACCACCTCCTCACCGGCAGATGCTCCGGTGCAGCTCGAGCTCATTGGTCGGTTTCAAAACTACAATCCGAACCCGTCAAACGCTGCCGACCACCACGATATCGATATCTACTCGCCAAAGTCTGCACGGTTCTTAGGCGACGGCACCCGGGTGTACGTCAACAGCCTCGAAGGCCTAAAGACGGTGGTCTACGACCCACGTGACATCTCCAAAGTCCACACCATCACCCACACTTTTGGTGCGGAAGATGCTGGCTTGTTCCAGGGAATGACCACGGTCTACGATTATCCGTACATGCGCACATCGCCGTCTGGAGACCCGAACCAGTTCTCCGGCAAGCCAGTCGAGAGCGCCCTGTCGCACGACGACCGCTACTTGTGGGTGCCGTATTATCGTCGCGAGTTTGACGTTGGCGCAGGCTCGCCGTCCGCGGTGTCCATCATCGACACCCAGACCAATGAGGTTGTACGTGTTCTGCCAACGGGACCCATCCCCAAGTACGTCGCCATTTCGCCAGACAATACCTGGGCCGCCATCACTCACTGGGGGGACAACACCGTGGCCATGGTCGACATCAGCAGCGGTGACCCGGCTCAGTTCACCTACCGAGACGAGCGTCTAGTCGTCGAGCGCATCTTGTCCCAACAGGGTCTGACCGGCAGCAACCGAGACTCCGCTTGTGGCTCCTGTCTACGCGGTACCACCTTCACGCCGGATGGCGAGACCTTGCTCGTCGCTCGTATGGGGGACGGCGGAATCGCTGGGTTTGACGTGGACAGTGGAACCTACTTGGGAACGGTCGACGGTCCGCGTCCCACCCCCCGCCATCTGGTGGTCAGCCCCGATGGACAGACGCTGTTCTTTACCAGCAACCGTAGTGGTACTGTCAGCCGAGCCCCGCTGTCTGACCTGGTCTCAGCACTTCGAGGTGCCGAAGGGGGCCATGTGGACATGGAGTTCCGCTCCACTTCGGTTGGCGGTGGCGCGCGTACTCTAGAAGTCTCGCCAGATGGTCGCTACCTGTTCACCGCGGTCAACGGTCGCAGCCAGATTGTGGTGGTGGACGCCAACACCCTGGACGTTGTGGCGAAGGTACGTACGGACAGCTTCACCGTGGGACTCGCAGTATCGCCGGACGGCAGCCAAGTGTGGACCACGAGCCAAGGGCGCAGCACCCGTGGCGGCGGTAACTCGGTGTGTGTGTACGGCGTGACCTACCGAACCGTGGCCGAGTCGTTCACGCCTTTAGCGGACTAGGTAGACCGCAAGAAGTCCATCGCCAGCCCCCCCCGGCTGATGTGTCGCCCATTGCCGCGG
>JBLHSN010000287.1:0-7810 GCA_047626195.1 Myxococcota bacterium
TCGCGTCGGGAAGGAACGACGGGTGTCGGTTGACGCTTCCTGTGCGTCGGCCAACATGGCACGAGACTGCGCGCCAACGGTGACCTGTGCATCGCTCGTGTTCTGCGCGACCCCGGCGGCACCCATTTGCTGGCCAGCCACGCGATTATCGGTGCGCGCCTGAACCGCATTCGTAGTCGCTGTGCCTGCAGCATCGGTCGCCGTCTGAGACGCGCGTGCATCGGCTGTCGCGGTGTTCTCTTCCGGCAGACGGGTCCGAGCCCGGAACACGCCCATTTCAGCATCAAGACGGCGGGTCTGAATGTCTAGGTGGGACTCCGCACTCCGTCTGTTAATTCGGGCCATCTCCAGGTGATAATCGCGGCGATTTCGGGTTTGTTTAGCCTCAATCACTTGAATAGCTAAGTTGAGATCTGGGTTCTCCGCCGCCCCTCGAATCATGGCCTCTTCGTACAGTCGCGCGCTGGTGGCGGCACGCTCGTACATGGCGACAGTGTCGTCATGACGGACCAGATTGGTCTCCATGTTGTCGACAATACGCCGCTGCCGCTGAAGGGCTTGCGGGACATCCGGCTCACCAACACGCGCACGTTCCGCGTCTGCGATGCGCTGCGACTCTGCGGCTCGTGTCTGAGCGACTGCGGCCGCTTCGTCCGCTGTGGTGGCCTGACTTCGAGCCGTGAGTACCTCGGCTTCTGTTCGCTGCCGCCGAGCCTGGGCGGCGGCTGTGGCCTGACGATTCGCTTCCGCTTCGTGATGCTCGCGGGCACGACGTTCGGACGCAGCGCTGACGGCAGCAGGGTCCGCCTCAATCACTGCATTCAACCGGTCTTCACCGGTATTATCGCGCACACCAGCCGTCATCTCCCGAGTCTGGGACGTGGCTGTGTGAACCGTGTTCAGCTGATTACTCGCATTACCGCCCGACAGTCCGCTGACCACACTCAACACCCGCGACGTAGTCGTGGACCGGCGCTGAGTGGTTGTGTTGACCGTATTTTGCGCAGGCGCCGCACCAGCGGGTGCGTGAGTCGCAGGCGGCGTCGTCGTCGTCGGCGTATCGCTGCTCTCGCGCTGCGATGTGCGCTCCTGCTGGCGATTGGTGCGCATCTGGTTGGCCCTGCGCGAGGCGTACTCACCCGTCCACGCAGCCGTAGACTCTTTGAGCTTATGCGCCCGTTCGAGCTGTGTCTCTGGGTCCGCGTCGGACGATGCAATTTGGATGGTCCGGGCCAAAATGGCCACCGCTCGAAGAGCCGTGACTCCCAAGCCCACCAGGGTGCTGATCTCGCCCAGCAAGAGTCCCCACTTAGCCGCCAACGCCACGAATGGAATCAGCACGGGGAAGAAAATGGAGGCGATAAACCCGGCCGCCGCCACAATCATGCACACGGTAGAGAGCAGACTCACGACGGTGTTCAGCCCATCAACAATGTCGATGACGCCTTCGAGCTTATCGATCCAGTCGCCGTTGAACAGCTTGTCGACGCCGCCCGCGGCCTTGCCGAAGGTGTTCGCCCACTGCTCATCTGCCCAGACTGTGGGCCCCTTGGTGAACATCTCGCCAATGCTGATGAAGCCAGCAGCGTACGGAATGCGCTTTGTGGCCTTGTTGAGGAGCGTGTCCACAATCATGGCACTGGCCGCACCGGTCAGACCTTCCACGCCACCCGAGCCGATGGACTGGCCAATGAGCGCCCAGCGGTCGTCATGCGCCATGCCGACCGGCTGACCTTCACGGGTCCAATTGTCATGCCAGGCTTTTTCGTCACGGTACTTGCCCAGCAACGAATCAGCCACGTCACCGGACGGAACCGGCGAGCCAGACGGAACGGGTGGTGGAGGCGTCATGCCACCCCCCGGCTCGGCAGGCGGCGGCCCTGCAAGAGCTTCGCCCGCCCCCTGGCCTTCGACCTCAAGCGCTTGCTCTTCTTCTTGTTCGCCACCTTCTTTCTCTTCGCCCTCGGCCACCTGAATCACAGGCCCACCCGATGATTCCGCTTGCGAACGGATCTCAGCGAGCTTCTTATCAGCCTCCGCTTCGGTCATCTGCGCTTGAACGTCAGAGTTCGACGGAGACGCTTGAGTCTGCGAAGACGTGCTATCCGGAGTTGTTTGCGGGGGTAGGAGTTGCGGCGCGCGGTGCGCTTTGCCGCCATGTTGCGGGGGACCAGCCATTTGAGTGCTCCGAGGAAAGAGACGCGCACATTCTCACCTGTTTTCGCGCGATATGCACCCATGAAACGCAATGGAGTTGCGGTGACCAACCTGGAGCGAGCCGAGCGGAAGCGAGAACTGGTCTATCTGCAGACCGAGCAAGAGCTGGCGGTGCACACCGCCATGCAACGCCTTGGCAAGGCAATGGCAGAGACGCCAGACGCAGATCACAGTTCGTTAGAGGCCGAGATCGCTGCCGCGCAGGTACTGGGTCGACACGACATTGCGCGTCTGGAACGTCTGCTAGCACCACCGGCGGAGGTCAATGCGAGCCTGCCGCCGACTCTCATTCAGCCCATCGCCTCTCCCCCACCCATCTCACCCTCGACCGGCGCACCCAGCTGGCTGTTCTCGGCCATCCTGTTTGGGGGCGCCGTGGTCATGGCCTGGTCGGGTCGAACCTTCCTGTCCTCTCTCGAGACACTGCAATGGACGCCAACTCCAGGCACCGTGACCGTCTCCGAGATGGTCATCACCCGAGCCGGCACCCGAACCGTGGCGGCAGCCGAGTTCGAGTACGCCTACACCATCGATGGCACGTCACATTCCAGTCGGCAGGTCAGCGCATCCGGTACCCGTACCTCCGGCCCATCCCGATGGGACGTTGGCGACGACGTCACCGTGTACGTAAATCCCGAAGTACCGGGGAATGCGGTGCTGCTGACCGGCCCAGACGTGTGGACCGGAGTCCAGGTCTTTACTGGACTCTTGCTGATGGCTTTTGGAGGCATTGGCGCCAGACGTCGCCGCCAGCAGCCTGCTGAGTAAGCCTCACGTCGGCCGCTATCGCGGCATCGAAGAAGCCGCAGATGTTGTTGAAGGCAACGTCACCACCTTGGTTTTCACCGCCGAACCCGCGACGGCCGAGCTCGTGGGAGACTGCATTGACCGGCGCGAACGCGTGTACTTTGCGACCAACCAGGGCGAGATTCTATCGGCATCCGCAATACTGCTGCAGGACGTCATCGAGATCATAAAGGCCCACTCCGAGCTGACGAAGGTTCGCATTGAAGGACACACCAACAGCCGCGGGTCCGCCGGCTACAACCTGGACCGGTCCACCCGTCGTGCCGCTTCTGTACGCCAATACCTCATCGACCGAGGCATCTCCGAGCGCCGACTCGTCAGCGAAGGCTTCGACGAGGCTCAACCACTAGACGACCGTCAAGTGGCTCAGGCGTGGACGCAGAACAGGCGCGTGGACTTCTTTGTAATGGAGCGCTCGGACTGACCAGGCCGACCTAGAAGGGCTGGAATGATCCAGTAGGTGCTACCCGGACAGATCGATACTCTGCCGGGCCCCATCTTGGACCGGGGAGATACCGCGAAATGAGCCCCCTCAAGTGCACCCTCGGTCATCACCTGCCAACCGTCTGGTTCGACGGTCCACACCGCCGGTGCGTCTACGTCCAAGCCAACGCTAACGTCAATGCGGTCCACGGCCTCAACATGGTCATCGCAGCCGTCCTCGGCCAACACGGGCTCCGACCTCACAAGCGACGCAGCGGTCCGCATCGGTAGTAGGCAACAACCCAATCTCCCAGGTCACCGAGCAATCGGAAAAGTGATCTGAGAAGTCGTCTGCGGTCAAGGTGCCAAACACATCGGAAAATTTGTTGAGACGCAGCCCCTCTTCGTCAAGGTCTACAACGTCGCTCTTCCCGCCAAACAGGCCGCATGCTGGCATGCAAACCACCCAGCGCTACAATTACCGTTGCCCGTACAAGTCGAGTCAACAGGTCGTTCTCCTCCGTTTGGCAATCAGCGAGTCGGCCGTTCAAACTGGCGGGTCGTTTCAAGGTACTTCACAATCCGCTTTACTGCTTCTGTCAGACGAAGCTGGTCCAGCGGTGTCTCGAGCGCCGGAGACGTTGGCGCTTCGAACTCGGAGAAGTCCTGATCGGGCCTACGCTCTTGAGCGAGATCGGTGTCCGTGTTGACGTGGACTTCCATGAAGCGCTCCCCACCTATGCGCTGGCGAATACGCTCACGGTCGGCCTTCTTGTAGGCACGCGACGCACAGATGACGAACAGTCCGGCATCCGTGCCGGCCTTGCACGCTGAGATGACGCCGTCGAGGCTCTCCCCAAGAGGCTCCACCACAGTAGCGGTGCGTCCCATGTCGAACAGACGACGCTCCAGCGCGTAAGCCAAGGCCCAGCGGCCCGAACCTGGCGTACCGGTGAGCCAGATGGTGGCACCGCGTTGCCCCAGACGGTCATGACGCTCGCGCGGAGAGACCTGCGTCTTTGGACGAATCGCCGAGCCAGCACGGGTTTCCTTGAGCAAGGCGTCGAGGTTTTGCGCTGCCGAGTCGGTGATCATGCCCGCAGCAACCGTGTCGTTGGTCAACGAGTCGATGAGCACGAAGGCACCTGTGGTGCGGTTTCGCGTGTACGGGTCGGTAAACAGCGCGCTGGTGCAGGTGAGTGTGGCATGACCAATGTCGTTCAGGCCAAACTCACTGGCGTCCACGTGCTCAAGCGTGTCCATGTCCAGCTTCCACGACACCTCGTCTACTTGGGTGCGCACGGTATTGGTGGTGTGCTTGAGCAAGTACGTCTTCTGCGTGTCCAGACGGTCTTCGCTCATCCACACCAAGTGGGCGTGAATCGTGCGATTTGCGGTTGGCAGGTTGTCTGCCTTGACCAGCATGTCGCCACGGCTGCAGTCGATCTCGTCTTCGAGGCGGATGCAGACCGATTGAGGAGACGAGGCAAATCCGATGGACTCGCCGGCAACGTCGATGGACTTGACGATGGAGCGCTTACCGGATGGCAAGCTGACGACTTCGTCTCCCTCGACCAGAACGCCACTGGCAATCTGGCCCATGAACCCACGGTAGTCCAGGTTCGGACGCAAGACACTCTGAATCGGGAAGCGGAAGTCTTCGCGGTTCAGGTCCGATGAGACAGGCACCGTCTCCAAGTACTTGAGGACGCTCTGCCCTGTGTACCAAGGCGTCTTAGCGCTGTTTTCAACGATATTTGTGCCCTTGAGCGCACTGATCGGGAAGAACGTCACGTCCTTGAAGTTTAGGTCTTCAGCGAAGACCGAGAACTCGGTGCAGATGTCGTTGAAGCCGGCTTGGTCGTAGTCGGTGAGGTCCATCTTGTTCACACAGACAGCCAGGTGAGGAATGCCGAGCAAGCTGGCAATCGTGGCGTGGCGGCGCGACTGTTGAAGAACACCCAGGCGTGCGTCGATGAGGATGACACCCACGTTTGCCGTGGACGCACCGGTCACCATGTTCCGGGTGTACTGGATATGACCCGGGGTGTCGGCGATGATGAACTTGCGCGCATCTGTGCTGAAGTAGCGGTAGGCAACATCAATCGTGATGCCCTGCTCGCGCTCGGCACGAAGGCCATCGGTCAGCAGAGAGAAATCAATCTCCTCACCTTCGATGTTGGACGCTGCTTTGGCGGCGAGCAGGTGATCTTCGTAGATCATGCCCGTGTCGTGAAGCAGTCGACCAATGAGAGTTGACTTACCGTCGTCAACGGAGCCCACGGCCACGAAGCGGAGCAATTCCTTGTTCTCATAGCGGTCGAGGTAGGCCCGGATGTCGGTCCGAATCAGTTCGGTATCGTTCTCTGCTGCGTTTACCGTGCTCACTAGAAGTACCCCTCGCGCTTCTTGCGCTCCATGGAACCGTCTTCGTCAAAGTCGATGAGCCGACCCTGACGCTCGCTGAATGATGCGGTGAGCATCTCTTGAATGACCGCGGGAACGTCGTGTGCGGTCGACTCCACGGCGCCCGAGAGCGGGTAGCAACCGAGGGTACGGAAACGTACGCTCCTCATCTCCGGCACTTCGCCGGCCTTGAGAGGCAACCGGTCGTCGTCGACCATAATCCAGGTGCCATCTCGGTTGACGACGGGACGTTCCTTGGCCAAGTACAGCGGAACAATCGGAATGCTCTCGCGCTCGATGTACAGCCAGACGTCTAGCTCGGTCCAGTTGGACAGCGGGAACACGCGCACGCTCTCCCCCTGGCGAGTGCGACTGTTGTACACATTCCACAGCTCGGGACGCTGGTTCTTCGGGTCCCACTGATGGAACTTGTCGCGAAAGCTGTAAATGCGTTCTTTGGCCCGACTACGCTCTTCGTCGCGACGGGCGCCACCGAAGGCGCAGTCAAACTTGAACTCGGTCAGCGAGCTCTTGAGGCAGTCGGTCTTCATGGCGCGAATGTAGGTGCCGGTGTCCCAATCGAAGGGGTTCATCCCCATCTTCACGCCTTCTTGATTCTTCCGAACAATGATGTCAACACCGTACATACGGGCGAACTCTTCGCGGAAGGTAATCATCTCCGAGAACTTCCACGTGGTGTCCACGTGCATGAACGGAAACGGAGGCTTGCCGGGCGCAAACGCCTTCATGGCCAAGTGAGCCATGACGCCCGAGTCCTTGCCGATGCTATACAGCATGACCGGATTTTCGAACTCGGCCGCAGCCTCGCGAATGATGTGGATGCTCTCGGTCTCCAGCTGCTCCAAGTGCGTCAAGCGCGCCTGTACAGCCTGTTCTTGAGACGTTGCCATGGTCAACCTCGGAAGTGAGCAACAAAGGAGTTCCCAGGTACCGAGAAACGGCCGATCTCGCCACCCGACAGACAGGGTCTGTTAGCGTCCGACGCCTGTGGGCAACCTCATGGACCGGGCGTCAGAGGGAATCCGCTGAAAGCCAAACCGATCAAACGAGGACACCCGCCAGTACAACGAACCGTCTGTTGGCCAGGGCAACATCTCGATAACTGGGGCATACTCTGGGGTTCCAAGGTCTTCAGCCAACACGACGGCGTTGAATGAGGTGCCGTCACCGACCTCAAAGCGGTAGCCCAGAGCACCGTCTACCGATGTCCAACCAAACTCTACGCGCTGCAGTACCTGGACCTCTTCTGGCCGTAGAAGCGGACCCGGCAACAACAGATCCACGGGGTCCGACGGCGCCTCGCCGGTGCGCACACGAGCACCCTGACCAGCAGCTACCGCCACCTCAGCACCCGCACCCTGTAGTGCTACCGTAGCTGTCAGAGCCTCGGCCCGAGCCGCCTGGTCTTCAACGGTGACTCGGTAGCCGCCGGCGCACAGGCTCTCGGGCATCGGGAATGTGGCTTTGGTCGCTGGCCACGCCCGATTGTCGCCCAGATGCGTGCGCGGCGCAGCCAAACGAACAAAATTGCCCGCTTCCAGGACCATTCAACAGCCATCAAGTCTACTCAGGGCGTGACTGACATCTTTCACCGCCGCCGAAGCAACGACATGGGGCTCCTGTGCACTGGGCAAATCGCACCCACCTTACGGAACGCCGAGGGTCCCGCCGAGTGAGCTCTCGACCACATTCCCGTCCAGATCTTCGACCGAAAACGAAATCTCCGCTCGCCGTCCATCCAGCTCACCCAGATCCCAGTCGAAATACCGGTAGTGCACATCTGCAGCAAGCCACAACCCAGCGGAGTCGCCCACATTCGCGCAGACCAAGCGTGTATCGTAGCTGATCTCTCCGTACTCGGAGCCGTCGCTTGGGTCGACGCCAGACAGAGACAAGGTCACCCCGACTTGGGGGTCGACCAAGCCAGTCACTCGAG
>JBLHSN010000288.1:0-7789 GCA_047626195.1 Myxococcota bacterium
GAACTCATCATCATGGCTTGCATCCGCCACTAGGGCTGCATGCCAGTCTTCATCAAAGTCTTCTTGGATACCCACGACGTCATAGGCGTCGAGCAACGGAGCGATATCCTGCATACGGTCTAGAGTCGGGCGAGCAGAGTCCGTCAACGCATCAGGAAGCCCCTGGACATTGTAGGTAATCACCGAGAATACGCCTTCTTCAGCCACCGGCTCTGAAGCAACGCAACCGGTGACGCCCAACATCAACGTCGACCGCACTAAGCACCCACGCATGTCTCAACCCCGCAGGTGGGACCCTACCCCACTCGTGTCTCCAGTCGCACATACACTCAAAGTGTCATCAGTCACAGAGCCAGCGCATCCGCGTAGCAAGACAGCTGCGGTGGGTGAAACCACTCGTATGACGGTCCTTTCGGTGCAGGAAGCAAGAACGTCTCCCCGAGACAATCGGCTGCCGTCAACGCTTACGGCTCCAGCAAGTATCACTCCAAAGCACTCGCCGTCCCCGTCCCAGCCGCCGTTTTGACCGGTCGGGGCGCGGCGCTCTAGCCATACTGGCGACCGACCAAGCTCGGACAACGTCATGCGTTCGATACCCTCTGCGGTTGTGTTCCACTGAGTATGCGGTGCGCGGTCTAGCCACTCCGCGAGAACGCGCGGCAGGCCTGTCGAAGAGCGGGCGCGGTCGAGTAAAGCAGGAGCCCCCAGCCCTGTTGCCTGGACATCACACGATTCGCAGATACTGCGGTGGCAGTCCACAATCAGCGAAAGACCGGACGAAAGTTCCGACAATTGACGCAACGCTAACCAGTCTACCGGGGGATGTCTCGTGGGACAGAATGACATGCCAAACTCCGACGAAGGGAAAAGCCATCACAACCGCTACCCAGGGTACCCAAATAGGTAATCTGCACAGCGGTCGCAATACTACACCGAGACAGCGCGCTGGCACTAGTGCCGTACACGTTTACTGGTATGCATGCCGGTGATCGAGCAAGCCCAACTCATCGAGGGGAGGAGCATTGGTGCTTTTCGCGACGCACCAATGCACAACCACTGCAGCCTTCCTACTCTCGCGCGGACGTTCACTAACATCAGATTTTCGGGGCTTTCCGTAAAATTGGCTCGCTAGCTGACTTCCGCGACCGCTTCCCAGTTCTCTTCACGCTCTTCCCATTTGGTGGCGCGCTCGACCTTAATCCCCATGTGCGTGTCGAAGCGGACTGCACGGGAATGCTGGCTCTGGCTGGACCAGGCGCCATAGGACGGTCCGGGAGGAACCAAGAAGTCTTTGCCACGCCCAATGAGGTGCCCGTAGTTCCACGCGAGCAACGCTTCGCGAACGTGGGGCCACTCTTCCCGCTTCCAGTAGAACAGCAACGCGCGTTGACGTGCGCGCTCTTTCGGGTCCTTAGCAACGTGGACAGGCTTCCCGGTGAACGGGTCTTTTCCACTGTGGTAGGTTGCAGTCGCGAGCGTTGCCGGTGTTGGCATGAACATCTGAACCTGACGAGGACGCAGCTCATGTAGCTTCATGTAGAGGGCCAGCTCTACGGTTTCTTCGGGGCCAATTCCAGGGTGCGCACACTGGAAGTACGGAACCAAGAACTGCTTCTTACCCAGGTCAGCATTCGCTTTGCGGAAGCGATTCATGAACGCCGTAAAGTATTCAATTTTGGGCTTCTTCATATTCGCCAGCGCATTGTCCGACGCATGCTCGGGAGCCACGGACAGCTGCCCTTGAACATGATGCTCGGCCAGTTCTTCGACGAACTCATCATCGAGCGAGGCTAGGTCGTAGCGAATACCGCTATTAACATAGACTTTCCGGATGCCCGGTGTGGTCCGAGCGGCGCGCAGCAGCTCCAGATACGGCTTGTGGTCGGTGCCGTAGTACTTGCAGCGAATGGGGTGTAGACAGCTGACGCGACGGCAGACCTTGTTGGCGGCTTCGTCATTGCAGGCCATGTGGAACATGTTCGCGGTCGGGCCACCCAAGTCACTGATAATACCGTTGAATCCCTTACGTTCAGGGAGCGCCCTCACTTCCCTAAGGACACTCTCGGTGCTGCGACTGGTGACGTCCTTGCCCTGATGGATGGTCAAGGCACAGAAGCTACAGCCACCACTACATCCACGATTGACCGTGACCGAGCCCTGCATGGACTGCAGAGCCGCAATCGGCTCGCGGTAGCAAGGATGGGGTTCGTAGGTGAACGGAAGCTCATGTAGCCGGTCCATCTCGGCGGTGGTCAGCGGAACAGCCGGGGCGTTCTGCACGACGTGCCGCGAGCCGTGCGGTTGAACAACAATTCGGCCACAGTGCGGATTGGATTCCTTGTACATGACCTTGGTCACTTCGTTCATCGCATCACCGTCAGACTGGCACTCAGCGAGACTGGGCACAGTGATGACGTTTTCACCGGCGGGGGGCATTTCCTTTGCACCCAATGCGTACGCAACCCCCGGAATGTCACGGCAGTCCTTGACCGTTCCGCCATCGCGGAGCTTCTGGGCAATCGCGACGACCGGGTGCTCGCCCATTCCGAACACACACAGGTCCGCTTTGCTGTCGATGAGCATGCTTCCGCGAACCTTGTTCTGCCAGAAGTCGTAGTGAGCCAGGCGCCGGAGTGAGGCCTCAACACCACCAATGACAATGGGAACCCGCTTGTGGGCTTGGCGCAGACGCGACACGTAGGCAATCGTTGCCCGGTCGGGTCGTCCACCAATCGTTCCGCCGGGTGTGTACGCGTCTTTGCTGCGCAGGCGCTTGGCGGCGGTGTACTTGTTCACCATAGTGTCCATGTTCCCGGCGGTCACGCCGAAGAACAGGTTGGGACGGCCCAAAGTACGAAAGCTGTCCGGGTCTTCCCAGTCAGGTTGCGCGATGATGCCGACGGTAAAGCCGTGACTCTCAACCCAGCGCCCAATGGCAGACACACCCCAGCTCGGGTGGTCCACGTAAGCATCTCCGGTGATGAGGATGATGTCGAGCGGCTTACCGTTCGTTTCCTCAAGAGTCATCGGAAGGGGGTGTCGCATGCAAACCTCTGGTAGATGTGGCGTGTAACGCTCCCAATGGCATTGTGGCTGACACGGCGCTACTCGATGGCACCCCCACCGGCATGCCAAGCCACACCATCCACCTGCTGACCGGGCAAAGACCGACCAACGTCCGCTCGTTATCATGCCTGAAAGCGTCTTTCCTGTGGACGAGAACACAGCCCAGTAACGGACTGTTCACAAACGAAGAACGGGACACCCGTCACGCCGAATTGTTTCGCAAGCCGCAAATCGGTGCGAACAAACCAGCCTTGCGCACATCTTGTAGACCGAGCTCGGCGGCGAAGTGCAGCACACGGGTCGTTGGTCTTGGGTCTACGTGCGAAAGTCAATAAACCATGACGTCCGAACGATTCGACGGCCACAGCGAAGAGCAGTCTTCAGCGACGGCCGATTGCTCGCGTGGATGGTCCCCCACAGAACGTCGCGACCATGGTCGACCAGCGTATCGATCAGACGACGCTGAACAGCGGCTGCCCTACGCTTTCCACGAACAGCCGGCATCAGGAATAACTCCATGACCTCATAGCCATCGGCAAACGCATGTGCGCCACGACGGGCTCCCATCCAACCGCACCACTCGCTGCCCTGCCAAACGCTGACCAAAGCCCCTGTCGCAACACACGACTCGAGGTCTGCGCGTGTTGCTGGCCACACCTCGTCCCCACGCGGGCCAACACGCTGTTGCCAGTGTGAAAAGGCTTGTTCGAATTCCGGGTACGCGTCCAAGCTCACCGTGCGTCGCACATCCACAGACAGCTGGGTCCACGGCTTCGGATGCGCTCGGAGCTGTTCCAAGCGCTCCAACAGATGATGCTGGTCGGCCTGCGCCGCCGAGTGTGGACGGGCATCACCAGGCCAATACAAAAACATCGCGACCGGGTCAAAGGCAGCGAACTCCGTGTGCAGAGCGGCCAACGCTGCTGGCGTCAGCGGAGGCGCTCCAACCCAGCCCATCACGCGGACAAACGGGAAGGTAGCGTCTCCGCCCTTAAAGCGGATGCCGGCAAAAACCTCCCCCGTCGGAGTGGTCACCCACCGCGGTAAGAAAGCCGATGGCGGTTGCCTAAGCTGCGATTGCGCTCGTGAAAACCGTTGCCCGAATAGCTCATTGGTCGCATCATTCAGTTCGGCAACTACCCAATTGAACAAGCAGCCCCGGGTACCGAGCGGCAGAGTCACCTCACAGCGTTGAAAGCCTGCGAGGGTCTCGGCAACAATATCGTCAGCAGTGGGCATGGTCAGACAGCGCTCTAGTGGGTGACCACGCTGCCCCAGACGCGTTCCACTTGGCGGTCACGACCGCAGCCAGAGCGGTAGCGCGCGTAGTGACTGGCGTTTTTTTTGTAGTAATCTTGGTGGTAGTCTTCGGCCGGCCAGAACGTGGCTTCATCACGGATATCAGTAGCAATCGTCTGCCCCAATTCTTCCGCGTAGCGAGTCTTCTGACCGTCCACAATGGCCCGCTCGGCGGGGTCACTGGTGAAGATGGCGGTGGTGTACTGATGCCCGCGGTCGCAAAACTGACCGTCTGCCTGGGTCGGGTCGATGCTGTGCCAGAACCGCTCGGTCAGGGCTTCGTAAGTCACCACTTCGGGGTTGTAGATCACCTGAACCACTTCGATGTGCTGGGTCTGGTGGCTACTCACCTGCTGGTAGGTCGGATTTGACCGTTCGCCACCCGCGTAGCCACTGATGACTTCGGTGACGCCCTCGAGGTGCTCTAGATCGCTCTCGATACACCAAAAGCACCCCCCTGCAACGACCGCGGTCTTGTGGCCATCCGGAACGTCGGTCATCGGGGCTACGGCAGGACTCGGTTCACTCGCACTCGTGGCATGAGGCGCACAGGCGGCAAGCCCCAACAATACGGTAATCAACACTGGAAAACGCATGGACTTACTCACTTGTTGCAGAGACAGGGTAGCCGCCGAGAGCGACGGGCGGCGGTGATGGTAGCGCTGCCGCTTGGGCACGGGGCAAGAAGTCGAGCGATGCCGCATTGATGCAGAAACGCTGGCCAGTCGGACGCGGACCGTCATTGAAGACATGCCCCAAGTGTCCACCACAACGTGCACACACATTCTCGGTACGCCTCATGCCATACGCACCGTCCACGCGGTCTTCGACGCGACCCGCTGCAATCGGCTGGAAGAAGCTCGGCCAACCAGTACCCGACTCAAACTTGGTCTCACTGTCGAACAACGGCAAGCCACATCCGGCGCACGAGTAGACCCCGTCTTCGTGGTTGCTCACCAAGTCACCCGTACCCGCTCGCTCGGTGCCGGCGCGCCGCAGAATAGAGTACTCATTGGCAGAGAGTAGCTGCTCCCACTCGGCGTCCGGAAGAGCGACCACCGTCTCGCTAACAGTGCGCGACGATTCGGTGATGGGCTCACTCGCCTGCGCGCCGTCCTTGGCGCCACACGCCGTGAGCGCTAGCAGCGATGCCGCAGTGAACAAAAAGTTGCGTCGGTTCATCAATACCTCCAGCGAAGCTTACGCTCGTGATGGACTACGGTTACCTCACTACTCCACTGTCAAGGAACACGATGCGTCACGCTTTGCCCGGTCTTCTGCTCCTCATGGCTTGCAATAAAGACGCCATCGACACAGAAGAAACTGGTGAAATAGACGGTACTGACCCATCTACAGAGGTCGAGCCAGACACAGACTCACCGGCCGAACCGGAAGTTCGTAACGCGTTTTGCGGCGGCATTGAACCCGCGGATGCCGGCCCCATGGGCGGTCGTGTCACCCTGACGTTTGATGACGGACCGGACGCAGAAGACACCGCGGAGCTGCTGGCGCTACTCGATGCCGAGAACATCCCAGCGACGTTCTTCATCGTGGGTGAGCAGCTCGCCGACCCGAGCCACTGGCCCGCCGCGGAAGACATCGTCGACAACCCGCTGTTTGAGCTCGCGAATCACTCCTACGACCACGCCAACCTGGCTCGGCTATCTTTGCGAGCTGTAGCGGACCAAATTGACGATACCGATGCACTCATACACACCTTCGGCCAGCAAACTAAGTTCTTCCGATTCCCCTTCGGCAGCAGCACCTGCGAGACGGCGGACGTGGTGCGCGACCGCGGCCACCGCATCACCGGCTGGCACATCGACACCGCCGACTGGTGCTACTCCGCTGTAGGTGTCGAAGGCGTCTGCCTACAAGACGACTATTGGCGAGTTCCTGCCGAGTACGAAGCGGATATGCGGAGCTTTATCCTCGAACAAGCGGCGCGATATGATGGCGGAATCCTGCTATTCCACGACATCCACGCCTGGACCGTGGACACCATGCCAGATGTCATCGCCGACCTACGCGGCGCTGGGTACACCTTCGTCGCGCTCACCGACCTCGACGCACACCCCAATCTCAACGCGGGAACCCCAGACGATATCCCCTACTTGGGCGAAGCCTGTGACACCCCCAACGACCTGTGTTTCCACTCCGAGTACTTCGCTTGGTGTGAGCCCACCGACCCAGACAACGCCACTTCAACAACAGGCGTGTGCACCATGCCGTGCGAGGGCTTGTGTCCCGACCGCGACGGAGCAGCCACGACCTTCTGCGCCGAGACCTCACCCGAGTACGGTCAGTGTTTGGCCCGCAGCGGCGATATCAACGAGCAGTGCTCGCTGGTCACAGGCGCCACAGCGACCGCATTACCACGCTTCGTAGGCGATAGTGATGCCATCGCCTCAACAGCGACCGTTTGCGCGCCGCAGGCCGAATGACGCCTAGCTGACGCCTCGGCTGTACACCCCAAGCACTCACGGGCCGATAGACTCGGATGCTGACCTGCAGACACGCCCTCTCGCGACCCCGCATTCGACTGGACGAGATCACCGAAGACGCAAATATATCGCCCTTCACCTACCCCATCGACCCAGGCTTGGACTTTGAAGCCAACCTGAGGATTCAAGCAGGAGAGACACTGTCTTTCACTACAAAGGCGCTGTCGAAATCAAGGGTGGACGACTGAATGCGGAGGGCACCGAACACGCGCCCATCGCGATCTCGTATTCGTCGACGGCTACTGCCGCGGCAATCACATCGAGGTCAGCCCCAACGCAAACAACGTGTGCACGCATGTGGCCGTGCTTGGCGCCGGAAGCGAGCCGTGGAATCACCACTCCGATGCCAGCCTGTTCCTCGAAGGCGAGAACCATTGCCTGGCTGTCCAAGACAGCCGCATTGCCGAGTCCGGAACCCCAGGAGTATCCGTCCGGGTCGAAACGATGAACGCTGACATCTCCTTCGAGCACGTTGCCTTCGACAACAACGAAGAGCCCATCAAGACCAGCGACGCAGACGTCTTTACCCTGGGTGAAGGGCTCACCTTCTCCAGCAACGATGATGCATCGATTCGCGTCTTTCCACGTGGTCTGGAAGAAAGCGAAACCTGGAGAGACCCCGGCATTGGCTTTGCCCTGCCGGTGTGACTCCGGGTGTACTCTGACCTGAAGGTGTCGCCGGGACTTCAGCCGCGTTTTCGCGCCAACACGTCTTTGGAAGTCAGCGACTTCACATCGGGCGGCGTCAATCAGGCAGACGACGAGGGTGGTGACCCGATCCAATTGTCTCGAATCGAGTAGACCGTTAATTTCTGGCGACGTCTCTCCCTCGACTACTCCACCGGCCGCAACGGGTAGACCCATGGGCGCATCGAGAACGTGGGTTCAAGACCATGGAATGGCGATGACGCGAACGTGGG
>JBLHSN010000289.1:0-7725 GCA_047626195.1 Myxococcota bacterium
CAGGATAGTGGCTATGGAAGCCGTGGTGGACGCCGTCGCTGTCGACCCCTCCGAGCTGGTTCGCTGCCGTTTTGTCGAAGCCTTGCTCCCCTCGGACCGACCTGAATGGCACCAGCTGACACGACACCTCGCGTCCGACGACCGTGCCGGTTCAGTGCGTGCTGTGCTCACGTTGGGCCACGCGCCCCCTATCCTCGATGGCGCCGCGCCCGAGGTGGTGGATTTGGGGCCAGATGACGTTCGAGAGCTGCGCTTGCGTGCCGGGGAGACACCGCGCCAGCTCGCCACAGCGCTACGTCCACTCGCCCGCTCCGGACGTGGATTTGCCTTGGAGACCTTGTCTGGCAATCGGATTCGAGTGACCCGTGGAACCCGTCGGGTACCGCGTCTGTGGCGTCTTGTGGATGCTCTGCGTCATCCTGACCCGGGTCGTCGTCAGGGCTGAGACTCTCTGTCGGGACTGCATTGGGCCGGAAATATGCGTTTTCTATCCAGCCGAATGGCTGAGGTCTCCCCAACGGGGGCGCCCGGTCGCGCGGTGGTGCTTGCTGAATGGGAGGGCTGGGCGCCGTGGTTGCCGATGCTCGACGACCTGGTCGATGCGCGTCATCAAGGTGAGCTGATTCTCATCGCTGAGGAGGGGGTGACGACTCTGACGCCGCCGTCCTACCGTACGGCTCGTCAGCGTGCTCGGGCCACGATTACCAGTAGTCCACGCACTGTGGACCGGCTTCGCCGCGCGTCCCTCGCCGCGACTGACGTCATCGGCCGTGGCGCTTACAGGGGTTCGACATCAACGTGGAGGTCCCCCCCTGTATGTGGAGCGTCTGCATGCACTTCGCTACCGGGTGTCCTTCGAGTCGGTGGGGCACTACCCGCTGGCATTGCTCGATGTCGTCCCGGAACTAGCCCCGCCAATGATGCCGGAGAACCCGGTATTCGTCGGGTCCTTCTTCGCCTCGCCGCTGCTCGCCGAGCCCTGGGCGCAGGTGTATGCGTCCTCCGACTCCAGTGAACTGTTTGCCGTCGCTATCGGTACTGGCGTCTTGTTCCTCGGTCGATTGGCCTACAGCAACTACACGGTTCGCCACGCCCGCCAACAGGTTCCACTGGTCATTGGCGGCTGGAGTACCCGTGGAAAGAGTGGCGTAGAGCTACTGAAAGCGGCGCTATTTGAGGGGTTTGGGGTAGAGGTGACCTGTAAGACCACGGGCTGCGAAGCCATGTTGGTTCATTCACCGCCCGGGCGTCCCGCGGTCGAATTGTTTCTGTACCGTCCGTACGACCGGGCCAGTATCTGGGAGCACGCGGCTACATTGCGCATTGCTGCGGCACTGAAGAGTCCAGTATTCCTGTGGGAGTGCATGGCCCTCAAGCCGCACTACGTCGAGATTCTACAGCGTCACTGGACGCGAGACGACCTCTCCACCATTACCAATACCTACCCCGACCACGAAGATGTCCATGGACCCACAGGGGAGGATGTTGCGACCGTCATTAGCCACTTTATGCGCTGACTCAGCGCTCGCTCTGACCACGGAGACGGAGATGACACCGGTGCTGAGAGACCGGTCGAGAGAGCGTGGCACGGAGCTGCTGGAGATTTCGTCGGATGCGGTCCGTCGCATGCCGCGAGACCTGCTGGACCTGTTCCCTCACCAAGAACACCCGGCCAACGTGACCTTGGTCTCCGCGATGGCCGAAGAGCTGGGCTTGGACCCAGAAGAAGCTGTGGTGCTCATGAGTGAGTACGTCATTCCGGACTTGGGGTCTCTGGCGACATTCCCGCCCGTTCGTCACCGGGGGCGCGTCCTTCAATATAGCAATGGAAGCTCCGCAAATGAGCGCACCGGCTTCTTGAACAACTGGCGGCGGTGTGGGTTCGTCGACCCTCCGCTGGCGGATGTTGGCACCCAGCTCGTCACGGTCGTCAACAACCGCTTTGACCGCGTGGCTCGGTCGCAGGTGTTCGCCGAGATTTTGGTGCGAGACGCTCGTGGCCATCGTCATGTACTCATTGGCAGCAACCTCGAAGGACTGCGCGGGTACATGGTTGAGGTATTTGACGGGTGGGTATCGGAGCTCGACCTGTTGGGCGGTGGACCTGCGTCGCTCGCAAAACGCTGGGCCGGGCTGACTGAACACCTGCTGATTGTCGACGCCGGCCGGATGCTGCGCACGCTGACAGCAAGGCTCGATGTCGCTCACTCCGGACGCCTTCTTGCCGACAGGGTCGATGCTCTGATGGAGTCCATGCCCAACCGTCTGCTGTCTCTGGGAGATGCTGGTCAGCTCGTGGAGCCGTTGCGCAGCACTATGCATCAGGTGGTCGCGGAGGCGGCGAGCAAAGAAGGGTCAGCACCACTCCCACTGCGTGGAAGTCGCTCGGGTGCAGACGTTCTGTTTCCAGACCCGGCCGACCGCATCCGCGGACTGGCCGACTCGGTGACACAGTGGATGCTCACGGTGACGGTTTCCCTGGCTTGGCGGTCTGCTGCCGTTGCCCTACAGACCCAAGGTCGCTCGGCTGAAGACGCCGTGCACGAGCTTGTACGCGAGGTCTTTTGGACCAAGGTTGTCACCGTCGACGACCCACACGCCAGCGGCGATGCTGTCATCGACCGTATCGCCCACAGCTGCCCAGCCGGAACCGTCATTCGTGCCATGTCGGTGCAGAATATCAAGGGAACCGGCCTCGACTTTGTCTACCGCTGGGTCTACGGGCGTCCAGTCCTCGAAGACCTAGCATTGCTCGGCCACGTCGACGGTACCCGTCAGCGGCAGATTCTCGATGTCATCGAGTGCCACCGGGAGTGGTCCATCCCCGTTGCCCGCGAGGCCCTCACAACCCTGCAGAGCTTGCCACAAGACGCCTTTGTCAACCGCGCCATTGATAGCGTTCAGGCCGAACTGACCCGACGTGAAGGACAGCTGAAGATCGGGCCCAAGGACCAACGCACTCGATGGTATGACCGCCCGGCAAAGCTCGGTCGAGCACTCTGGGACCCGCTAGACGCCGTGGTTCGCCGCCGACTCGCCGACCAACTGTTTACTGACCTAGCCAACCACCGCATCAGTCACACCCGGTGCGCGTATGAACTTCGGAAACTGAGTGAGCGCGGGAAGTAGCGAAATCGCACTACCTCCACGCGATTTCCGAACCCGATAGACCAAGTCGAGTACAGTGGCGACTCGTTGCAATGGACCGGAGTCGTCGATGCGAGTCAGCCTGATACCTGTGTGCTTGGTTCTGTCCGGGTGCTACTCACAGAAAATCTCTGAGGCCTATGACCGAGATAATGACGGGTTTCCGTCTGACCAACTTGGTGGGCCTGACTGCGATGATGAAAATGCCGCAGTATTCCCCGGCGCCGTCGAGATCTGCGGAAACAACCTCGATGACGACTGCTCCGGCATTGTAGATGACGCTGGAACCGGAGACGTCACCTACTACACAGACAAAGATGGAGACGGATTCCCAGGTACAACACCGTCATCGTCTTGCACAGCACCTCCAGGCAGCTTCACGTCGCTAGCCGCCGGCGCCGACTGTGATGACAGCGATGCAGCGGTGTCTCCCGGTGTAGCAGAGGTCTGGTACGACGGTGTGGACCAGAACTGCGACGGCAACGACACCGACCAAGACGGTGATGGGTTTGATGCTGTGTCAGCAGGGGGTGGGGACTGCGAAGACACGCTGGAGAACGTAAATCCGGGTGTGGTGGAGATTTGTAACAACGGCGTGGATGATGACTGTGACGGTGGAGCTGGGCCGTGTGCGTTGGTGGGGGATGTGGATGCTGGGGAGTTGGTTCACGCAGTGACCGGCGCGGTTGGAAGATTGGATATTGGGGACTACACGGGCGACAATTTGAGCGACATGATGATTCATGGTGCGGGTCGTTCAGACTGGATGGCGGGACCCGTCTCCGGAATCCTGGGTACGTTGACCTGGGACTCCGGTCTGTTCCACTTTGCCGGTGGTTCAGCATCTGTGGCATCGGGCAATGTTGATGATGATGGCTTGATTGATGTCTTGTGGGCGCAGAGCCCGGGACTGAAGCTGCAGCCTGGCCCGCTAGGGAGAGCGGCGGACACCCCTGACTCGACTGCATGGCTTGCCGCTCCATCGGGTGAGTCGTGGTACGGAAATCGTATTTCGATCTCCGAAATGGGACGCGGGGTTCTTCGACGTACTACGGGGCCTGGAACTCTACGGGCGTCATGGTCGGAACATGGTCCTGCCGAGGTTGGTATGGTCTCGGCAACCGTGCTCGTCTCGGATTCGGCGCTCTCCGATGTACATGATGGCCTTTCCAGTTCCGGTTTCTATTCTTGGAGCGGCTCATCGGTCACGTGGTGGGAAGCCCCTGATTTGTCGGAGCAGGTGGTAGTTCTACCGACCGGAATTGGCAGCATCTCGGGTGTGACCCTGCTGGGTGACGATTGGGCCGGATGGGTATTGGTGGCACATGGAAACTCGCAGCCAAGAATGACGGTCGTCGATGCGAGCGTCGATCCGTCTCTGTGGACGTCTGAGCTTGCGACGGTTGAGTTTTCCGTTGGTGTAAAGATGGTTTCCGGTGCGCTATGTGACATTAATGCCGATGGAGTGGAGGACCTTGTTGTAGGCTTTTTTGAAGGCCAGATGGACACTCCGACCCGGTATGGCTTGGCGATATTCGCTGGCCCGATAGACACACTTACGAGTGAATCTCAACCCGCTGCCACAATCCTAGAAGCCGGCATTGAAACCTTGGCTTGTGCCGACATGACGAATGATGCCGTTGAGGACATCATCGCAAGCGACTCGTTGAACGGATTTACCGAAGTTCTGGCCGGAAGGGGATTGTGATGCGCGCCGTTCAATATGGACTTGTGGTGTTGTGTCTGCAAGGCTGTCTCACCGACCGAGCGCGAGAGCGTGGCCGAGACCGAGATGGAGACGGACATGCTGCCTGGCAGCTCGATGGTTCGGACTGCGATGATGACAATCCGGCAGTGAATCCAGACCGCCCAGAAGTCTGTGGCAACGGACTTGATGATGATTGCGACGGCCTCGTCGATGACAATGGCGAAGGCGCGCTGACCTGGTTTTTTGACGCGGATGGCGATGGATTTACGGGCTCTGGGGAGGGGGAAGGATGCGGCATTCCCGATGGTGGAGTTGTCGAAGCCAGCGCGCTGCTCGACTGCGACGATGGAGACAGTTCCATCAACCCCAATAGCACCGAGATTTGGTACGATGGTGTTGACCAAAATTGCGATGGCAACGATCAAGACCAAGATGTCGACGGCGTACCGCTATCAGCCGACTGCAATGATACCGACCCCAACATTCGTCCTGGAGCGCTGGAAGTCTGCAACAACGGGCTGGACGATGATTGCTCTGGGCCATTGGCCGGCGACTGCGGATTTGCGGTTTCACAAGACTTCGAAAACGAGCGATACACCCTGCTTCCAGGGAATTTAGTTCTCGATATCGCCGACCAGAACCAAGACGGGTTTGATGACTTGGTTCTTCTCCGGTCGTCCGATTCGTTGTTGTTCCGCGGCCCGTTTGAGAGTGGGGTGTTGCGAGTCCTAGACGCAGACGTGCGTATAGATGCAGAGCTTGGATTCGGCTGCAGGTTCGTTTGGCTGTTCGGTGACGATGTCATGTCGTTGGCTTGCGCGGACGTTTTAGGACAACGGATTGGGTATGCATCGTCGCTGGTTGGCGGTAGCCAAACACTCTCTAGTTTACCGACCCTCGTTGATTCGCCAAGTGTCTTCGGTCAGACAGGTGTGGGCTTTGGGTCCAACGTATTTACTGCGAACGACATGGCACTCGAACAGTCGTGGCTCTTCGTCACTACTGGCCAGTACGAGAGTCAATTCGGCAGTACGGTCTTGGATTCTGGTGAGTATGCCTACAGACTGAACACCGTGTATCCTATGCCGGCGTCGTCGGAACGAGGTGGAGCCTTTGACTTAGACTTCGATGTTGTGAGCAGTCGGCCATTGCTGCTCTCAGAGAGCGAACAGCACATCATCATTCACGAGGACGCACTATCCGGTGGTCAGATTTCCATGGGCAGGCTTGTCGAGGGACGATGGGCCATGGAGCCATTAGTGATTTCGTCACTTGGCGAGGTCCGAACTCACTCGCAACCCGTTGATGTGAACAACGATGGAGAGTTGGACTTCTTGTCTGTTGCGACACGACCATTGTCAGGTGGGGAAGAGGAGTCGTTGGTCTCGGTTCATACTGGACCGTTCGGTATAAGGACAGGCCTTTCCATTGACGTGAATACCTCTGGGACTCCGCTCATTGCACGAAATGGTGCCGTAGAAGGCGGGGCTATTCTGGCTGCCGAACTCTGTGACGTGACCGGTGATGGCGTGCCGGAAATCGTCCTGTCAGTCGTTGGACTCGTCAACGAAGCCATCACTCTGGACCTGTGGGTCCATGATGTAGCAACCGGCCAGCCAATGTTTCAGGTTCTATCTGGCGGTCTTATCGTGGGATGCAGCGACTTCGACGGTAATGGTGCCGAAGATATTATTGCCACTGACGTTACCCAGAGCTGGATTCTGTACAGCGATTTGGACTAGAAATCCTCCAGCGCCTAGCCAGAGGTTTCAGTCAGTCCCCATGAAACTCATCCGATATATAGCCGGCGCGGCAGCTGGAACCTGTTGAATTCCAACTAGTAAGGCCGTATCGTGTTGGTCGGGCGTCAATATGGCCAATCGAATTGGTGGTCACCGGCACGTCATGGTCCGGGTAGTATTTCCATTGGGCCGGCAGCTAGCGTCTTGGCAGAAGTCATTGCAATTGAGTCCTGACACCTGGGATTGAAGGGCTGCACATGCGACGGTCCAGCCGAAACAAGTCGAACAGTCGTTCAGCCATAGCCCATCTTGGCCACATTGCGGAACATTGCCGATAAATCCACCGTTGTCACTACAGGATAGACCCAAAAAGCCTGACGAACAAGAACCAGACGCCACTAGGTCTTCGTTCCTCTCAGCAGCAAAGTTGCAGTCGTAGTCGAAGTTGCCGTCGCCGCGATGGAATGAGAAGAATTGAGTTTGGTTGGGGCGTACGTTCGCGTTGCTATCATAACAATCGCCGGTGTTCGTTGCGCCGAACGGGAACGCTGCTCCGCCGCCTTCACACCAACACTCCCGCGCACCATTCACACCAAACCCATCTTCATCCGCATCGACATAAAAATTCGTACACTGAATCGCGTTCTGCTCATTCTGCGTGTTGTTGCAGTTGTCATCCAGTCCGTTCCCGCAGATCTCCGTCCGTGACGGATTCACCGAGAAGTTCGCGTCATTACAGTCGCTCTGCGTTCCGCTCGCATTCACACACGGCGGGGCCTCACAGTACCCATCGCCGTCATCGTCGAAGTTAGCGAGCCCATCATCGGCCTGCCCATCACAGTCGTTATCTACACCATCGGGCACTTCGGTCGCCCCTGGATAAATCCCAGGTGCGGCATCGTTACAATCTGCCAGGCCACCGTTCGCGTTCACACACGGAGGGGCTTCGCAGTAGTTGTCGCCGTCGTCGTCGTAGCACTCGGTGTTGGAGTCGATGGGGGTGCGGGGGTCGCAGTCGTTGTCTAGGCCGTCGCACAGCTCGGTGGCGCCGGGGTGGACGGTGTTGTTGTTGTCGTTGCAGTCGTTCTGACGGGGGGTCCAGCCGTCGCGGTCGGCGTCATAGTCTTC
>JBLHSN010000290.1:0-7721 GCA_047626195.1 Myxococcota bacterium
GCGCGTTCGCTGACCGGCGGCTCCGTGGACGCCACCGAGATCGCTATCAACGGCATTCCTATCGTAGATAGCACCGGCGCTTGGGTGGGCAGTCCAACCGGGCTTGCAGGTCCACAAGGCCCCGCAGGAGACGATGGCGCAACAGGTTCGACAGGTTCAAGAGGGCCAACCGGCGCAACGGGCTCGACCGGGCCACGGGGGACAACCGGCGTAACGGGCGCGACAGGGCCACAAGGCCCCGCAGGAGACGATGGCGCAACAGGTTCGACAGGTTCGACAGGGCCAACCGGCGCAACGGGCTCGACCGGGCCACGGGGGACAACCGGCGTGACGGGCTCGACAGGGCCACAAGGCCCCGCTGGAGACGATGGCGCAACAGGTTCGACAGGTTCGACAGGTTCAAGAGGGCCAACCGGCGCAACCGGCTCGACCGGGCCACGGGGGACAACCGGCCTGACGGGCTCCAGGGGCTCAACAGGACCACAGGGACCCGCTGGAGACGATGGCGCAACAGGTTCAAGAGGACCGACTGGCGCGGCCGGCTCCACGGGCTCAACAGGACCACAAGGACCCACAGGAAACACTGGCGCGACAGGGCCAAGGGGGACAACTGGCGCGACCGGCTCCACGGGCTCAACAGGACTACAAGGACCCACAGGAAACACTGGCGCGCGGGGTCTCCAGGGCCCAACCGGGTCTCAAGGTTCACGCGGCAGCACCGGCGCAACCGGACCTCGGGGTCTCCAAGGCACCTCCGGAACCAGCCTGTACCAACGAGCAACAGACGGTGGCGCAGCAATCACCGTGACCGGCGAAGGTGGAAAGTACCAGCTCATCACCACCTACAACGCCTCTTATCGCGACACGAGGCCCATCCCACAGTCCATCATCAACAACTACTGTGGCGACTCAGACGGATGTCAGGTGATCATCGCCATGCGAAACTGGTGGAGCTCGGGGCTGCGTACAGAGCCAGCCGGCTACGACTTTCATTTCTGGTACACGCCGTCAAACGGTCGCTGGCGGCGTTCCGACTCCCTGGGCAGTGTCACCGGAGATGATGGCGACGGAAGCACCGCTCACGTCATCAATGCCTTCGACGCCTGCTACTTTACAGATGGAGACTACAACAATGGGTCCAATCTGAACGACCGAGGTACGGGGATGAACCTACTATACTGGACGGGCTACACCAACGGCAGCACGTCGGTGAAGAAGCAGTGTGAGCTCACCATCATCGACTGAGCGTCAGACGCGCTAGTAGCCCGGCATGATCACTACAATACTGACCCATCCTGGTGGCGCGCACAAAGACGACCTGCTGGCTGCCTGCGTACTCATCGCCACCCATGGCGCTCCCGTTGTTCGGCGGGATCCTACCCAAGAAGAGGTAGCCGACGCACGCGTGGCCATCGTCGATGTCGGCGGTAGCCATGACCCGGCCCTGTCGAACTTCGACCATCACCACTTCCCACGCGAGCATCCGCCAACCTGCGCGCTGAGCCTGGTACTGAAAGACCTCGGCCTGTACGACGACGCCCGCAAGTTCTGTGATTGGCTCGAGCCTGCAGAGTGGTTCGACTCACGCGGCCCGAAGAGAACCGCCGAGTGGCTCGGTGTTCCGCGCAAGGCCATCTCCCAGCTCAACTCGCCAGTCGACTCCACGCTGCTCCGCCGTTTCGCCCAGAAGTCGGAGCTGTCTGCTGGAGACCCGGTGTACGAGTTCATGCGTATCGTCGGCGAAGACTTGCTCACCTACCTCAAGGAAGCACGCCAACGCCTGGACTTCGTCGCCAGCCACATTCAGCGCTGGTCGGTTCCCTGTGGAGACGAGAACATCGACACGCTGTTCTTGCCGCGAACCACACCTGAGCTCGACGAACCCAGCAACTCCGTAGGCAGCTACATCCGCGCCAACGGGCTGGACGCCGATATTGCCGCTATCGTCTACCCAGACCGTCGCGGCGGCGGGTACGGCATCGCCCGCCATGAGGACCACCCGCGACTCGACTTTGTTCGCGTACAAGACGACCCGGATGTGCACTTCGCCCACAAAAGTGGATTCGTGTGCAAGACCACCGCGTCGACACCCGAGCGCCTGAAAGAACTGGTAGCGAAAGCATGGCTTCCGCTCGTCTAAATAGGCGCTACTGTTCCGGGGTCTACCGAGCGGAGGGAGCCACGGTCCCGTCAAAATACTGGCGTGCCTTCTCAACAGCCAGCTCGCCAACTACCGCTCCAATGACCCGGCCGTCGAGGTCATCTGGCTCGACGTGAATGCCGCCCCACAAGCGTGACTGCCCTGCCTGATCCGCCGCATCTGCGTAGGTTGCCCACTGAAGGGTGATGCTTGTGGATGGCCCCTGCTCGAACACCAAGTATTCGTCCTGCACGGCTGAGAAGGTGGCCAAGCCGCCAGGGAAGTAGGCATCTCCGGTGAGCTCCTCTAGCGCTACTGCCGCTGCGCGACTGAACGTACTGTGGCCCGAGACGTAGCCAGGAAATGCAGGGCTCACAAAGGTTCTTCGCTGGTACGGCATCCACTCTACAGCTCGCACCCAACCATGACCGCCGGCCTCTGTCATCGAATCGCCCGGCTCTCCTCGCCACGTGTACACAGCAACTTGGCCGACAAAATGCTGGAGACCATCGTGACGCTCTCCCGGTAGGCTTGAGGTATCGGTGATGACCTCCACGAGCCCCGGTACCAACGGTAGACCCTCTACGGAGTAGTTCGGGAGGGATGTGTCGGTGGACTGCCCTTGGCCGCCCCGATAGCGAATCAAAGCAACCGGACGAGCGGACTCGCTCACCCGCTTGAGCTCCCACGCAGCAATGGCTGCGTCATGAACAGCGCCGTTGAGAGCGAGGTACATCTTGGCGTCCCACTCCAAGGCATCGACCGGGGTCTCACCGAACAGCAGACGGTCAAAGTCCTGATGGGCAACGGCGTCGTTGGCGAGGGTATTCCAATGTCCCGGCGGGGTCTCAGATTTCGGCCCGTCCGCCCAAAACTCGGCGAGTACCCGCCCGAAGTCGGCGCGAAGAACCGGGTTGGGCGCGTAGGCTTGGCCGGTCGACGGGTTGACCGCATAGCCAGCCCCAGAGTTGGTCCCAAGAGGGCTGTTCCCGATAGCTCCGGGTGACACGTCAACCACCGCATCGTTGGAGGTGTCGAGCCACGCTGTCTTCCGTAAGACGTCAATGAGCCATTCGTCCATCTGTGGGCTGTCGTATGCGGGCAATGACCCTTCGAAGTACAGCTGGTCAGGTCCAGGACGCTCCAACGCGAAGGGCTCTACACTGCCCCAGTGCGGACCAATGTAGTCCTGCACGCCGGAATCGGCGGCAATGCCGTTCTGTGTGACCGCCGCAGCCAGGTTGATGGGCGCCCAAAAGTCAGGAAACTCTGGGCTAAACTCCACGCTGTCGATGGTCAGGAGTGAGTTGACGGGCTCGTACCCATTGGGGTCCGCGTAGTCATTCGCCTCATTGGCGCCATCACCGGCAAATCGGGCAATAACTGCCTTTCCAATACGATTTCCCAAAGCAACAGGGTCTGCACCCGAGCTGTTCTCGTTCGCCGGGTCGAGGCCCAGCGCGGTCATCTGAGCATCGAAGCACGCGAGTGACACATCCCCACCGGTGGCGCGGGCATAGCGATGGGTGAGAACCTCGTGAGCGGCGTAGGACATGGCGATCTCGCGCGCATCCGTCACGTCGGTGGACGTCGCCGACTCCTGTACGACCACACCAACACCAATGTCATCGTAGGCGACCCACGCATCCCACATGGCCACTGAGGAATGGAGCAAGTTCCGTGCATGCACTCCCGGTTCTGGGATGTCGCGGCGAATGGCATTGAGCACCTGCTCGTTCCACGCATGCGCCACGCTAGCATCCCCCGAGAAGTCGACCCCCTCTGCTGGACACACGACCGGTCCATCACCAGGTCCAGGCGGTAGTGTGGGTGGAGTTGGGACATCCTTCAGGTCTGTGACCAGCACGCCTTGGTCGAGGGCTGCGGTGAGGATGTTTCCACCTACCGACCACACCCCATCCTCTGGGTCCACCCACACAGCGTGTAGTGAGCCTCCGCTGGGAACATTGGCCGACTGTAACGCACGCCACTTCCTATTCCGCTCCCGGATAATCTCACCCGCAGCGCCAACGGCCACGGCGTTCCCCTGCGTGTCCAGTGCGACGCCTTGAAGCAAGCGAGTACGGCCAGGAGTGACATCCGTCCAGCTGTCATCGACTTCATTGAACGACAATACCACGCCGCTACCGCCGTCTTCGCCAACCGCGATGACCCGCTCACTGTCGCCCGTCACGGTAAACAGCCGAGCCGTAGTGGGAGTCGGAACCAATGTCAGCGGGCCGCCCGATTCGCTGCGCAATGTAGTACCGCGGTCCCCAACTACCCAAACCGCACCTTCTCCATCACCCCAGACCTTCAACATGGATGGCAGCTCGCCAGAGGACACTCGCTCAATGTCGAGGGGCAAGCGCATCTCCTCCCACTCAGCGCCATCGTAGTGCCACACAAAGCCATTACGCCCTGCATGACCGCCAACAGCCCAGATGTCGTCTTCCGCCGAAGCCCACAGTCCGAATACCGTCAAGCGACCCGGACCGGGCGTGGGGATTCGCTCGAAGCTGTCCGTCTGGCCGTCGTACATCAACACCGTCGCATTGGCTCCAGCCATCAGAACGCGGTTGCTGTCCAGTGCATGAGCCCACCACAGGTCGCCTTGGGTACCCGTCGCCTTTCGGATCCAGTCTTGCCCGTTGAAATGCATGACCGAAGGACCATCACCGGCGTCCGCTCCCACGACCCAAACGTCGGACGCGGAAGTACCGGTTATGCCTAGTAATCCGGCCTCTTCCCCATCGAACGATACCTCGAGCGAGGGATTGCAGGCCACGGCCATCAACAAGAGCGAAGAAGAGACGAGTCTGGACATCCAGCAAAACCCCTAGTTGTGGCCATGATAGCCACTCGTAAGCCATTCGGCTTGGACAGTACGTTGCAGCCTGCAGCCAATAGACGCCGCCGGCATACACGGGCGGCAAGGAGGCCGAAATGCCTGAATTCACTCTCTACCACATGGGCTGGTGCGGCTTTTGCCGTCGTGTCCGCTCCATCGCAAGCCAACTCAATATTGAGCTGACCCTGGTGGATACTGACGAATCTCCAGAAGCTGGCGCCATGCTACGCGCTCGCCTTGGCCGCTCCACCGTCCCCGTCCTTGGATGGACGGAAGACGGTGAAGACAAGCTCATGCCAGAGTCGGCCGACATCATCGCGTATCTCAAGCGCTTGGCGGCCTGAGCTACAAAATCAGCCTGTCAGCAGCTCAACATCGGTGTTGTTTTGAGAGGCGTAGATTTTTGTCGTGGGGCGTCATCCAGCGGGCCATGTTCCTCGAACCGCTATGAACCTAGCCGCGGTGAGCACCGCGACCGCTGGCGTGAACCGACAGCGAATCCGAAGGGCGACACACAGAGCCGGAACAAGCCCAACTGCGTTTTGTGCTCTTAGACCGTCTCGACATCATGACTGGACTTCGGGCACAAGTCGGTCGTGGCAACACATCTCGCCGATCTTCCTGTCGCTCGCACAACACACGTTCCGTCGAATGGTGTGGCCACGCTGTTCTAGACGCTCCACGTGAGGTCCATGCTATAGGCTCGAGCTCACCGCCCGCAAGCTGACACAGCAAGCTGCCGGCTCGGAGACGCCATGAGCATGGACATTCACTTCGTGAGCTGGTCGTCCACCACGCTCCCTACTGGAATCGTACACGCTCTGGCGGTCGCTGTAGGCGACCTGCGGCGTGACCATCCGGACTTCACACTTCAGCTGCGAGCAGAGCCTCCGGCAGTCGTCTCTTGCACGTTCGAGTTCACGGATGAAGAGATGGACGGCACCATGGAGACTCTCACTCGCTTTCGGGAGCTACTCACTGGGCACGCTCAGGTTTCTGTGATGGACGACCTAGAGCTCATTGGCTGGAGTGAGCAGAGCGGCTACGGCCCAGGTTTGCCCTCAGACGCCCCCCCTCCGGACGACCTACCAAAGGATGGCAGCGTCGACTTGGAGGCCGCAGTACTCGAGCCGGGTCAGGCATCGGCCGAGGCTGACGCGGTCGACCGCGCGCTGCACGCGTTCATCAATGGCCGCGGCAACGCGGTCGAGGCCGCGGAGTCCGAACTGCACGAGCGGACATTACGGGATGGCTCGGTCTTGCCCAAGCTCGTTGTGGCCATGGCTGATGCAGGTCCAAAGCCGCTTGTCCGCGCCGGCCAGATGCTGAGTAGACTGCTGAGCGGGGCGGTCAATACACCTGAGTTGCTGGATGCCGTGAGCGCGCTGCTGCAGAGCAAGCCCAAGGTTCGGGTAATGAAAGAGCTCGGCAGACAGCTGGGAGCCAAAACAGGCGCAGCGTGGGCCGGACGCTTTCTTCAGGCAGTTGGCGGGCTGGCTCCCAAAGCGAAAGCTGCCCAGCTGCTCGCATTCGTGTTCGCGGACCCTATCGTCAACCGTCACTCCGAGGCTGCAAGTGCACTGCTGCCAGCGGCGGTGACAGCTCTCCAGCTCAATCGTAAGGCGAACGTCGACACCCGCGCCGGCATCCTGGAAACGCTCGCGAAGGTCGACGACGGTCGATGTTGGCCCACTTGGCTAATCGAGGCCTGTTCGCCGCCCGCTTCAACAGAGTCCATCAACTTCTACGGTACCGTAGTCTGGTGGTACTTCGTGCTTAAGCAGGCGCCCGCTCTGCCGCCGGCGGCGCACGTCTTTCTGCTTGAGATGGCGGAGCAGCCCATGTTTCGCCCACGTATGATCCCCATTCTGCCCAACGGTGTTGCCGACCGGAAGTGGCTGGAATCGGCGCTCGGTGACACTGACCCCATTGTCCGTCTCGCGGCTGTCATGGCCCTGGACCGCCTGAAGCCGTGTGCAGATCGCGTAGCTGCCGTGCACGCACAGCTGGCCACAAACAGCTTGATCGGAGACGATATTCTCGATCTTGACTACGACCTCAATGCGGCTGTCGAGGCCTTCACCGAGCGGGCCGCGCAAGGCAACGCCAGCACCGCCGAGGCCATTCCTCCCGCTCCCAGCATGTCGGAGCTTCTGGCCCACCCGAGTCCGAATGCCCGAAACATTGCAATCGCCAACCTAGTCCTGACCGGCGACATCGAAGGCGAAAATGCCACAGCCGTGGTCCGGGCGCGCAACCTTCAATACGCCATGAACCGGCGCTTTTGGTATGACGACCCACTCGCAAGGCGGTTTATGGTCCAGCTCAAAGAGCCCCCCAATGCCGAAAATGCCTACTCCGTCGATGAGCACGGTGCCCGCAGTCTGGGTGATGTCTTGCGCGTGGCCCGAATGACCGCGGACTCGGCGGAACTCCCCACACAGGTGCTGCCGGCGTTCCTCGAAGGCATGCCGACCAACAACGACAAGCCAGCCTACGACGGCCTTGCCGCCAAGCTAGCACCTCAGATCGGGCCCCTCATTGATAAGCGGTTGGCCGGACTCCACAGGCTCGAAAAGGCAGGTACAACGTTGGTCGAAGGTCTCGCTCTCTCCGCCGAGCGCAGGCCATTGGCCCTGGCTTCACTCCCAGCAGCGCAACAAGAGCGGTTGGCGGACAGCCGGACGGTCCGAGAGATTGCCGAAGCCACGGGCTTCAGCTGGATAGAGA
>JBLHSN010000291.1:0-7714 GCA_047626195.1 Myxococcota bacterium
TGTCGTACAGCTTGGCGACCCGAAGCGAGGAGTCGTCAATGATGGGAAAGTCGACAAGCGCTTCGGCCATCGACTCGATGTCACGTATCCAGTGGTGATGAGACTCGACATCATCCACGGAGACGCCCATCAACTTGGTTTTTCGTTTGGAGAACTCGGGCACGAGTCGGGCAAGAGCGGCAAACTCGGTTGTACAGACCGGCGTGAAGTCCTTGGGGTGCGAGAACACAATGGCATAGTGTTGACCGACCCAGTCGTGCAGGGTCAGTACGCCATGGGTGGAGTCGGCCGTGAAGTTCGGCGCGATGTCGTTGAGTCGAAGAGACATGAATCAGCCTGTGGTTGGAGGGAGCGCGCTGGGTAGAGCGAGCCGTCTTCTCCCCACGCAACAACCGGGCCGAGACGAGATTCGTGCGCACAACCCTTCGCTGACGCAACCGCTTGCAGGAGTGGCCACTTACGGCGCCCCCTCACAATGAGAGGGCCGCGCACTCTGGCGCATCACTCTGAACGACTACTGGTGGTGGTCCAGCGTCTCGGGGCCCGTGCGGTGGAGCACGTCTCGCGCCTTCGCGACCTCGTCTGCGGTGCCGTGGGCAACGACGAGGAACTTGTCGGTCTTAATGGCGATGTCGTACTGCAGAATGCTGTCTTTGGGGATGCCTAGGCTGTACAGGCCAGCGCCGACCACGCTCAGACCACCGACCACAACCGCGGTCTCCAGCGCGCCGATGATCCAGATGGCTAGTGGCCCGGCCACCATCACCTGGCCAAGACCCGGTACCCAGAAGAAGGCAGAGCCGAATAGCAGCCCCCAGAACCCGCCCCAGAAGGCGCCGGACTTGCCCCAGCGCTTCATGCGGTCGCCGGCGTTGTAGTAGCCAACGACGTCCTCTTCCGTGTGGTAGTCGCGTCCGACAATAGAGAGGTTCTCCATATCGAACCCCGATATTTGCAGCGCCTTGATGGCGCACTCGGCGGCGGTGTGTGTCGCGTAGATCGCTACGGTCACGTGTTTTTCCTGACTCATGATCATTCCTTGGGTTGTGGGACTTGGCAGAGGCCGGCACCGCGAAGGCGGCCAGCCCGAGTCTTCGGAGCCGAGCCGCGGTGCAGACCGCTTCGATCGATGCGCCCAAGCTCTTGGGCGCCACTGACAGAGTCATGCACGTCTCGGGCCACAGTGCGCAAGACCGACCCCAGGCGACTTGTGAGGAGCCGGGAGGCAGACCTCAGCATCGATACGAGAGCGACCTGTCAAAACAACACGCCACGCGCGGCGCTACCCATCATGGCCCTACCCTTCTTCCTCATCCTGACCGATGGCATGGACACCGAAGAGCAACGACGTGTGGCCCTAGCTACCGTCGGCTACTCCGCCGCAATGTGTTTGTTTGTCGACGTTTCAGGTAGCCAGCTACTGGGCTTCTTCGCCATCAGCATCGACGACTTCCGCGTGTCAGGTGGATTGGCCCTAATGGTCATCACCTTCGACATGTTGACCGGCTACGGCAACAGCGCTCACACCGGTACACCCGCGGAGCGAGCCCATCAGGCCGACGCCATCCAGAATTTGGCGACCACGAACCGGTATTGGGCAATACGGTGCTTGGGAGTCACCCCTGTAGGGAGGCCAGCTCGCTGGGATTCACCGGGCGAGGTGTACGGGGTCGCCGCGCACATAGATGCTGAGAATTGACTCGAGCCCGGCGCGGTACATCCAGGCCGATGAGCCGGTGAACCAGGTCCATCCTCCCCGGCCGATGTGTCGGCCCGTGCCGTAGACGTCCGCAGCCATCACGTAGGGCTCTATGGGGTAGCGCTAGACCACAACGAGGGTTCTGGCGAGGCGGACCGGGTTGAGCATGGAGAACAACTCGCCGGCACGCGGGCCCTCACCCAACACGGCAAAGGCCATCACCCCCCAGATCGCAGCGGGGATGTACTGGCCCCCATTCTCGCGAACGTCTGGTAGATAGGCCTTGATGTACCCAGGGTCCCCCGGGCACTTGTCGAACGGCGGCGCATGCAGCAGCACAAGCGAGTCGCTGGGTTGGCGGCGGACCCGCTCGGAACCCCTTCGTCGGTGAAGGCCCGTCGGTACCCGTCGCCGTCCCAGGCTTCGGCCTCTACGGCAATGCGTTGACCCGCCCGCTCCACAGATCGTCGGTTCTCGCGGAGTCGGCGTCGGATGGGCAGGCCGCGGTGCTTGCCGGGCAGAATCGTATGGGTGGCGGCTAACGCTAGGGCGACCTCGTCCAGCCAATGTGGGCTGGCTTCGGCGGAACCAGACTCAAAATGGGGGTGCGTCATACCAGGCAGACCAGCAGGAACTGTGCCACGCCGAACCGCGGTATCGACACCGGCGAGCAAGCAAACCGTTTCCGAAAATCACGCCTTCGGCACGTCTCACCCTAGGCGTTCATTGTGATGGGCAGGTCCATCACTGTGATGGGCTGCAGACCCGCTCGACGAATCCGCACTGGCGCGATTCATGGGTGCAAACAAGTCAGGAGAGGACCACATGAGCTTGGTGGAGACCCACATGTCGTGCGTATACATCGGAAAGACGCGCGTACGAAAGACGCTAAAGCTTGTGACCTTTGCATTCGCCGACTTCTCGACGACCGAGCTGCGCAAAGCCGCCTGTTACGCCGAGATCGACCACAACACGCCTTGGGCGCCGGGGTGTACCTAGACGTGGTACCCATCATCGGGTCGACGGAGGTCGACTACGCCGTCGAGATGCGCCGCCTACCCGAAGAATGCACACTTACCTCCATGGCGCCTCGCCTCGATACGCGCACCATACAGCGGGTCGGGCAGCAGATCCGCCAGGTCCCCTGGGACGCTTGCGCACCGCCCCGGGGCAGCCCTCCCGATGGCGGTCAAAAAGCGCATTGTCGACAACCAAGACGAGCTGTCTGTCTTGAAGGGTCTGCCATCTCAACTGTTCAACCGCGTCGACGCGGCGATTGTCCGGGTGCTGGACAGAGTCGAACCCGAGCTCGAAGAACGGTCTGGAACAGGTCAGGTGCTACACGGAGACCTCTGTGCGGAGCACGTCTATGACCTCGAAGAAGGCGTACTCATCCTCGATCGCGGGTCGTTCAACCCATCGCTAGCGATGGGAGCCGATGACCCCACCCATACGGCCCTTCGTGGTAACCATCGACACCGGCCTGTCCGTCGACGTCGCCATGAAGCAGGTGTACGCGACACTGGACGGGCTCGGCTTCTCCTGCTTCCGAGACTTCCACCGTGCAGGCGGGGACGAACAGCCAAGCACGTCTACCACCAGCCCGACGTACATCCGAATGCAGTGACCCAGGTTGCCCGACGGCTGTTCAGCCGCGACCGAGTGGCACGGGGTTTGCATCTCAATCGGCCAAAGGAGAGCATATGCACACTCTTACAGACAGCGCCGTTGTGACTACGTCCCCTTGAAACCATCCCCTACCCAAATGACAGGTAGAGCCCCCCACACACCCTACGGCTCGGTGCGGACATGATTACCGTGCGCCGCGCTCAAGAGCGTGTCAGCCGCTCACACGACGGCCAGAATCCGTCGCGGATGGTCGACTTCGTCGGTCCCGGAGCGACCAACGGCTTTCACGGGCTCGCTTACCTCGACGAACAATCGCTCCACAGCGGCCACCCCGTGTCCCATCGACCGGACGACGCTTCCGAGGTGCTCCTGTACGTTCGCGACGGAACCGTCACACTCCAAGACGGGTCTACCGCCATCACTCTGCCCGCAGGCTCCGTTCTTCGCGCGGCCGCCGGGCGTAGCGCGGACATCGACGCGCGGAACACCCCCCCACACAGCACTGCCCACCTGTTCCGCATTGGCCTGATGCCTTCTGCCTTGTCGCTGCACATGGATCTCACGTGGACGTGGTTCAGCATTGCCTCGCGCCAACAAACCCTCCGGGCGGTCGCGTCGTGGGACGGGCGTTCCGGCGCTCTGCGGCTCTCCCACAACGCGGTCGTCTACTCAGCAGTACTGCGCTCCGGCCGCCACGTAATGCATCCCATCGGACACGACCGCGGCGTATGGATTCACGTCATCGCCGGCAAAGGACGCCTGGGAGGATTGGAGCTGAGCACCGGGGACGGCGCAGGTCTTGTCCACGAGCCGGTGATCTCGTTCACCCCTTCCGAGGAAACCGAGGTCCTCGTGATCGACCTGCCCCGTTTGCCCGATGAACGGCCATAGCCGAACAACGTCCCGCAACAACGTCGTCAGCCGTGCTGACTGGTGTTCATGCCGTAGGACTTAAGCCTTCGATACAGGGTCGCCGTGCCGATCTCGAGCTGCGCTGCGGTGCGGGCTCGGTTGCCTCCGTTCATGCGTAGGGCGGCCAGGATGTGGTCCCTCTCAATGAGCTGTAGCGACCTCGCCTCGGCCACGAGAGGCACAGGTGACGCCGGCGCGGACGAACGGACGTCTTCTGGAAGGTCAATAAGCTCGACTCGGGTCTGGCCAGCGAGGGCGGCCGCTCGCTCCATGGCGTTTTCGAGCTCACGCACGTTTCCGGGCCACGCGTGCCGCTGCAGCTGGTCGGCAACTTCTGGCGAGAAGCCCTCTACGGTACGCTTCATGCGCAGCGCCGCAGACGCGAGCAGGATGCGGGCCAGCGGCAGGATGTCCTCGCGGCGCTCCCGCAGGGGCGGCACGTGCAGCTCGATCACCTTGAGTCGGTAGTACAGGTCTTGGCGAAAGGACTTGTCATCCACATCCCCCACCAGGTCGCGGTTCGTCGCCGCGATGACACGCACATCGATCGGACGCGTCTTGTTCTCCCCGACCCGCCGGACCTCGCGCTCCTGCAACACCCGTAGGAGCTTGACCTGCATCGACGGGGACACATCACCAATCTCGTCGAGCAACAGCGTTCCGTGGCTCGCCGCTTCAAACAGACCCGCGCGGTCACTGTTGGCTCCGGTGAATGCCCCGCGCTTGTGGCCAAATAGCTCGCTCTCGAGCAACGACTCAGCGATGGCGCCGCAGTTGACGGCGATGAACGGCCCGCTGGAGCGCGGAGATAAGTCGTGCACCATGCGCGCCACACGCTCCTTTCCGGCTCCACTCTCGCCGGTGATGAGCAAGGTGCTGTCCACGCGAGAGACGCGTCGGACAAGCCCAAGCAATCGGCGCATGCCAGAGCTGCGCGCAACGATTCCGTCCGGGTCTTCCACCTCGGGTGTCGAGGCGACGAGCTTACGCTGCTGCGCCCCGAGCTTGCGTTCGGTGGCTTTGAGGGCCTCGATGACATCGCGAACCGAGGTGTCCAGTGACTCCATCACGCTCGACGCCGAGTAAAAACGCAGGTCATCCGCACGCTCCTGGCCCCACTCCTCGCGAGTGCGCGCCACCAAGTGGCAGGCCGTGTCGCCCTTTCCGACACAGCGGTCTTCCAGTAGGTACACCTCGCGACCCAAGATTCGGCTCCGGTAGCCACTCTGCAGACCGCACAGCGTCCAGCAGGTCGCGACATCGCTCTGGCCAAAGTGCAGCAGGTGCTGCTCGGCCTCGTAGGAGTTGAGGAGGGTAGCGGTGTCGGCCGACGAGCTCGGATGTGTATGAAACAATCCCTGCAATTCATGAATGCGCGTTCAGGCGAGTAGCCACTCCTCCTCGCTCTCCCAATTAAACTGCGCCTTCATGGCCTCGGCCATGCGCCAGCCATGGGCAAAGCCAAGCTGAGTGAGCACGCTACGGGCCGCCGCAACACCAAAGTTGTGTACCAAGGTCCGGCGCAGCAGGCCCATCGTGACGGCGTCGAGCAACAAGGCCCGCTGGCCCGCGAAGTCGATGGAACCACTCTCGCCATCGAACTGAAGAAGCTGGTGGATGTTCAGGTCTTCGACACGCATAAAACTCCTCGCCAGCCAATGCCAGCGCTAGGCCGTACGCCCGAAGGTTCGTTAGCGAAACGCAGCAAAAACTGGGGCGATTCCCAAAGTCATTCCTTCGCTATCACAGTTGGTCCCATCAGGTTTGCACGAACGTCGGGCGGGTCATGTGCTCGGGCACGACCGCCGCATCGAAGGCGTCTGCGGACAAATACCCCAGCGCAACACAGGCTTGCCTGAGAGTTGTGCCGTCGCGGTGGGCCTTCTGCGCAATCTCCGCCGCTTTGTAATAGCCAATGCTCGGGGTCAGTGCGGTTACGAGCATGAGACTCTTGCCGACCAACTCGTTGATCCGTGCAGTGTCCGGCGTGATGCCGACTACGCAGTGGTCGGTGAAGCTCCGCGTCGCATCCCCAATGAGTCGGGCGCTCATCAGCACATTGAACGCGATGACCGGCTTGAAGGTGTTGAGCTGAAAGTGGCCGTGTGTACCGGCGACGGTGACCGTCGTGTCATTGCCAATCACCTGGGCGGCGACCATGGTCAGGGCCTCGCACTGAGTCGGGTTGACCTTGCCGGGCATGATGGAGCTTCCCGGCTCGTTCACCGGGAGCTCCAGCTCGCCAATCCCCGTCCGCGGACCACTCGCGAGCCAGCGAATGTTGTTGGCGATGTGCATCAGACTCACCGCCACGCGCTTGAGCGAGCCGGAGAGCTCGACCATGGCGTCATGGGCGGACAGGGCCTCGAACTTGTTCTCGGCGGTGACAAAGGGGCAGTCGGTCAGCGCGGCGATGCGCTCGGCGACCTGCTCAGCGAACCCGACCGGCGCGTTCAACCCCGTGCCCACAGCGGTGCCGCCCAGCGCCAGCTCACGCACCCGGTCGAGCGTGTCGGTCACCGCGGCCATGCCTCGGTCGAGCTGGGTGACGTAGCCGCTGAACTCTTGACCCAGAGTCAGCGGCGTGGCGTCCATTAGGTGCGTTCGGCCGGTCTTGACCACGTCGACAAACGCTACGCTCTTGTCGTGCAGCGCTTCGCGTAGAGCCCGGATTCCTGGGAGCGTCCGCGTGGTGACCAAGGTGTAGGCGGCGATGTGCATCGCCGTTGGAAAGGTATCGTTGCTCGACTGAGACCGGTTGACGTCATCGTTGGGGTGAACCCACTTTTCTGCGCGAAAGTCGCCACCCATTCGCTCGGTGGCCCGGTTGGCAACGACCTCGTTGACGTTCATATTCGTGTGGGTGCCCGAGCCCGTCTGCCACACCACCAGCGGAAACTCGTCGTCTAGCACCCCTTCGAGCAGATCATCACAGGCGCCAGCGATGGCCTGGGCCTTGTTCATCGGCAGGTCGGTGAGGTCGGCATTGGTGAGGGCTGCGGCCTTCTTGAGGACAGCGAAGGCGCGCAGCAGTTCCATCGGCATGCGCTCGCCGCCAATGCGAAAGTTCTCTAGGCTGCGCTGGGTCTGAGCGCCCCAGTACCGAGCATCGTCGACGTCAATGGTGCCGAGGGTGTCGGTCTCAGTGCGAATCTTCATGGAACGTCCTTGCTTTGCCGACCGAGAGCGGTGCTGCGCTATGCCATGTACTCCATTCACCGCGAGAAGCGCTCATGCCTGTTTCATCCTCGACATCTCTTGAACTAGCCCGATCCGTCTACGACCGGCTAGATACGAGCGTCGTACACGGTCGGCAACGCCTGGGCCGGCCGCTTACGCTCACCGAGAAGACCCTGTTCAACCACCTGTGCGACCCGGCGGACCAGCCCCTCGAGCGGGGCGTGTCGTACGCCGAGTTCTCCCCCGACCGCGTAGCCATGCAGGACGCGACCGCGCAGATGGCCTTGCTTCAGT
>JBLHSN010000292.1:0-7640 GCA_047626195.1 Myxococcota bacterium
CATCGACCTAGCAATCGAGCAATAGGTGCGCGAACAGGAGGTTTCGACAGAGGACTTTGAAGAGTCGGCTGCCTGGACCGAGATCGGCTCTACCTGTGCCATTGCCTCGGTACTCGGTCCTTTCTGCGGTCCAGTATACTTGGCTGGAAAGGTGGCCGTCATGACCGCAGGCGGTCCAATCGCCGACTCGCTTTGGGGTGAAGGCTACGCCGCCGACACGGTCGAGAACATGGACGGCAACGACACGGCGACCCGCGTCGAGGGCGGTGGCGTAGAGGGCAACCTAGGCTCGACCCACAGCGGCCAGCTGACCGCCGGGTACGAGGCAAGCGATGTCCTATCGAAGACGAACGGCAAGCTTGACAAGCATACCAAGGGTGACTTCAAGGTTAAGTTTACGTACGGCTACGAACGGTCTGGTATCAACGTCAGCAGCTCCATCGGCGTGACCATCCCGTCAACGGGTAAGGGCACCACAGCGTCCTTTGGTATTCGTGTGGGAAGCGCCAAACAGTCCAATCTCAGCGCCATTGGGTCGATGGCGTCATCGGCAGTGCGTGGGGCCGTGGTCGCTCTCGCGGAGGGCATTGCTGGCGAGGAGACCCTTCGAAACACCCTGCGGATCGCTAATGCTTTTGCCGCAGTCCTAGAGCTGGCGATGGCCGCCGAGGGCAGCGGAACAACCATCCTGCTCGATGCCGACTACAACCTCGCCACTGGCCAGCTCACGATAGTCGCGAAAGTCGAGCGAGCAATTGTCCTGCCGGCCGCAGTGCAAGACGGCGTCGGCAGCGACCTCATCAAGCTCAAGTTCAAGGCGGTGGCCGGCACGGTGCTCGCAACCCAGACCTTTGACTTGAGCTAGTCACTTACCCGCAACCCCTTTTCAACGGCCTGCAAACCATGTTTACCTGCCCGCCAAACGACCTGACCGACTGCCCGGTGTCCGGGGACCTGCTGGCACGGCGAGCCCGCGTCAACGGCGCAAACAACGGCATCATCTGGGCTATCTCATGCCCGACCTGCGGCCGATTTTCAGTCTCGGAGGACGTGCGTACCGCGCTGGAGTCACTTGACGACCCAGCGAGAGCGCGCGTGTCGGCTCTCATCGCGAGTCGACACACCGTGCGCCCCCGCGGGCAAGTCCTGTCGGCCTCGGATCTGGCGCAACGCGACTGAACGCGGTCTACGGATCTAGAACTGGAAGTAGACGAACGGCCTGCCCTTGGCGCCCAGAAACACAACGACCCAGATAAGCCCAGTTAGCAGAACGAGTCTCACCACCCACGGTGAGCGCTCCAGTACGTCTTCCCGGTACCAGCGATACGACGCGATGTGCATGGCGGCGAAGAGGCCGGCGACGCCCAGGGTGAACGAATCGACTCCGCCGCCATCCCGAAGAGTGATCACCGCCCAGAGCGCTGTAAAGGCGTCCTGCATGCTGGCACTGCGAAACACAATGGCACTCGGCAACATCAACGCCAGGTTGAGCGCTGTGCCTGCCAGTCGCTTTCCTGGGTACGCCGGAATGCAGTACCCACGGCGGTAAAACTCGCGCGTTCCGGCTTGGACGACCCCGTTGTACAGCCCCCACACGAGAAAGGTCATGCCGGCACCGTGCCAGATGCCGAACAGCGTCCATACAATGCCAATATTGATGGCAACACGCCAGGCGGACGCCCGGCTACCCCCCAAGGGATGGAAGACGTAGTCGCGGAACCAAGCGCTCATCGTCATGTGCCAGCTTCGGCGGTATGAAAGAGGACCATCAGCGAGCAATGGGAAGTTGAAGTTTCGCGGTAAATCGAAGCCAAACCCCGTACCTAAGCCACGTGCCATCGTGCTGTAGGCGCTGAAGTCCGCGTAGATTTGGCCCCAAAAGATGAGTGCGCCAATGGCGAGCGTTGGACCCGACTGAGCGTCTGCAGACCGCCACAGCGGGTCGCCCAATAGTCCCAAGTTGTCGGCGACGACCACCTTCTTAAACAGCCCAACCCCAAACAGCTCGACCGCACGCCACAGACGCGCCTCAGTGGCCGGCTTTGGCGTGTACAGCTGCGGGAAGAACTCGCTGGCACGGACAACCGGTCCGGCGATGAGCTGGGGAAAGAAGGCGACAAACAGGGCAAACTCTACCGGGCTTCGAATCGCCGTCTGCTTTCTTCGGTACACGTCAATCGTGTAGGAGAGGGTCTGGAAGGTGTAGAAGGACAGCCCTGCAGGTACACCTCCAAGGAAATGGAACCCGCCTTGGTACGCCGCGGGCGCAAAGCCGCCTAGCCCCATTAACGACAGCACAAACGGTAGATACTTATAGGCAAACAAGATGCCTAAGTTGCCAATCAGGCTCGCCGCCAGCAGTAGCTTTCGACGCACCGCTTGCTCATCTGGCGTGCTGTCGAGTGCCCGACCAATGAGGTAGTCGAGAATCGTCGAAAACCAAAGCAACAGCAGCCATTTAGGCTGTCCTCCGGCGTAGAAGGCCCAGCTAGCAAGTAGGAGAATCCAGGTGCGCGGCCGCCCGCGCAGGGTCAGCCCCATCAGTATTGTGGGGGCGGCAAGCAGCGCGAATGGAAGGCTATTGAAGAGCATCTATCTAAGCTCTACAGCGACGGCTTGGCTGAATCGACGCTGTCCAGCCGGTGCGAGGTGCAGCGGGTCTCGAAAATCGCTATCGCGCCAAAGCCCTTCGTTGTCGGGTATCAGGACCGCCGCACCGTGCAGCTCGGCAATACGACGCAGCTCAGCCAGGTGAGGTGGATGGAACCACACACCCGGCGTCCGCAACAGAGCGCTGTGAACCGGAGCTGCGACCAACAACACGTTGACGCCTTGGTCCGTACACCGGTCTATGAGCGTACCAACAGCCCGCGACGCGGGTCCGTCAACAACAGTCGGCGTGTCTACCACCTCCTGTCCGCGTCTTCGAGCGAGCCGAGCAAATCGCGCGTCATCCGCACGGTGCCGGTCGGATGCCGAAATCTCACGCTCCGCCAGCGTTCCGTCCCACGCCAATCGAGGAACGGTGCGAAGACGATAGGCGTCGCTGGCATCGGCCAATGCTGCACTCAACACGTCCGACCGCATCCACGCGGATGCCGGAAGTGCTGATATGGCAATGCCCCAATCGAAGGGAGTCTCATCGGGAAGAATGAGGTCACCGAACGCCCGCGGACCGGTGACCAGAACGACGGTGGATGGACGGAGTGCCAGGACCTCGCCGACGTACATGCTGCTCGCGATGGGCGGCATAGCCAGAACGCCGGCATTGAGAACCGACCGTCCGGTCTCGCGCTCAACCATCAACGCAGACACATCCACCACGGCAAGACTGCTGCCCAACACCACAATGTCGACGTCTTCTGCATCCGCAGTCCGCAGCGCGCCGAGCACCGCAAGGTCAGACCCGTCGTCGGCTGTCTGCACCCAGGTCCACAGAGTCGGCATGCGGCGTAGCGCAATGTTTGGAACGAACAGCGCCACAACGAAACATGCCGTCAACGCAGCAACTACCCGAACCTGCGCCACTTGGAGCCTCCGACCGGCGGTTTACACCATTCGGGTCCGAAGGACAATACGGCTAGTCGAGCACCTGGGGACGCTCGCCTTCCGGCCAGCTGATTTCATATTCCAGAACAAACTCTTCAGACGCCCCATTGGCCAGAGTCGACTCCCACTGGAAGACGCCCTCGGTGGGAACGCTGACATCGGGTCTGGTGGCTACCTCGACTTCAAAGCGGTCTTCCCGTGAGGCCGGAACCTGCTCGACTACAGTGAGTTCGATAGGGGCGCCGGTGCGGTTAGTGACACGGGTCTCAAAGCCCCATTGTTGACGGTCGCGGCTGGACAACGCCCGCTGCGACAGTGTGAGGTCTTCCACGCGGACACGCTCCACCGCCACACGGTCATCCACGCCAAAGGACACGTCGACTTTGCCCGATGGTGGGGTTGCGGACAAGGTACCACGGCCTACAAAAGCGGAGCCGAGGTAGCTATTGACCGGTCCGGGCATCAAGCCCCAGTCCGCCGTATTCGTGACGCGGGCCGTCAAGTAGGCCACCGGTTCACGCCTTGGCACTGTGCGGTGCACGGTCTTCGCGTCCAGGTCCAGCGACGCCAAACGGACCTGCCGAGCCGAACCATCCGATGGGACGTCCACCGCTCGTGGCGCGTCAAACTCGCTCACCAATGCCAGAGACGCCGGACTCCGCGAGACGGAGGCGCCAGAGGATTGGCCAAGAATGAACGGTGTCAACGTCGGGGGTTGGGTGCCGCGTGTAGCGGCGCCAGTGGAGACGGTCAGGGCCGCGTCCATCCAGTCTTCACCAGTCGATTGGGTCACCACGCCGGACACATCCAAGCGAACGCGATTGCTCTGCGGGTCAAACCGCGCATCATACCTTGGGGTCCAGGTAGCGTTGGACACCAAGTACGACAGATGGACGGTGACCGTTCCACTGGCGGATGCATCGATACCGACTGCTGCGCGCTTGGAGTCACGCGTCTCCGAGCCGATTCGACGGATATCGCGCCCTAGTGCGGCCACCTCGACTGCCAGTCCTCGGATCTGCCGCTCGGCAATACGCTGCTCGCGAAGCAATGTCCGCAGCTCATCCTGCACATCGGACGACAGCTGGGCGAGCTGGGCCGGTGCATCATTTGCAAGGAACAGGTCTTCCCGCAAAACGGAAGGTGCCGTCGGCACAATCGCCTTGCGAAAGGCCATATCTGCCTGTACGCGCGCAACGATGTCCGCCAGAGCCGCCATCTGGTCTTCGCGTTCTTGCTTGTCCGCACGCAGTGAACGAACACGCTCATCGCGGTCTTCCGTGCCACGAACCGATCGCATATCCACGCCCAATAGTGTTGCTCGCCCCTCTCCTTCGGCAGTCATGGAGTTGTTGTCGAGCGACAGCGGCAGCGCATCAAAGACAATGTCCGACCGACCCGCTGGGACCCGTGCGGTAGCGACACGCGTGACCCGCGCGCGCCCTTGAAACACAGTGACCGACTCGACTCGGCTGGTCACCAACACATCATCCGCGAAGGCTTGGCTCGCCAAAAGTGCCATGAGCGCAATCATTCCATCCACCCCAACGTGCGGTCACCTGGGTAGGTGACGGTGTAGCTCCACTCAAAATCGGCTGACCGACCGGCGGGTACGTCGACGGTAAAGGCAAGGAGGCCGCCGTCTTCTTCAATGACTTCAGGTGCGCCAGAGTCAACGGTGTAGGCCACCTCAACATCTTCAGAGCGACTTGTGGGAACTTGCTCGCGAATCTCGACATTGACCGGACTCCGGTGGGTCGATCGGACACCTAATCCCCACTTCCACTCTGCAGTTCGACGCCGACCAACGGGACCGTCGCCGTCGATATTCGTTCCCAGACGGGTTCGCGTTACCAACACCCGGTCATCCGGGCCAAACGAGACATCGAAGGTCTCGCCGGTAGGTACGGTATTCAGCTCAATATCACCAACGTACGCGCCTCCAACGAACACCCCGGCAGGTCCGGGCAGAAGCGGGAAGCTGGCCGTATTGGTGACCTCGCCAATGAGAAAAGCGGTCGGGTCAATGCGCGGCACACTCACATGTCGAAGCTCGGACTCAAGGTCGACTGTCGTCAGCAGTACCTTTCGTGCCGTGCCGTCACTGGGCATAGTCTCGGGGTTCTCAACCCCAAATGTTGTCGCCGCCAGCTGAGTCTCGACTACGGCCTGAGCCACTTCCATTGGAGGTGCGGCAATCGACGCACGCATCGGCAAGCCGTGGTCCATCTCAGCCATGGCGGCCATGGGTGCACTCCCGCCACGGGCGCCTGTGCTGACGGGCCGCGGGCGGTAGGCAGTGAGCCAGAATGGGTCGAGCTGGGGAACATCCGTGCCACGCCCGGGACGAGCCGAGGACACGGAGAGGTCCACGTTGCTCCAGTCTTCCCCAGTACGCTGGGTCACAATAGCCGAGAGCGACAAAGTGACCGAGTCGCTTCCGCCATCGCTTCGAAGGTCATAGCGAGGCTCCCAGTAGGCACCGCCCACTGTGTAGGTCAGGTCCACGCCAATCCGACTTCCAGACGATACATCCACCCGCACCACTGCGGTCAACGTGTCCGTGGCACTCGAGCCTAACGACGCTTGTTCACGCCGGGCTGCTGAGAGTCGCTCATCTACATCGCGAATCGCGAGGGCAGTCTGATGCAGCGCAGCGCGTGCTTCGGCATCTTCGCCGGACAGCAGTCGCTGAAGCGTATCCGCACGGGAAGGTCCATTGGTACCCACGAGAAGCTGGGCGGACAGCTGCGTTGCCGACGCGCCCCGAGCCGAGCCAACAGATGTGAGCTTCGCGTTCGCCGCTTGTTGGTCATCGAGCAAGTCCTGACGAGCATCCGTGAGCGTCTGAATCTGCTGCAGCAGCCCTGCAACGCGCTCATCTGCAGCTTCCACGGCGCTGACCATGCGCACTTGAATATCGAGGACCTCCGCTAACCCAGAGACGTCTGCCGTCAGAGACTCGGGGTCGGTGGTGGGTGGAAGACCGACGAAGGTCACCTCATGCGTGCCGCGTGCAAGCTGGGAGACACCGGTCCGCGTCACACGGGCGCGGTCGGCGTACACCGTGACCTCGCTTGGTGCGGCGGTGACTTCAACGACATCCGCCAACGCCAAAGACAACAACAGCGACAGCATCACAGACCTCCCGGAATGAACTTCTTCGGGTACGTGACTCTCCAGCCGGTGTTCACGACCGCCTCGGCACCGCCAGACAGCGGCATCTCCCACACCATCAGTCCCTCGGGAAGCCGTTCGGTCGGCTCCTCTAATAGGGCATCTACACGCCATTTGGATTGGGTCGAGACCGGAATCCGGTCGCGCAGTGACAGCGTCACACTGTCCGAACGCCGGTTGCGGAGCGTAGTCTGCCAGGTTCGGGTGACGCGCGGACGCCGGAACAGACCCGGGCTTCGGCGGAGGTCTTCAGTCACCGTACGCTCCACCGTCACCGCGTCGTCCGGCCCAAAACCAAGCTCGAATGTTGCGCCGGTTCCGACGGTAGGTAGGCGCATAGAGCCGACATAGCTATCGGAGGCGAAGATGCTGACCGACCCGGCGGTCAACGACCACATCTCAGGCCACGTTCCTTCCGCCACCATCCAGGCGCGTTCGTCGAGTGAAGGCACTGCAATGTGCATCCACTCCACATGGACATCCACGCCAATCACCTGCACTTTCCGTGCGGTACCATCGCCGCTAATCGAAGTTCCCCCTGGAACGTCGAACTGACTGGCGACAATCTGCTCAATGACCTGCGCTTGCTGAATCAGCATTGGAGCAGGCTCCGGCGCGTATGCAGCCTCATCCTCCTCTTCCATGTAGTCGTCGAACATCTCCATGGCCGGAGCCGGCTGTGACCGCTGAACCTTTCCGGTATTCGCATACCCATTGTGCAACCAGAAAGGAGACAGCTCAGGCGCCATCACGCCACCGGCCGGTCGTGCTGTCGACAACGTCAACGCAGCCCCAGACCAGTCCTCGCCAGTCGTCTGAACAACGCTAGCAGACAGGGTCATGGCCAAGCTATCGGCCCCAACGTCCGCTCGAGCATCCCACAGAGGCGTCCAGCTGGCTCCGGGAACGGTGTA
>JBLHSN010000293.1:0-7601 GCA_047626195.1 Myxococcota bacterium
CGGCACCCATGTGGCCGAGACGGTCGTGGTGAGCGGCGGTGGGGACTGCCAGCGCGTCGACGTTGGCCAGTGCATAGGACGGGAGGTCCGAGGTTACTAGGAACGCTATTGCGCCCTCGGCAATCGGGCGCTGTGGATGGTTGGCGACGTGGCCGGGCAGGTCCACAGCACCCACAATGACAGCGTCGGCAACACCCGTGGCCAGTAGCCGCTCAGCGTGCTGTAGAGCGGTGTGCAGCGAGTTGTCTCCCGAAGACACCGTGTACGACGGGCCTTGTAGGTCGAACGTTGCTGAGATGCGGTTGGCGACGAGGTTTGGAAGCACGCCTTGCACGCGGGCGGAGGTGAGCGGCGGGCTGACCGCGTCTCGGTGCTCAGCGTCGACTAGCCAGCGCAGGGTGTGCTCTGAGATCTGGGGGTCAACCGTCATTCCAATGATGCACGCGGTGCGCGAATGGTCGACGTCCGCCAACGCTAGTGCGTCCGCCGCAGCCTCGAGCATGGCGAGCTGTTGCGGAAGAATCTGCGCCGCTTCGGACGGGGGAATACGCCGCCCCACAGCATCGGTGTGCACGGCAGACATGTAGGTGCCAACCGGCAGTTTGGTGCCGCGAGCGATGTGGGCAGGAGCTGACTGGACCGTTCCGGTGTGGGCGAGGGCAACGCTGGCACGGGTGGTCTTGGCATCACCGATTCTGGCGCCGACGCCGTGAATGAAGAGGTCTACGCCGGTGTGTTCCGGTGGCGTTTGGCGGCTGGCGACGTTGCTGACGAGCACATGTGCATTGGTGCCTCCGAACCCAAAAGCGCTGACGGCTGCGACGCGTTGGTCCTCGTTCCAGGTCTCGCTGTTGTGCAATACTCGTAGGTATTCGCTCATCTCCAACGGGATGGTGCATCCGGGAGTGGGCGGGAAGAAGCCGTCGCGCACCGCACCGGTGGCGCGAATCAGACCGGCAAGACCGGCAACGGTGATGGTGTGACCAATCTGGCCCTTTGTTGAGGACACCACCATGGGAAGGGTACGGCCACTGTGTATTTTGCCGAGGGTCGTCAACTCGGTTCCGTCGCCAAGCTGGGTTCCGGTGGCGTGGCACTCGGTGTAGCCAACATCTGCTGGGGCTAGCTGCGCTCGGGTGTAGGCTTGGCGCAGTGCCCGCTCCTGTCCGGAAGCGCTCGGGGCGAGCAAGTTGCCTTTCTTTCCGTCATTTCCAAGACCTCCACCGCGAAGGATGCCGTGGATGGTGTCGCCGTCTGCTTGGGCATCGGACAGGCGCTTGAGGGTGACGGCTGCGGCGCCTTCGCCGACCAAGAGACCGGTTCCATTCACGTCAAACGGGCGAGCGACGCCGTCGGTGGCCAGAGCGCGAAGCTGGGCGAATCCTAGGAACAAGAAGGCGGAGTCGGCGGCTTGCACGGCGGCGGCGATGGCCACGTCGCACAGTCCGGCTGCGAGTCGGTCACAGGCCAACTGCACCGCGTACAGTCCCGACGCGCAGGCGGCGTCCAGTGCGGTGACATGCCCGCCGATACCCAATATCTTGGCGGCGTGAACGGCCGGACCTTCACCGTGCTTGAGGCTGTCGGGCGAAGCGTCGCTGAGCCAGTCGGTGTTGGCGTTCAGCCCGTTTAGTGAGGCTTTGAATGCGCTGGCTCGCACCATGTCCGAGGTCGGAAGGGATAAGTTCGCCAGCAGAAGGTCGGTTCGTTTACCGACAAACCCGGCGGCGACATTGCGCACCGTACGGATGACCAGGCGCGTTGCGGCGTCACAGTCTTCCGCACCTTCGACCTGGCCTGGATCCACAAATCCACCGCGCAGGGTTGGCGTGGCATCTGCTGCACCGAGGGTCGATGACAGCACCGATTGCGGAGGCATGGGCCAGCGGCCTTTAGGCACGTCGCTGACAGCTGGGGTTCCGGCGCGGGATGCAGCAATCCACTCCTCGGCCGAGGTCGAGCCAGGCAGGATGCAATCCATAGCGACAATAGCGATATCCACGACGTCTCCGAGCGGATCTCGGGCATATCGCTACCGGTGGCTGTTGCACAGCGATGGGCGGCAAGGATTGGCGTTTCAGGCGGGAAACTGGCCGCGCGGCCAGTGGCGTGGCCGCGTGGCTCTGTGTGCCTTCAAATCCGAAGACTTCCGGCGTATCTGGACACCGGCGTCAGTTGTTTTTTGCCGGCCGGACCGCCCCAACGCCGAGATTCCTCTACACTGTTCCTCGAGTGGAGGTCGAGTGGTAAGTCCCGTTCAGATGTTCTTGGAAGGTGGCGGATTTCAGTTCCCAGTTTTGGCTCTGGGAATGTTCGCGATGCTCTTCGCGCTCATCATTCCTTTGGCCATTGGGTTTGCGAAATGGCGGGTGCCAGCCAGCTTGGCCCTCTTGGGGCCGGTCGGTGTGGTCGCAACCGGCCTATTGGGAACCTTATTTGGCATGCAGCAGGCGTGGCAGGCCCATGCGGTTGCCTCGGCGGAAGTGAAGGACACGCTGTTAGCGGCCGGCGCCAGTGTTGCCCTATACACGCTGCTCTTCGCCACAGTAATGATGATTGCAGCGGCCGTGCTTGCCTGTTTCGCGGCGGCTATCCCAGCCGTGGCCGCAGTGGGGCCACAGCCTCGCGTGGATGTGCGCGGTCTGCTGGCGGCTGCCGGTGGTGCCATGGGAGCCTTCGTCGTAGCGGTCATCCTTTGCGTCTCGGTGGTGGGGCTTGGCGAGCTGGCGGAACTTGGACTCGCCCTGCCGGTTGGACTGCTCATCTGCGCACTGGTGACCTTACTGACAATCGTCGCTTGTGGCCGTATTGCCAGCGAAGACCCATTGCACCAAGGGCGAATTGCGGGCAGTCGGTTCTTCATCGCCATGTGCGGTGCCTTGGCGCTCATTCTGTTGGGTGAGTTCTTGCGAAGCGCCGGGCAGTCCAACGCCGCAAGAGCGTTGGCTGTGGCGTCTGCAGAGGTAAAAGCCATGATGGTCTACCAGTCTCAACAGGGTGCATCGAATGGGGCCTGGCTCGGTTGGCTGTTGGCGCTGGTCCCCATGACTGCGGGTACGTGTGGCGCCCTTCACTGGGTCAAGCGCATCGACGGACGGGGCGGGGTCGGCGCGGTGATCTCACTGGTCAGTATTGTTCTGATCTTGGTCATGATGTACGCAGCGCGCTCCGCCAGCGTGCACCAAGTCGCGGGACTCTGGTAAACACAGCTCTCCGGGCCGGCGGATGTCCGTTACAGCGGTCCGCCTGGAGTGACCCATGCATCTAAGCGATATGACCGTTGAACTTCCCGAGCGTGACACCGCCATCGCTAATGCGAAGGCGCTGCTGGAGCGCTTTCGTGCTGCCGGTACCGCAGATGAACAATGGACGGTTCTGCGCGATCTGGACGCCATGGACCGTCAGCTCGCAACGCTCGACTCACTGACCTACATTCGCTTTTCCCAAGACACTGCCGACACCACCGCCAAGAGTCACCGCACGTTCATGGACGAGCTGACACCGTCGATTGATGTTCACCTCGTGGACCTGCGGCGTGCTGTGTTGGCCTCTCCCCACTTGGCGGCACTGACCGAACGTCTGGGTGAGCACACCGTGGCCCGATGGCGCGCGGATGCCATGTCGTTTAGCGAAGCGGTCGCGGAAGATAAGGCGGCTGAGTCGGCCTTGGTCATGGAGTACATGGGACTGATGGCCGGTATTCGCGTGGACTGGGAAGGCGGGACCAAGAGCTTGGGTGAGATGCGCGAGGTCATGGGGCGACCGGACCGAGCCACTCGTCAGCTCGCGGCCGAACATCGCGATGCCGCTGTTGCCGCCAAGGCGCCAGAGATGGATGCGCTGTTCAGCAAGCTCACCGCACTACGGCACTCCATGGCCGAGAAGCTTGGACAGTCAAGCTACACGCCGATTGGTTACGCGCAGATGGGACGCACTGACTACACCGAGACGGACGCCGCCATCTACCGCCAGCAGGTTCTCGACCACGTGGTTCCACTGTGCGAGGCCATCCGCAAGCGTCGGGCCAAAGCGCTGGACATTGCCTGGGACGACTACCGTGTGTGGGATGAATCCGTTGCAGACCCCGCCGGCGTGCCGCGTCCAAAGGGCGACCATGACTGGATGCTCGGACAGGCGGAGCAGATGTTCGGCTTGCTCGGAGACGACTTCCGCGACTTCTTCAAGACCATGACCTCTCAGGGCTTGCTCGACCTCAAGAGCCGTGAAGGCAAGGCAGGTGGCGGCTACTGCACCGCTCTGTACGACCACAAGGTGCCGTTCATCTTTGCCAACTTCAACGGCACAATGGACGACGTGAACGTCTTCACCCACGAGTGTGGCCACGCCTTCCAGAAGGTGAAGTCGCTGCACCATGAGGTCATCCAAGACGTACGCCCAACGGCCGAGTCCGCCGAGATGCACTCCATGAGCCTAGAACACCTGTGCTACCCGCACATGGAGCTGTTCTTTGGCGACGATGCCGACCGCTACCGCACCCAACACCTCGAAGGCGCGCTGCTGTTCTTGCCCTACGGCTGCGCGATTGATGCCTTCCAGCACGCCGTGTATGAAAACCCGGAGTGGACCGCGGAAGAACGCAATGCGCACTGGCTGAGCTTGGAAGCCAAGTTCATGCCATGGCGTCACAATGGCGACCTAGCAAATGCCAACACCGGGCGTGCTTGGCAGTCCCAGCGCCACGTGTACTTTCAGCCGTTTTACTACATTGACTACTGCCTGGCCGAGACCGTAGCGCTGCAGTTCTGGCAGCTGGCAGAGGCCGACCGGACCGAGGCCATGCGCTTGTACCGTGAGCTGTGCTCCTTGGGCGGAACCAAGGCGTTTCAGGGGCTCGTAGCAGAGGTCGGGCTGAAGAGTCCGCTCAAGCCCGGTACGTTGCAGAGCATTGCAGCAGACGTAGCCCGGGCTCTCGGTCTGTAGACATCCTCCGAATTCCGGCGGTGCCTATGGCGTAGTTAAGCGCCTGGCGTGAGGGAGGCTCAGCCTGCTCAACAAGGGGGCAGACGTCGGTCGCGCGACCTAGCCTAGCCCTGTCGCGCCTTCGAATGCCCCCTTCGTCAGCTAGGATGGGTCGGGAGACGCCCTACCGGGCCTTATTCTCCGGCGCCGGAGGACGAGACCGAGTGCGATGAGGCCGACGAATCCCACCGGTCCGCCGCCACTGCCGTCGCAGTCGCAGCCACCGGCGACGTACAGCTCGGTGTCAGTGTCGGTGTCGGTGTCAGTGTCGGGCTCGGTGTCGGTGTCGGTGTCGGGCTCTGGCAGATCGTCTGACGCATCTGTCGGGTCGGTCTCATGGTCCACTTCGTCGCCGTCGTTGGTGCCGCCGCCATCGGTGTCCGGGTTGTTGGGGTCTGTTCCGAGCTGGTCCTCTTCAAAGTCGGTCAGGCCGTCGTCGTCGCTGTCGTCGTCGTTGGGGTCTGTTCCGAGCTGGTCCTCTTCAAAGTCGGTCAGGCCGTCGTCGTCGCTGTCGTCGTCGTTGGGGTCTGTGCCGTTGTCGAGTTCGGCCTGATCGGACAAGCCATCGTTGTCGCTGTCGACGCAGAACAGGTCGTCCGTGGGGTCGTTCGGGTCGCACTCACCTTGGTCGGGCTCATAGAGTCCGTCGTGGTTAGCATCCTCGATGCCGTCGCCTGTGTTGCCCTCATCTGTGTCGCCAGAGGTGGGGTCGGTGGTGGTCTCTGGGTCTTCGTCCGCCACGAACACCTGCGCGTCGGTGTCGTCGCCTTCCGGCTCAGCAAGGCCGCTCTCGGTGCCATCCAACAGGCCGTCGGCATCGGTATCGGAGTCGAGTGGGTCGCTCTCGCCGTCATCGAAAACGCCGTTGTTGTTGGCATCTTCGGTACCATCGAGCAAGCCGTCATCATCCGTGTCGTCGTCGCCGGGGTCCGTCTCATCGTCCTCGACACTGCCGCTGAGGTCGGCGTCTTCGATGCCATCTAGAATGCCATCGTCGTCGGTGTCGTCGCGGGTGGGGTCTGTGACGGTATCGGTGTCGGCATCCGCGACGAACACCTCGTCATCGGTAGCGTCGGCGTCCTCGGGCTCGGACAGGCCGCTCTCCTGGCCGTCTGTGAGTCCGTCGGCGTCGGAGTCGATGTTGCTCGGGTCGGTCTCATCGTCTCCCACGGCACCGTTGGTGTCTGCGTCTTCGGTGCCATCCAGAAGGCCGTCGTCGTCGGTGTCGGCATCGGTTGGGTCGGTTGTGGTGTCGGGGTCAGCATCGGGTATGAACGTATCGCTGGTGGCGCCCGGCACTTCGGGTTCGGTATAGCCGAGCTCGGTGCCGTCTTGAATGCCGTCGCCGTCCGTGTCGGGCTCGTTCGGGTCGGTGCCGGTCACTGCGTGCTCGGTGAGATCGGTGATACCGTCGTTGTCGGCGTCATCGCAAGCGCTGTAAGTGACGCCATTGTCGGTGATGCCGTCGACGATACCGTCGCAGTTGCCGTCGGTGCCGTCACAGGTCTCCCGTTCAACGAGCCCTTCCGTTGCGTCGCACTCGGTACCCGAGCCATCGTCCAGGCAGACCAGATTGCCTTGCACTTCACAGGCTCCAGTGCCGACGGTGCACTCCCCGCCGACGTCAAAGCCGTTGTCGGGGGCTCCATCGCAGTCGTCATCGAGGCCATCGCAGTCTTCGGTGCTTGGATCCAGAGGCGCTGCATTGCAGTCGACGCCAGTCAGTGAGTCGCTGCACTGGAGCGTTCCCGTGTTGAAGCACTGGCCCTGACCCACATTGCAGTCGTCGCCCAGGGTCACAAAGTCCTCGTCCAGGGAGCCGTCACAGTCGTTGTCGAGTCCGTCGCACAGCTCGTCGGCGGTGGGGCCTGGGACCGCGGCACAGTCGACGTCGGAGCCGTTGCTCAGACACACGAAGACGCCGGTCTCGGCGCACTCGCCAAGTCCCTCCTCGCAGGGGTTGCCCAGGGTTGGCCAGGCGTCGTCGGCCGCTCCGCTGCAGTTGTTGTCGAGGCCGTCACACAGCTCGTCTTGCGGGACCTCGCCATCGTCGCAGAGCCCGTTAATCACGACATCGTAGGTGGCCGTGGTGGTGGAGGCGGGAGCGGTGTCCGAGCTGCGGAACTCGCTGACGCGACGTAGGGTGGCGCCGCTCTGTGAGCCGTCATCGACCAGACAGAGAGTCGCGGTGTAGGGGATGTCGACCTGGGTCGCGCCGTCGAGCGGGGCTACGCCGCGAGGCTCAGCATCGGTGACCGCTACGTTCGACAGTTCAAAACCGACCCAGCGGACGTCGGACAGGTCTACGGTGCCGAGTGCGTCGAGCGCGGCTGTGGCGTCGCAGGGCGCGGCCTCGGAGCACACGACGAAGTCGAGGTTTGGGTTGCCGTTGGCGGGGTCGAGCTCGCTGGCGTCGAGCAGTGCCCCGGGGTCGAGGTCGGCGTTGGTCAGCCAGATGCGCACGGCGTCGACCGAGTCGGCACCGGTGAACAGCGCGTTGACATTGCCGTCATCGACAGCGTGGTCGCCCGTACGCGGGATCGGTTGGTACACGATTGCGTTGCGTGCGGAGCCGGCGTTGGCGTTCTGCAGCGAGCCATCGGAGTTGTAGGCCGTGTTGA
>JBLHSN010000294.1:0-7585 GCA_047626195.1 Myxococcota bacterium
AGTAATAACAAGTTACAACGTCGTCAGTTGGCGACGCCCCTGAACGCACCTTAGCGCCGGTTTCTTCCATCAACGACATCGGCCACCCCTGTAAGTCTGAAAGTGGAAGACGTGTTCGTTGAAACCGAGCGTGTCGGTCAGTGTTCGGATGGTCGCACTGTGTTTGTCGGGGCGGGCACCCGTGGACCGGGCTTGCGCGGGTACAATGGACTGGGTTTGGATGACACCGTCCGATGAGACGACCAACTGGCGAACAATCTTTGCCGGTATTTGGGCCTCGGTGGCACACTGTTCGCAACGGACTGGTCGTACGATTTGGGTTAAGCGGTAGCCCGTGAAGCCATCGACTTTTGGGGGCGATGACGTCGCAGACGCCGCACAGCGGGCAAGGGTCGTGGACATCACAGCGGAGGTTGTCGGAGACGGATTGGCTGTGTCCTTGGGACAGCGCGACTGATGGACGGCGTCTCAAATACAGCAGGGGTTCATCTTCGTGGCCGGTAGCAGGTCCGACCCGATGCCACCGCCGAGCCCGTTTGGATCGACGATGTGCCGTTGTTGGTGAGCAGTGATCCCGACGGCGCTAGTCGAATTGTATTCGCGACGTTTTATGTCGAAGAGGAGCCTGCCGGAACGATGAATGACTTACTCAACTTCTTCGTCGGCAGTTTGGATGGCACAGAGCGTTGCGTCGGCATTGAGTAGGCAACCGCGGTAGACCGTGGACATGCCGAACGACTCCTACTCTATCCGTAAGCGCCGCCTCCTCTCTCACTACAGCCCCCGTCTGCTGTGGGTGCTTATTGGCATCAATGTTGTAGTGTACGTGTTGTGGCAGTTGGCCCGGCGGAATGCAGACCCTGTTGCACTGACTCTGGGGAGCGTGGGGGTGCCCATGACCGGGTGGACCTGGCTGTTTTCCCAGATGCAGGAGAACTTCATCCTGTCGCTGGACCTTGTGCAGTCGGGTCGTATCTGGACCATACTGACCAGTGAGTTCAGCCATGTCGAACCGACGCATTTGCTGTTCAATATGTTCGGATTGTTCGTCTTCGGCTCGGCCGTCCACGAAGTCGTGCGCGATGTACTGTTCGTAAAACTGTACATAATGGCCGCTGTTACAGCCTCGCTCGCCCATATCGCCTGGAGCGCCATTACTGGGGACCCGACTGGCGCGCTAGGAGCGAGTGGTGCGGTGATGGGGATTGCTGTTGTCTACGCGTTCTTATTCCCCGAACGTAGGCTGCTACTGTTCTTCGTAGTGCCCGTGCCTGCCGGGATCGCCGTTCTGCTGTTCATCGGGATCGATATGCTGGGTGTGGTCGGTGTTTTTCAGGACCGCACTGCGCACATGGCTCATCTCGGCGGTGTTGCCTACGGCGCTGCGTTTTGGCTTTTGTGGCTGCGCAAGCGGATCAAGCGGGTCCCGCCTCGGTAGGACGCAGGCGGGGAACCGTTTACCGAGATATGTCTGCGAACTCCGTTAATAGCGGCGTTATCGTAACATCTGTGGAGACTGTAATGGCCAATAGCACCTTGACTAAGCTTGAAGAAATGCGCCTACACGCTGGAAAGCGTGGGACCATTGGCTTGTCGAACGACGTCATTGCCACCTTTGCCGAGTCCGACTTGTCGCTTGTCGAGGCCGTAGAGATGGCGCATCGCGCCCAGGCCACGATTCGCAAGCAGTACCCGACCCTGGTTGCCATGGAAGAAATGGAGCTGCGCCAGTCGGTCCAAGCCGGCTACGTCAACTTCTACGCAGATGACTCCATCAACCCGTACATCGCGCTGGCCGCCAAGGGTCCTTGGGTAATCACCTCCCACGGCGCGGTCCTTCATGACAACGGCGGCTACGGAATGCTCGGCCTGGGCCACGCTCCCACCGAAATCCTCGATGCCATGAGTCAGCCTTGGGTCATGGCCAACGTCATGACACCGTCCATCAGCCAGAAGCGCTTCAACGATAAGCTGCGTGCGGAGCTGGGACACACCCGCGACTCTTGTCCGTTTGACCGCTTCCTCTGCCTGAACTCGGGTAGTGAGTCGGTGACTCTGGCCTGTCGCATTGCCGACATCAGCGCCAAGAATGAGACTGCAGAAGGTGCCCGTCACCATGGCAAGACCGTTCGTTACTTGGGCTTGGAAGACGGCTTTCATGGCCGCACCTACTTGCCGGCACGCGCATCGGACTCGTCGCGCTCCAACTACCGCAAGCACCTCGCGTCGTTCGACGACACGTCTGACCTGATGACTGTGGCAATGAACGACTGTGACGCCCTTCGCAAAATGTTCCAACACGCAGACGACAACAACATCTTCTTCCAGATGATGCTGATGGAGCCCATTCAAGGTGAAGGCTGCCCTGGAATGGCCGTCACTCGTGAGTTCTACGACCTCGCCAGAGAGCTGACAGCAGAGCGTGGCACGTTGCTACTTGTCGACAGCATCCAAGCGGGTATCCGCGGTACCGGCACGCTGTCCATCTGCGACTACCCTGGCTTCGAAGACTGCATCATTCCGGACATGGAGACATGGTCCAAGGCTATCAACGGCGGTCAGTACCCACTGTCTGTCCTGGGCTGCAATACGAAGGCCGCAGACACCTACCAACGCGGTGTGTACGGCAACTCCATGACCACCAACCCGCGCGCCCTCGAAGTCGGCTGCGCGGTGATGGACACCATCACCCCAGCTCTTCGTGCGAACATCCGCGAGCGCGGCGAGCAGCTAGTTGCTGGCCTCAAGGCTCTGCAGGTCGAGATGCCTGGTCTCGTCACCCAAGTGCAAGGTACGGGCCTGTTGTGCGCCGCCGAGCTGGATCCTGCGCAGTGTGTTGTCGTTGGGTACGGCGGAGTCGAGGAACAGTGTCGTCGACAGGGCCTTGGTGTCATCCACGGCGGTGTGAACGCGCTGCGCTTCACCCCGCACTTCCGCATCACCGAGGACGAAGTCGCGCTGGTTCTGGACATTGTTCGCAATGTGCTCAGCACGATTGTCAGCCCGGCGAAGCTGGAAGCACCGACTAGTCGCCAGCTGGCGCAGAACGCAGTCTAGAGAGACACAACGATAGTCTCTAGTCAGGCTCCGGGTGGTTCATCCCCCCGGAGTCTTCTCGTATCAGCTGCGCGCTAGAAACCGCGCAGCTGAACAGGCTTGAGTTCTTTGCGGAGCATGCGATTCCACAGCACGGGTGCCGTCCACGTGTACGCAATGAGCCCAAGCCATGCGATGTTGATGGCGAAGCGTGCGTTGTCGTAGTCGAGCTGTTCCAGCCGGATTGTGATGAGTCGGAACACAATGTAGGCGCCGACTAGGATGAGGATGACTTGGTTCTGACCGCGTGAGCTCATCCAGCTTTGCCAGCGCCACCACAGGCCCAGTGTCCAGCTCTCTCTCGCCTTCACAGCGGTGAGCAGATGGATGGGCCCACTTCCGACGACGTTGTTGCGAAGAGCGCTGATAGCGTGGTCGCGCGCGGCGGCGATGTCTCCTCGCTTGAGCAGGATGTGGCCCATCAATACCAGGGCACCTGTATGCTCTGCTCCCAAGGCGAGTGCGCGGCGAGCCTCGACTTCCGCGCCATCAATATCGCCTCTGGCCAGCAGGATACGACCGCGCATGGCCATGGCGCTCTGGTCGGTGGGGGCAATGTGTAGGGCTTGGTCAAGGTCTGCGAGTGCGTCGTCTTCACGGTTCTGGAGCTGGCGCAGGTTGGCCCGTTTGTGGAACGCACCTGGGTTGTACGGGTCCAGCATCAGCAGGCGGTCAATGTGCGACTCCGCATCCGCGAATCGCAGCTCGGCTACCGCAATTTCGAACAGCGCGCCGTGGGCGAGTGGCTCTTCGGGGTCTTGGCTGACAGCAATCTCGGCCTCGACCGTTGCGGCGTCCAAGCGTTTTTGCTGCACGAGCATGAGCGCAAGCAGTGCGTGAGCTTCGGAATGGCCTGGGTTCACGCCGAGAAGGCGGCACAGCATGCGCTCGGCGTGGGGGTATTGTCCGCGGTCAATGTAGATGGCGGCTTGTCGCAGCAGTTGCTCCTCGCCCATCAAAACAGCACGAGGCCAATGATGGCGGGGAACGGCTGGAGAAAGCGGACAGCTAAGGTGAAGAGGACCAGCTGTGGACCATGAGGTGAGGTCTCATTGTAGTACTCAAACACCCCATACGGACGGATTTGGCGGATGAACAGCACGTACGATACCACCAGCTTCCAGCAGGTCACCAACAACAGCGCATACGGCATGGCGGTCGCGGATACAATGCCGTTCGTATCGGCCAGAAGCAGTCCGCTAACCAGCACAGTAGATACCAAAACGCCGCTGGCGGCTATCGCGATGTCGCCGTTTCGTGTCGGACTGTTCATGGCTACGCTGTTGACGCAGAACCACACCCACGACGACAGCGCTCCGCCGAACATGAAGGCGAACAGCGGAAAGACAGGACTGACGGCCCAGCGCGAGATGCCAGTGGGCTTTGGAACATCGGAGATGCGGTAGGAACTCACCGACCGTACCGTTCAATGAGCGCCAAGACGTCGTCATATTGGCCGCTTTCGTTGGCGTAGCGGGCGTAGTTGCGGGCGGTGCTCAACCACTCCAGGGTGGTCGCACGGGTGTCTTGGACCGCCTCGTTTAGCATGGCTTGAGACAGGGGTACTTCTTCACCCGAGTCCAGCGAGGCTTCAATGGCAATGTCGGCTGCTGTCTCTACGACGTGCTCGATATCGGCACCTGAGTAGCCACTCGTGGCCTTGGCTAGCTTGCCGAGCTGAAGGGTCTCGGCACCTGGTCGGCCGTCCACGTGAATGGCGAAGATGGCCTCGCGTGCGACGTGGTCCGGTGGAGGTACGAACAGTACCCGATCGAAGCGCCCTGGTCGACGAAAGGCCGAGTCGACGGCCCAGGGCACGTTGGTGGCACCCAGAATCAGCACGCCTTCGTTCTTCTTGGAAAACCCGTCCATCTCGGCGAGGAACTGGCTGACCAGCTTCATGGACGACTCGCTGCGCCCGCCTCCGCGCTTGGCTCCGAGCGCTTCAATCTCGTCGAAGAAGAGGACGGCGGGAGCAGCCTGTCGAGCCCGCTCAAACAAGGCGTGTAGCTTGGCTTCCGATTGCCCGATGTACATGTCGAGCACATCGCTGATCTGAACATTGATGAAGGTAAACCCACACTCTCCGGCGGTTGCTCGTGCCATGAGTGTCTTGCCGCAGCCGGGTGCGCCGTACATGAGCACACCGCCGCCCGTCTTCTTCTTAAAGCGCTGAAACAACGTTGGTTTCTGCATGGGCAGGATAATCTTGCGACGGATGCGCTTCTTCAGGTCCTCGAGGCCGCCGACGTCTGCGAAGGTGATGGGCTCCTGCTCGGGGCCCACCCATCCCGTCAGGTCGTTGGGATTACTGACGGGAGCAATCGTCTCGCGTTCCCGCCGTTGCTCCACGGGTGCATACATCTCAAGGTCCAGGCGGAGCTCTGGGTCTTCGAGGGTGCTGTTGAGGGCAATCCCGCGCTCGTAAGCGCGCAGGGCGTCTCCGTGCAGACGCAGTCCGTGTAGGGCGCGTGCATACAGGACCAACACGGGGGCGTCTTTGGCATCGAGCGATTCGATGGCGTCCACGAGTCGCTTGAACGCACGGCGCTCTAGCGATGGAGGCCCGAGAACCGTGAATAAGGCGAGGTTCTGTGGAGACGCTTCAAGGGCCAGCCAGAGCTGGTCGTAGGTGTTGTCGTCCAAGAAAGGCTCCGTGGGGCACGCAGCGACTAGACTAACCGACCGCTGCGCCCCTTAAGGGAGAAGCCGTGCACAACGTTGCGTCTAGGGACACGCCGTATTTTCAGTGGTGTTGCGCGGAACGGTCTCGTTGGGGTCTACGCAGAAGCCAGCGGGAACCGTCACCGTCGCTCGTAGCGATGCAGCGGAGCCAATCTCCGTTGCGGCGTCGCTGATCCCCCCAAGGGTCGAATCACGACCGACCTTCGCACGTTGTCGGATGGTGACGTTGTCGCCGGCTGTGGCGCTCTTGCGGACCTTCATGAACTGTTCAAAAGGTACAATTGTCGTTGGTCTGGCTGTGGGGCCCCATTACGACGTTGTGTGCAATCTGAACGCTCTCGCCGATTGCTGTTGTCCGTCCCACGAACGCATTGTCGTTGATCGCGCCCGAGTCTCCAACGAACACGAGGGTGCCAATCACGCTGTTGTTACCAATGATGCTGCTGCCAATACCGCTGGCGTACCCGACATAGATATCGTCGCCGAGGGTTGCGCCAACGGCGATGACGACGTCGCGGCCAATCACAGTCCCGGAGCCGATATCGCCGAGAATGGTGGCGTTGCGGCTGGTAACGACACCGACCTGCCGTCGACCCGAGCTCAACGGGCAACAACCGCGTTGGCGTCACTGTTGGCACCGGGCAACAGTGTGGCTCTTTCGTCTACGAAGGCGTCTTTGTGTACGCAGCTGTCATCGGTCGTGTCTAGGTCAGCGTCTACGTCAATCCAGTCGCAGCCGCACAGCCCAGCGTCACCCTTCAGGTCGTCAAGCGGGCACTCATCGCTGCTGTCCGGAACTCCGTCAGCATCGGTGTCCTCGCCTGTGAACCCGACGTACGTGTGGTCATCCGCGCTATTGGAGACGACATTAGCCGTGGGATTGAACGACTCTACACTCGGCTCTGAGCTGATGACCAGCTGGCATGTTGCCTAGTCGTTGCGCAGGGCGACCGCATGGTTTCCGCGCCAGCGCAGGGTCCAGTCAATGACACCCTGCAGTCCAGCGTCCCAGTACAATGTACTCTCAGCTGTGTCGGAAGTCCCTGTGTAGCCAAGGCTAATGGCGTCACTGGCGTCGTCGAAGGACAAGCCCATGTCGGCGGCATAAGCGTACAAGCGCAGGTCTTGGCGCGCCTCGATGTCCGGCCACGAGTTGTACAGGCGTCCCATGGTGTAGCTGCCGTTGATGGTGTTGCCAGAGCGGAAGCTGAAATGTGAGCTGCGCTGGAGAAGCAAGCCGCGGATGGGGTAGGTCCCGCCACCACGGGCAAGAGTACCGCCATTGCCACCGTTAGCACCGGCCAATGAGTTCTGCAGCTGGCCGAGTACCGTGATGTCGTGGCCTTAGTCGTGGAAAGTACCTTCGCGCTCGGTCACGTTGCCGATGACGGTGACCGAATGTGGAAAGTAGGCGGTAGAGCGACTGCTGTTCCACGCCTGCAAGTTCGACGGGGAGCCCGCGCTGTACATTAGGGTTGAGCCCAATCCCGTTGCGAGCACGAAGGCTTGGTCACCTGCACTCTGTACAATCCCGCTTTGCCATGTGGAAGACTACGAGAAGTCACCGCAGAGGTTGCGGGTACCGCCGGTTGGTAGGACGGTGCTGATGTCAGCGGCGTTGGCAGTGGTCACGAGGCACAGGGCCACAGCAATAGAACGGTACAGAGCGGTTCTCTGTATTTGCGTAGCTCGGCAGCGTGGGCCCTCACACGAAAGGGTGTAGCTATGACTCATGCAGAATTGGAGTGGCTCGGTCGCCTTCCAGTACCCACAGCTCCAGAAAGAGTTGTGGGGTTATGCCTAG
>JBLHSN010000295.1:0-7579 GCA_047626195.1 Myxococcota bacterium
ACGGCGCCAACCGCGTACACCTGCAGGCGCAGTCGTCTGCGCCTTCCGGCGGACCGCTTTACGTGTACCTCGGACGGGGTAGCAACGCGTCTGGCACCGTCATGATGGACAGTCCAGACATACAATTCGGTCTGGGCCCAAGCCGTAATGGCGAGACCTCCAGGGATTACACCCTTGAGGTTCCCTGACGTACGTCGTGCACCGGGCAGATGCGCTACTCTACAAGCGCGTGGCGACTCCCCGTCGTTTTGAGCCCCGGCTCGCACGCGTCCTTCCTCGTTTTCCCAAAAAAACCGCCATGCACCCACCCTGGGAGTTGCGTTGAGCACCGAAACGACCGCGAGTTCGACCGAGTCTTCGACGGGGTCTAAGACCTTCGTCTTGGACACCAATGTGCTGTTGTACGACCCGAACGCCATCTTTGCGTTCGACGAGCATGATGTGTACATCCCCATCATTGTTGTGGAGGAACTGGACCGGTTCAAGAAGGACCTCAATGAGACCGGCCGTAATGCCCGCACCGTGTCGCGGAAGCTCGATGAGTTGCGCTCCAAAGGCTCGCTTCAGAAGGGCGTTGACTTACCGAATGGTGGCTGTGTCCGCGTGGACTTTACCCATCAAGAAGACCACGCACCGGTCATTGACTGGGGTCCTCAGAACGCTGACAATCGCATTCTGCAGACCGTGCTCCACCTTCACCGGACTGGCAAGCGCGTCGCCCTCATCACGCGTGACACGAACATGCGGCTCAAGTGTGATGCCCTAGGGGTCCCAGCCGAGGACTACGAAAACTCTCGCATCGACATTGATGAGCAATATGGCGGCGTCATCACCCGTGAGGTCCCTGCAGAGCTCATCGACGAGTGCTACCAAAACGGCGGTCTACCGCTCGATGAGCGCATTCCCTACACCCAACCCCAGCAGTTTGTCATCTTGGTGGCCGAGGGTGATGTGGGGAAGTCGGTGATGATTCGTGCCGATGCTCGCAAGAACAAGGCGCGCATTGTTGGCCGTCACAAAGAGGGCGTCTGGGGCATCTTCGCGCGCAACAAGGAGCAGCTGTTCGCTCTGGACTTACTTCTCGACGACAACATCAAGTTGGTGACTCTCAACGGCGTGGCCGGTACCGGCAAGACACTGTTGGCGTTGGCGTGTGGCCTTAAGCAAGCAGCAGATGACCGTACGTTCCGTAAACTGCTCGTCAGCCGGCCCATTTTCCCAATGGGCCGAGACATCGGCTTCTTGCCTGGCGACATCGAACAGAAGCTGAATCCCTGGATGAAGCCAATCTTCGACAACCTGGAGCTGTTGTTCAACACCGCTCACGACTCCACGGGCAACAACCGCCCGCGCAGTGGTAATGGCGAGCCGCGCTACCAAGGACTGCTGGACCAAGGCATGCTCGAAGTCGAGCCGCTGACCTACATTCGTGGCCGGAGCATTCCGAATCAGTTCCTGATCGTAGATGAAGCGCAGAACTTGACCCCACACGAGGTCAAGACCGTTCTTACTCGCGCAGGTGAAGGAACAAAGGTTATTCTCACCGGTGACCCCTACCAGATCGACAACCCGTACGTCGACGCCTTATCCAATGGATTGACCTACATTATTGAGCGCTTCAAGGGCTCGGACATCGCCGGTCATGTCACCTTACTGAAGGGAGAGCGTAGTGAGCTTGCTGAGCTTGCCGCGCAGTTGCTCTAACTATGGCAAACGACCAACTCGAAGGGCGGAACCCCGTCATTGAAGCACTGGCGCGTAAGCGTCGGGCCGTGAAACAGATCTGGATGGACCGGGGAGCCAAGGAAGACGACCGCATTCGCAAGCTCCTGAAGCTCGCCGAAGTCGAGGGTGTACCACTGGCCAAGGTCAGCCGGAACAAGCTCGATGAGATGAGCGAAGGACGCGTCCATCAGGGGGTCATCGCCCACGCAGAGCCACTGCCCATGTCGACATCAGCGGAGATGGTGAGCAATGCGTTTGACCAAGAAGGCCACCCGTTCTTTATTCTCGCGGACCAGATCCAGTATGAGCACAATCTAGGTGCAATTCTGCGGTCAGCCCTTGGTTTTGGAGTGAGTGGTCTGATTCTGCCCACTCGCCGTGGGGCCAGCTTGACGCCGGTTGTTCAGCGCGTCGCCATGGGAGCTGCCGAGGCGGTACCCGTGGTCAACGAAGGGCTGTTCTCGGCGATTAAGCATATGAAGAAGGCCGGCATCCCAGTCGTGGGCGCGGACATGAACGGTACACCGCTGACCGAAGCCCGGCTGTCAGGACCGTTGGCGTTTGTGATGGGCGGCGAAGGCCGTGGACTGTCGCCGACGCTGCGTAAGCACTGCGACCACATCGTCAGTATTCCACTCGCCGGACAGCTCGAGAGTCTGAACGTCTCGGTTGCAGCGGCACTGCTGATGTATGAGAAGCGCCGCCAGGATGGCTGGTTCAACCAAAAGTAGCTGTCGCAGCGCGGTGGGTCTTGGTGGGCCGAGCAGGCTGCTTTGACAGCAGTACGGCTTTGCCTCCCAGTATCGTGTGTCGTGCGTCTACGATTGTCGCGCCGTTCAGAGCCCGAGCAGACGGGCCGGCGAGGTCTGGTGTCTGAAGGCCCGTAGCTGAAAGCCCACCCTGCCGGCGGCATCGGGCTGTTGCAATCTACAGCTGCTGAAGACCGGTTCTCGCTCGCTTGAGACCCTTTGCGAGCTTGCGAAGCCGACGTCGCTTGGGCTTCTTCGCAGTAAAGACCCTCATGCTACGCTCTGCCGCCTTCAGCACCTTTTCCAGCTTTTCCAGAGGCGGCAGCGAGCCGTCAATGGTGCGCATCTGAAGCTGTTCAAGCAGCAGACGGAGCTTCTTCAGCTCTCCAATCGCTTTTCGGCGCCGACGCGACTTCTTGGCGGTCTTGGCGTAGGCACAGGTCTTCGCTTCACGGCCGATAGTCTTGTCGATACGTCGCGGGACTTCTAGGTCGCTCACGTTGTCTTAGACCGACTGTGGGCGGTAGGCGGCTTCGCGCAAGACGGTCTCTGGCGTTGGATCCTTGAGGAAGGCGTCCAGCAGATCAGCGGCAGGTGAACGGCCGGAGTTGATCTGTGCAATGAGCGGCTGGAGAAGCGGGAGGTCTTCGGGGGCACAGCGTGAGATTCCGCCGTACGACACCTCAACCAATAGCTTGGCCCATTCGGCGAGGGTTTTGTCACCCACGGTACCTTCCAAGCCATACTTGCAGGCGGTTGCAAACCGCTCTTCACGGGTTCCGCATGCGGCCAGCTGCTCGGCTACCTCAAGGGCTGCATCCGTAGCCTTGCGGCAGTAGAACAAGCCCTTGAACAGCGCTACGAAGCTGGCAGAGAGTGCCAAGTTGACGCAGTCAGCGCCACGAACTTCGATCTGACGCTTCACTCTGGCTTCGGGGAAGACGGACGTGAGATGAAGTTCCCAGTCGGGATTCTTCGGGTACACACCATCGATGCCATTGTCCATCCAGTCGCGGAAGGAGCGTCCGTTTGCGTCCGCCCACTCACCATCAATCTTGGTGAACATCATCGGGACGTCGAGTAGGTAGTCGAGCCAGCGCGCAAAAGTAAAGTTGTTCGCAGCATCTGGGAAACCGGTGCGCGCGGGGTCGGTCTGGGTCCATACGTGGCCGCGGAAGCTCATGTACCCGCTCGGCTTGCCGTAGCGGATAGGTGAGTTGGCGAACAAAGCGGTGGTGAGCGGGCCTAGCTTCATCGACAGGGCCATCTTGCGCGCGCAGTCTGCCTCGTCTGAGAAATCGAAGCTGGCTTGAACGGCACAGGTGCCCTTCATCATGTCGTGCGCCAAAGCTCCGGTCTTGCCGAGGTGGTCGCGCATGATCTTGTAGCGACCCTTCGGCACCCAGTCGATGTCGTCCATTTGAGCGAATGGTGTGTATCCGAGAGCGATGGGGTGGATGGGAGCGTCTCCAATGACCTCGCCCAGTTCTTCAACGAAGGCCAAGGTCTCGGCAACAACCCCGTGAACACTAGCGTATGGCGCGCCAGCCAACTCGAATTGCCCACCCGGTTCGAGTGTCACTGAGGCGCTATTTCTCGTCAGTGCAATGATGTTGTTGCCTTCGCGCGTGGGCTTCCAACCGCGGTGGGTCAGCTTCTCCAGCAGCCAGGCCACACCGTAGTCGCCGAAGTAGGGCACCGGAGTACCATCTGGACGCAGCAGGTGACGTTCATATTCCCCACCAACAAGCCACTCTTCGGAGGGGTGTCCATAGGAGTGGTACTCCGCTAAGAGGGAGTCGCGAGTTAGACGTTTTGCAGTATTGATAGACATGCCGCCGCTTAGCCCACAGTACGGGCAAACGCGACAGCGGCGACATCTGTTGTTGGGCGCTATGGTGGTCTTGCTGGAGGCGTGCATGCGTTGGATGATTAGTTTGGCCTTGCTCCCCTTGGGGTGCGTCCCGAACTTGACCTCGCCAGACTCCGAGTCGGACACCACTCCGCAGGAGTGGACCGCGCCTGAAAATGATTGGCCGACGGGTGAACCGCCTGCTGGGCTGGTCGCCGGTGGATTCGAGAATGGTGAGGTCGTCCCTGACTTTCGACTTACCGATCAAAAGGGCCAAGACGTGTCCATATGGCAATTTCACGGAGAGGTTGTCGCTCTCGATATCAGCACCATGTGGTGCAGTCCGTGTCGTGAGCTTGCGGAAGGTGCCGAAGAGACCTGGGAAGAGTTTGAGGCTGACGGCTTTGTTTACCTGACCGTTCTTCCCGAAAACGTCGAACGGGAAACGCCAGATCTCGAAGACCTAAATGCCTGGGGCGACACCTTCGGTATCAGCCAGCCCATCATCTCGGACCCAGAGCGCTCGTACAGTGCAGACGCGGTTCCGGGGGAGGCCTTTCCGCAGGTCTACATCATCGGCCGTGATCTGGTCGTCCGCGAACGGCTCTCAGTCCCAACAGACGGGAACCTGAGGGCGGCTGTGAATCGGGTGTTGGACAACTAAAGGGTTTTTTTCAGTTTTCTGAACACGTCGTTGAATGATGCGGTCACACAGGCGTTCAATAGGCCCCGAAACGATGGAGAGAACATGACCCGCATTGGAACACTTGGACTGATTGGTACCCTTGGCCTGCTGACCACTGCTTGTGAGCTTGGTACGGCTCCAATGAGCCACCAGAGCAGCCTGGGCCAGATGACCCGCGGGATTGTTCTGCACGATGCCGAAAGTTCGTCCGACCGTGGTGCACAGGTTGGCGTAAGCGGCACAACCTGCGACTGGGACCCGGTCTACGGTGGCATGGGCAGTGACTACGACTACCCAGGTAATGACGAGACGGTCGACGATGTTGCCGAGGACCTGGACGGCGATGTTCAAGTCATCGTCTCAAGCGACAAGACTGTCCACATCCAAGAGCAAGGCGACATCTTCAATACCAGCAGCCGTGACTACGAAATCGATGGCGTGCTCGTCGCCCAGAACTACGAGAATGGCGCCATTGTATTGTCGGAAGGCGACGGTGATGACTGCGCCTTAGTCACTGTCGGCACGGACAATGACACGACCTATGACATGAAGGGCGACCGTCAATGCGCCGGTGTGCACACTCTCGAGACCGACCCCACATCGGGCAGTGCTTGGGTTGGCTCGGACGCTGGTCTGTTCAGCCTCGAAGGCGCAGAGCTGGTCACTATCAATGAAGAACCTGCCAATATCGTGGCGTACGACCCCTACACGAACGCCCTGTACACTGCAGAGCTGGGTGACTCGGTGGTCCGGGCCATCGAGCCGGACGGGACCCTCCGCTGGGCCACCGATGTCGGCGCGAGCATTTACTCGCTCGATGACGTTGGCGCCGAAGAGGCCGTGGCCGTGAGCGTGAACTACACCGATGGAACCGGCACCGGAGCGGTCATCTTCGTCGACGGGAACACTGGCGAGGTTCGTGCCAATCAACAGACACTGACTCAAAACAACACGGTCGTCACCAGCCGCGATGGCAGCCAACTGTCACTCGCCAACAGCAACGGCGCCGAGTTCTACGGCGTCAACCCTGGCCTGCAAGGAAGCGATGGCACCGGGTGGGATGTGAACTGGGGTGGCTTCGGCGACGACGTCGAGTGGACCTTCGAATAACCAGCATCGCTGATGCTTAAAGAGGGATCGCACTGCGGTTCCTCTTTCTTTTTGGTGAAGGGTCGGCAGGTTGGGCACACTACGGAGTGCAGACAGTTGGAGTACCCGTGGCCCTTTCCCCAGAAGAACTCAGCGCACTGACCCGGGGCGATCCCATGGCATTGGATCAGTTCTACCGGAAGCATGCCCGTAAGGTGCTTGGTTGGTCGATCCGCCTAGGCGGTCCCGCCGTGGACCCGGAAGACATCGCACACGAAGTGTTCGCGATTGCCTTTCGCAAAATCAGCGGGTTTCGTGGCGATGCGCAACCGTCCACCTGGCTATTTGTGATTACCCGAAATGTGGTGTCGAATGCACGTCGCCGGGCAGCGATTCGCCGCTTTGTCGGACTCGAAAACGGTATGGATGAGCTGCCATCTCCACTCGATGGGGTGGACGAAAACATGGAGCAGGGGCGTCGTCGTCTCCAGGTCCAGCTGGCGCTGGAGAAGCTGAAGACCCATCAGCGCGAGGTGCTCGTGCTGATGGACCTCGAGGGTCGCACGGCACCCGAAGCCGCACAGATGCTGGGAGTGCCTGCAGGAACGGTCTACAGTCGGCTTCATTATGCGCGGCGTGCCTTCAAGTCAGCGCTTCAACGGAATGGTGTGACCTCGTGGGAAACCTCGGGATCAGTCGCTGATGTGGGGGGTGTTCGATGAGCCGTTGGCCAAAGTGGGTGGGAGATTCAATGGCTCCCCAAGACAGTGAGGTTGACGCGTTGGGTACGTTTGGTACCCCCGCACTCCAGGAAGCAGTGTCGGATGCCACCGAGCCGACAGACGCAGAGCTCGAACGCTTGTTGGCACGTCGTCCGTGGACCGCGCCGGTGCGCACGTCGCGTCCGCTGGTACTGGGTGGGCTTGGCATGGCTGCGGCAGCCTCTGCGTTAGCGTTAGTGATTGCAACGTCAACGCCCCAAGGGACTGTGCAGCCTGTCGGATACGGACCGGTCGCTATGGAGTTTCACATGGAGCGCGTACTAGGCACGCAGATCGTGGAGCTTGGACCCTCCATCGCAATGAGCGGCGAGGCCAGTGTTGTGTTGGACCAGGCCGGTGAAGCCGGAACCGCACTGACGTTGCTAGAAGGTCGGGCGCACTTCGATGTCGATCCGAATGGAGAGTGGCGTGACTTGGCTGTCGATGCCGACGGCGTGCTTGTTCAGGTACATGGCACCGTCTTTGACGTCATCCGCAAAGGTGGGGATATTCGAGTCGAAGTGGAGCGTGGACGCGTATCTGTGGCCTGGGACGGCCAGGAGATCTTCGTCACCACCGGTCAATCCTGGAAACGACCCGATGTGGAGGTGGTGTCTGTGTGGACTCCGCCGTCGATCGAAGAGGTGGCCATCGACCAGCCTGTCGTGCAACCGCAGCCCATCGCGAGGGTGCAACGAGCAGAACCCGAAGGCATTGC
>JBLHSN010000296.1:0-7540 GCA_047626195.1 Myxococcota bacterium
TCCTTCTTCGAGGCTGAGCTCCAGCTTCGCTTGCAGGACCCGCTGACGGTCTGCGGCAACTTGGGCTTGGTACGGCGTGTTGTCAATGCGCGCGAAGACCTCGCCGGCACCGAGCTGTGAACCAGCACGAAGACCGGGCTTTTGCCACACTACCCTGCCCGACACTTCTGGAATCACGTTTACCTGGGTCGACGGTCGCACCGTGCCAGACGCGTAGATCTGAATGGGGACATCGCGCACCACGACAGCGACAACATCGACCTGCGGAATCGCCGCAAGAGGCTCGGGTACAGAACGCTCGGGCAGCCCGAACATTAGGACGGCCAACACCGCCACCGAAAGAAAGACCAGCACACCTGGAATCAGGCAGCCTGTGATGTAGCGGTTCATCGACCCTCTCCTTCAAATCCGAACGATGCGGCCCATTGGCCACCTAAAGCTGTGTGTAGAGCGACCCGGGCTGCCAAGACATCTCGCTCGGCTGTGACCAAGCTCGTCTCGGCGGTCCGTAGGTTGTTTTGAGCGACGAGCACGTTGACGAACGCATCCAGCCCACGCAGGTACCGGTCCTGCGATTGTTCGAAGGTCAGCCGCGACAGCTCGGCTTGACGCTGTACCGCATCTAGCCGTTCGACCATTGCCGCCTCCCGGGCAAGCGCCCCTTCGACCTCACCTTGTGCCTGAAGAATCAGCCGGCCGTATGACGCCACAGCGCCATATTCACCAGCACGTGCCTGGCGAATCGCACCGGTTGCGCGACCGCCGTTGAAGATGGGCAGACGCACCGAGCCTCCGGCAGACCAAGCGTTCTGCGAGAACGTATCGGTGGTCTTGAGCCAATCTCGACCGGCGTCCGCTTGCACGGACACCGTGGGCAACACGCCACTAAACGCTGATTGATGCCGCTGAGACGACGCATCCATCCGCTCTTGTGCAGCGAGAAGGTCTGGACGACGCACCAACAATTCACTGGGCGTGCCAACCGTAGGCTGGGTCGGAAGTGCAGGAAAGGTATCTGGAACGTTGTCGACCACGTCTCGTGGCTGGCGACCCAACAATACGGCCAGCCGTTGTTCGGCCAGCTCGCGAGACATGCGGCTCTGGGTGACGAAGACCTCTGCCCCTGCGGCCTGGCTGCGCTGCTGCAGAACCTCCAAGCCTTCGGCCGACGCACGGTCGTAGCGAAGCTCAATGACCTCCAGCAACGCCCCGGCAATCTGTTGCTGCTCAATGGCAACCGCTTCGGTTCGACGCGCACTGAGAACATCAAAGTAGGCTTCTCCGAGAGTCGCCGACAAGCTCAGCACAAACTGGTCGCGGTCGGCAGCCGCCGCATCACCTTCATTCGCAGCGGCACGGTAGGCCAGCCAGCTTCGACCAAACAGGTCGACCTGCCATTGAGCTCCGACACCAATTCCGTAGCTGTAGAACAGACCTGCGGGCGGCGGAGCCCCAGCGCCGGCACCAAACTGAAAGCCAAGACTACGCAGCGGAGCCGTACTTCCCGTCGCATCCGCCGTCACCGATGGCAACAGCCCCGCACGGGTCTGCCACATAGCGCCTTGGGCCTGGGCAACACGGGAGTCTGCAGACGCCACATCCGGGTTGGCCGAGATGCCTTCCTCAATCACCCGCTCTAGCATGGGGTCATTGAACCCAAGCCACCAAGGGACATCGACGACAGGCTGATCGACGCCGCGCGAGAAGCGGTCGGCCTCATCTGGCAAGATCAACAAATCGCGCGGCCCCGCCAGGGCGGCAGACCCCCAAAGACCGGCTATCGCCACCCATAGTGCGGGTCTCATCTTAACTCCTCTGGCGACAGCGTCGCCCAATACACGTCGACAACGGTGTCTAAAAAATCAGCCGGGACAGGGAGCTGCGCCGTGTGTTCGAGCATCACCCGCCCCTGAATCGACCCAATGAGCGACAGCGCCACGCTGCTGAACCGCGACGGCCGCATAAGCCCCAGGGTTGCAGCACGCTCCAACCACTCCGAAATCAGCCGGTGCGCCCGCCGCGGTGGCGGCTCATCAAAGCGCGCCATCACATCGCTATGGTGCAGGCCGCTCGCACGAAGAGTACCAAAGCATGGAGCATACTCGGTAAAGAAAGCGTTCATTCGCATGATGAGTTCGACCAGTTGTTCCCGCCCCCCGGCGCCCAGCGAGGGCCCGGACTCCACCCAGATCATCCACTCTGGGTCACGTTTTGGCAGCAGCGCTTTCAACATCAGCTCTGCCTTGGTCCCGAACCTTTTGAACAGGGCCGGCTGAGACAGTCCAACGGCGTTCGCCACCGCTTGCGTCGACGCGCTTGGACCATGCTCCAAGAACACAATTCGCGCCGCAGCCAAAATGGCTTCATCTGAGACTTGGCGGGGTCGGGCCAACGGAACTCCGTCTAATGGTTAGTGCCCGCTCACTAACTAATCCGAAACAGCGCGCAAGAGCAACGCCACGGCATGACATCCGATGACTCGCGATTGGGGTATCTGGCCGCATGGAGTTGCCATGGCCCTTGATATCGACAGCGTGATCCGCCATTTAGTTCTCGTTCCCCACCCCGAGGGCGGACACTACCGCGAGACCTTCCGCAGTGAAGATACGGTCGGCACTCAGCGCGGACAGCGCTCTGCCGGCACCGCTATCTTTTTTGCGCTGCGAGACGGCGAGTACAGCGCATGGCATCGGGTTCGAGCAGATGAAGTCTGGCATCACTACGACGGCGCTCCAGCCGAGGTTCACGTGCTCCACAAAGGCGTCTACCTGGTGCTCCACCTCGGTTCGGACCTGTCCAAAGGACAGCGACCACAGGCCGTTGTTCCCGCCGGTGCCTGGCAAGCCGCCCATGCGAAAGAAGGCGGCGCATTGTTAGGATGCACGGTCGCACCGGGTTTCGAATTTGACGACTTCGAGCTGGCTGATAGCGAACTTATCGAAGAGTACCCCGAGCACAGCGCTACCATCGCGTGGTACCTCAAGTGATTCGAGCCGAGTGGCTTCCATCCATTCCGATATGGCTCGCCATACCGCCTTGGACATGGCCAACTCTCGCCACGATATCGCTGTTGGCGTTGATTGCTTCGGCCGTAATGCTCCCGAGGATGCTGGCTGGATTGCCGCATGACCTGTTGGTCCGTCGGGCAAGACCACGCGCGTGGACCGCCCGACGAGTGCTGAAAAATGCGGGAGGTGCAGTGCTCATCATGGCGGGTATTGCCATGCTTGTACTGCCTGGGCAGGGACTCTTGACCATGCTCGCTGGGCTGTTGCTGTCGGACGTCCCCGGCAAGCGACGCGTCGCCCTGTTCTTTCTACGCCGCGGTCCCGTGTTCCGAGCGGTCAACGCCATTCGAGGCCGTCGGGACAAACCGCCACTGCTCCTTCCGGGCTCGGGCGTGCCCACGGCGCTCTACTAAGCTAATCGGCGGTATTCCCCGAGGATGCCGATGGCCGCTCTCTCATGTCCCTCCTGTGGCGCCACCCACGAACCCCGTAATCCTGGCATTGCGGTCATCGTCTGCGACAACTGCGACACCACGCTCTACGTCGAAGAAGAGGTACTCAAGGCGGGCCGAAAGGCCGTCGTCGGCGAGCCGAAGAGCGGAATGGGAATTGGCAAGAGCGGTCGCGTTGGCGAGCAAAAGGTCGACATCGTTGGCCGGGCCAAGTTCCAGCACGACCAAGGCTCATGGGACGAATGGTACGTGGAGTTTCCCGGTGGCGACGGCGGGTGGTTGGTCGAAGACGGTCGCTCGTTTACCCTAGAGCGACAGCTCGACAGACTCCCCGAAGGTGCGACGCCGCATCTCAAGCTCGGCAACATCATCACCGTAGAGGGTGTGGAGTACGAAGTCCGAGAGACCGGTCTCGCCACCTGCGTGGGCGCACAGGGCCAGCTCCCCCGCCCCATCCAACCGCTTGAAGTCTATGTGTATGTCGACTGTTCCGAGGTCAACGGGACACGACGCTTGATGTTCGAGTTCGAAGAAAACGGCGAAGGAGAAGCCTTCGTCGGCCAAGCTGTAGCCCCCGAAGATGTGCACATCGAAGGCGTCGAGCCTCCCCCGGTCCTTGGCGGCCGTGAAGCCGACACCATCCGCTGTGCCCAGTGTGCCTCGCCCGTCATTATTAAGGCCCAGCGGGACCCCGTTGAGACCGTGTCTTGCGGCTCATGCGACGCCGTTCTGCAGCTGACAGACGCCGACAACAAAGTCATCGGCAACCGCGGAGCGACTCCAAATTTTGTCTTGGAAATCGGCGACAGCGGTGAGCTACAAGGCGTCACCTGGGAGGTTGTAGGCCGCCTGCGCTACTACGAGGACGGCTACGACACCGACGAGTACATCCTCTTTTCAGACGACGACAACGGTTACTTGTGGCTCGAGTACGACGACCTGCACTTCATCGCTACGCGCAAAGCCGCGTCTGGGCCGTCTCTGGATGAGGTCTTTTCTACACCCAAGAAAGGCAAGGTACGCTGCGGAGAGAAGACGTACAGAATACGCGGTGGGGGTGTGTCGACCCTCGTCTACGTAGACGGCGCTCTGCCGTGGGCCGCACACATTGGTCACAAGCAAGAGTACGTCGCACTCATTGCCCCACCCAAGCTGTTTGTGGTGGAAGGCGGCAACGGCGAAGTCGAGCACTACGAAGGCGAGTGGATGCCGTCCAAGCAGGTACTCACCGCCTTTGGCCGCGAAGACCGCTATGAGCGCCCGACCGAGACCCACTTCTTGCAGCCCAACGGCTGCGGCATCTGGGTGCCGTTCGGCCTCGTCGCGATTCTGTTCTTCATGGTCAACCTGTGCATCTGCCTCATCCCCTCGAGCAGCGTGGAGCTGACTCGGGTCAACGTTCCCAGCAGTCAGTTTGGTCAGGTGCTTTACAGCGAGCCATTCACCGTCCCACGGGGCGCAAAAATCCTGGAGCTGAAGGTCAAGAGCGACATCCAGGACGGCGGAGCGTACGCTCAAATCCAGCTTGTACCCATGGATAACCCTGATGATACCGTGGTTGTGACCGGAGCTGAAGTCTATCACTACCAAGGCTACGAAGACGGTGAGTACTGGCAAGAAGCAGAGCGTGAGGCTGGAGGCTCCTTCCTCGCTCCTGAGGCTGGCGACTACAAGATGGCCGTTCTGACCCAGGGCGAATCAGCCACCACACGGGCCAACGTACAAACACGGCTCTACCACTCCCCGCGCCTGATACGATACAACTGCTGCATAGGCTCCATCGCGCTCATCTTCGGCATGCTTATCTTGCTCGTGTGGCGCTCCAATGAATCCGAACGGTTCGAGGACTGACCCATGAAAACCACCCTTCTGACCTTCCTCGGTTTCGCACTCTTCGGTAGCACCACGCTTTTCGCAACCGTCGCTGACTATCAGGGTTGGGGCCTGTCCTCCGAGACCCCGTCTGCTGATGTCCGCGCGGGCAGCGCACGCACGGGCCGCACCATTATTGGCGGTGGATTGCATGGCGGAAAGTAGTCGCGGGGACTTCCCTCCGCGTCTGATTCTCCTGGCCTCCGTCTTCGCGGTTGCCGCTGCCGGGCTCGTCTATGAGCTTGTTGCCGGCACTCTCTCGACCTACCTACTGGGCGGGTCGGTGCTCATGTTCAGCCTGGTCATCGGCTGGTTCTTATCAGCCATGGGACTCGGTGCCTTTCTGGCCCAGTACGTCCATGACGAGCTGGAGCGTGCGTTTGTAGCGGCCGAGATTGCGTTGGCGCTGGCTGGCGGTACCAGCGCCATTGTCTTGTTCATCTCCTTCGCTTTGTCTAGCCCCGGCTACCCGGTGGCGGTGGCACTGGTCTGTGGAATTGTAGGCGCGCTGGTCGGGCTCGAGATCCCGTTGCTCCTGCGTATACTCGAGGCACGCGGCACCGTGCGGGTTGCGGTCTCACAGGTACTGGCGCTCGACTACGCAGGCGCACTGATTGGCTCGATTGCCTTTCCGCTGCTGCTCCTACCGCGCCTGGGAATTGTGCGAAGTGCAGCCTTCCTCGGTCTTATGAACCTGGCCGTCGCTGTTGCAACCATGGTGTGGATGGGCGACCGAGTCCCGCGAAAGCGCCCGCTCATCATCTCCAGCGTGATTACCGGCGTGCTCTTGGTGGTCGTCTTCTTCACTGGAATGCAGACTACGACCTTCATTGAAGACCGCCTGTACACAGACCGGGTGATTGTCGCCGAGAGTTCCCAGTACCAGCGCATCATTGTGACCAAGTGGCGCGACGATATCCGCTTGTATTTAGAAGGCCATCTACAGTTCGCGACGAGCGATGAGTACCGCTACCATGAATCCCTGGTCCTCCCTGCACTAGCCTCTGCCCGTGCTCCGGTTCGCGTGTTGGTTCTGGGCGGCGGAGACGGTCTGGCAGCGCGTCGAATCCTCGATTTCCCCGGTGTGCAGAGCATCGATCTGGTCGACCTAGACCCTCGCTTGACTCAGCTCTTCACGTCGCATCCGATGCTCACCAGCCTGAACGGCGACAGCCTCAGCGACCCAAGATTGACAGTCCACAATGAGGATGCAGTGGCCTTCCTGGAGCACGCACAAGGTACCTGGGACGTCATCATCATGGACCTACCAGACCCAAACGATGCATCGCTGTCCCGCTTGTACGCCGAGAGCACCTTCAGCATGGCTCTGCGACGCTTGGCCGACGATGGCGCCTTGGTCACCCAGGCCACCAGTCCGTACCATGCTCCAGACGCTTTCTGGTGCATTGCCCGCACCCTCGAAGAAGCGTCTCAAGGGCCGGTTCTACGTGCCGTCCACCCGTACCATGTACACGTGCCGAGCTTTGGTGAGTGGGGCTTCGTGCTCGTCACCCCCATCGACCGCAACGTCCGTACGCTTCAGCTACCCGACGACACTCGGTACCTGGACATGGCCACGCTGGCGTCGATGTTCCAGTTTCCTCGTGACTTGCAGCGTCGAGATGTCGAAGTAAATCGGCTGAGCAACGCGGCGCTGGCGCGGTACTACACCCAAGGCTGGCGGCACTACGCAGAGTAGTCAGGCACCCGCTAAGAAAACGGGAACCCGGCTGTCGACTCACGCGTGTAGTCATGTGGAGGCACTCTGCTGATGGTGAGCCGACCCATCGAAGACCCCAATGCCATGGACCCCGACGCACTCGTGCGCGCCTACGGCCCCGTGGTTTGGAGTCTGTGCCGGCGTCTCGACCCCGAGCCTGAAGATGCCTACCAGCACGTATGGGAGCGCGTTCTCACTCGCGTCCATCGCTTTGACCCAGCAGGTAGCGGGAGTTTCTCGACGTGGCTGCGCACGGTGACCCGTCGCCTACTCATCGACCGACACCGTCGCCGGACTGTCCGTGGTCCGGTTGTTGAACCCCGAGACCGTGCGGATACACCCGTTGCTGTTGACGACGCCCTCGACGCTCACACCCGGCGCCAGCAGCTCGAAGACACCCTACCCAAGCTTCCAGCCGACCAGCGGCGGTGCGTAGTTCTGCACCACATTGAAGGCCTGTCACTAGACGCTATTGTCGCGCTCGAAGG
>JBLHSN010000297.1:0-7503 GCA_047626195.1 Myxococcota bacterium
CCTACGCGCCACTGCCGAACTTCCTGTACATCAACCCCGAGAAGCTGTCAGTCAGCTTTGACAGTGGCAATGTTGAAGTCACCCTCGGCGATTTCTACGCGACCTTTGGAAATGGCGTGGCTCTGTCAGTCAATCGCAATCCTCAGGTGGACATTGACTCGTCGATCCAGGGCGCCCGAGTCACCTACTCGTCGGACCTGTGGGATGTCGTGGCACTCGTTGGGCAGCTGAACCGTCAGCAGGTCTTCCAAGACAACCCAAACCTAGACATCATGGGCGACCGTCGTCATTTGGTGGCTGGCGTACGCGTCGACCGCTACGGCCTGGGTCCCGCGGCTGTGGGTGCTCATGCGGTCATGGTTGACTACGTCCAAGACGCTGGATTTGGACCCTCGTTCTCACAGCTCGGCGGGCCTGATGCGGTGGTCGCTGGAGCGTCGACAGAGCTGTATGGTGTGGGCGGCATTGACTGGATGGCAGAGGCAGATGCCTTTTACTACGGGGCCGGTGATCTCATTACGCCGAACGAAAATGATTGGGGCTACGCCGCTTACGCGTCGGCCACTGCCTACATCGGTGCCACCACGTGGCAGTTTGAGGGCAAGCGCTACCTGAACACCGAGACCCTCAACGGGCCACTCGGGGACGAGCAATACGAGCTCGCCATCGCCCCAACACTTGAGTACGATCTGGCCATTACCGAAGACAGCTCGGGCGCCGTCAACAGCGACGATACTGCTGGTGGGCGTCTGCGAGTCGACTGGGCGGCTGATCCTGGAAGACTCACCCCCTACGCGTCAATCGGCATCTTCCGCGATTGGGACACCGGTCCGTTGCACTTCAACGCGGTGCCAGAGACCATCGTCCACCCGTTCGTCGGCATTGAGTGGTTTCCAGGCGAGACCGCGGCCATCGTAAACGTGGGCTACCGCAATGACATTCGCGACGGAAATGAGTCGGGTGTGGACCGCCAGTTCTATACCGACCTCGACATTAAGTTCCCGGTTGGCCATCACTTGCATGTGGATGTTGCCGGGCAGGGCGAATGGTTCCGCTGGGGTGTGAACCCACTGCAGCAAGAAGACTATGTCGAGTTCACAAGCTCCATCTCCGCGCTTCACGGGTCGGACTGGGCCATCATTTGGTACACCGACTTCACCAACAATCCGCTCGTCGGCAGCAAAGGCAACATTACCGAGGCGCTGTACGGCGCGCTCGAAATACAGGTCAAACCTTCCGATGCTCTGACACTGAAATTGTTCGGTGGTTCTCAGAAGGAAGGATTGCGCTGTGCGGGCGGCCAGTGCCGGGTACTTCCCGGCTTCAGCGGCATACGTGCCGCAGCCGTGGGTAGCTTCTAGACTTTCGTGGGCTGTGCACAAATTAGACCGCCTAGGGATTACGAGGGCGCGCCTACGGGTCTGGCGTCCGCATGACACATCGACAGCGAGCGCGATACAGGCGCCCTGACCAATAAATTCAAGGGGACCTTCATGAAGACCAGCCTGACCGTTCTGGCCTGCTCCGTACTCACCATGGCGAGCGCGAGTGCCAGCCGCTTGGACGCTTCCAGCGCCGAGGCGAGCACGACCTACCCACCCGAGGGCAACGAGACGTACGGAGCCAACCACGTGATGGACGGTAAGGTCGCCACATCTTGGGTGGAAGGCGCCGATGGCTCTGGCCTTGGCAGCTGGGTTCGTATGACCCTTCCTGCAGAGACCTCTGTCCAGAAGGTCAAGGTTTGGGGCGGCATGTGGAACTCCCATGAGTACTGGACCCGCGCGAACCGGCCCAAGGACATTGAGTTCCGCTTCTCAGATGGCTCTATCCAAGCCTTCACAATGGCTGACGAGATGGTCGCCCAAGAGTTTGCGCTTCCTGCAGCGGTCAGCACGACCACCGTTGAAGTCCGGGTGAAGTCAGTCCACAACGGCACCACTTGGCTCGACACCGGAATCTCCGAGGTCCAGGTATTCGATGCCACGGCCGGCATCGAGAAGCCCGCAAGCGCCATCATCGCTAGCTCGGTGCTTCCGGCAGACGGCGACGGCAACTACGAGACTGCCAACGTGCAAGACGGCATCACCGACACCATGTGGTGTGAAGGAACGGACGGCGACGGCACTGGCGAGACCCTTGAGTTCACCTTGGCGGGAAACCCCACGATCTCCAAGGTCCACATGATCAATGGCATCGGCTCGAGCCTTCGCCTGTGGATGGCTGCAAACCGTGCCAACGCCGCCACGCTGACCTTCTCTGATGGTTCGACCGAGACCATCCAGGTCAAGCCCACAATCATGATGCAGACCGCCGAGTTCACCCCGCGCGCAACGAGCTCGGTGACCTTGTCGCTGACCGGTGTGACCGCAGGTCGTGAGTACAACGACATGTGTATGAGCGAAGTTCGCTTCGAATAGGCTTTGGCGCCTGTCGAGCCTGTCTCTCCGCAACCGCTAGCGTTGAGGTCGGCCTGACGTTGGTCAGATCGTCCGGAGCGCTACCGGATCGAGCGGACAATCTCGTCGCCGATCTCGGCGAGGTCGCTAAGGTTCTGCACGCCGTCTGGGCGGTCAGCGACCCGAAGCATCGGAGCTGGACCGCTACGCAGATTTACTTCGGACAGCGCCAGTTCTTGCGTCTTGGCCAGACTGACCGATTCTTGGTGACGGGTGCGTAGTGCGGCGAGGTGCTCCGACCAGACTGTGGCATCGACGCTCTCAGGCGCCGGTAGGTCCGGGACGGGGTCTGGGTTTGGCGTGGGCGTCACGCGGTTCACCAAGATGCCACCAATGTGAAGCTTCTCGGTCTTCAGCGTGGCCAAGAACTCGAAGGCATCGTCGCGACCCGGGTCGTTGGCACCGAGGACGAGCCAGTACAGCGTCTCGGTCTTTCCGAGCAGAGTGCGGACCTTCGCACCACGGTCGCGGAAGCCTTGCGACAAGCCGCCGAGCAGTCCGAAGAACTCTTTTAAGTCGATCAGGACCGAGTCTCCGGCCATCTTGTAGACGACGCCCAAGACGCGTTTGCTGGCGCGTGAGAACAGACCGCCTCCAGACGGATTGACCACGGCTCCCAGCACTCGTTTGTCGAGCACGCTGCGCACGCGTTCCGGTGCACGGAGGAAGTCCAAAGCATGGCGGGTAGGCGGCGTATCAACAACGATGGTGTCGAAACGTGGGTCGTCGTCGAGAGCTAGAAGCTTCTCCATGGCCATGTACTCTTGGCTACCGGAAAGGCGGGTACTGACAGCGTTATAGTAGCGGTTGGCGATGAGCCGGTCGCCCGTCTCACTATCTGGCGCGTAGCGTCGTACAACCTGGTCAAAGGTCTGCTTTCGATCCAGCATTAGCGCCCACAAGCCTTCGACTCCTTGAACGGGCTGGGGGTCGTTGCTGAGCTCCACCCCAAGGGCGTCAGCGAGGCGCCGTGCGGGGTCGATCGTCATTACCGCAACGCGCTCTCCTTGCCGTGCGAGTCCAACGGCAAGTGCTGCGGCAGTGGTGGTCTTTCCGACCCCTCCGACACCGCAACAGATGTGAATAGCCTTAGCCATCGAACACCTCCATGTGGCCGGCGAGGGTCTGGATTCCGCTTCGATTCACAGGGGTCCGCAGCTTGGGTAGGACGATGAGGTTGACGTCGGTCAATCCGCGCTCCTCGAGCCCGTTGCGCAACACGCCAGCCGCTTGCTGTTGCCGGTGAGCCACCGCACGGTCTCGGTCGAGAAGCCCGGCCAAGTCGTCTCGGCCAGCTAGGCGGACCGCGTCCTGTAGAGCATCCGTGGCCGCCACATCCTGGCTCGTAAGCTGAGTCTGGTTGAGGACGACGGCGACGACTTGAGCGCGCTTGTCGCCCAAGTTGTCGAGTAGCTCTAGCGCTTCTTGCACCGGTAGGCGTTCGGCAAGAGTCACGATGACGATGCCGGTCAGATCGCTACTTCCAAGCCACGCTTCAATCTGGTTGGCTTCTTCGTGGAGCGGGCCCACCCGGGTCAGCTCGGCCATGGTCAGACCGGAATCCAGCAAGGTCAGTCCGTGTCCGGTGGCCGGCGCATCCAAGATGGCGAGGTCGTACTTTCGGTCGCGTGGAAGGGGCTCGGCGAGAAGATTGCGCAGCTTCCCGAGCTGCAGAAGGTCGTGGATTCCAGGAACACCATCGACCAGGGCGCGCACGATGCGGTTCTGGAAGACCACGCGCACCAAAGCGCCAATCTTCAGTACGCGACGGCCAAAGTCACCCAGGCACTCCATCACCGTTAGCGACATGGTGTCGAGGTTTGGTGTGACCACGCGTGGGTCGAATTTGCGCCCGTTCAGCCCGTGTAGCTGCGCGACCGAGGACAGGCCATCGAACTCGACTGTTGTGGTGGTTCGACCGGCATTGGCTGCCGCAATGCCCAGAGCAGCGGTCACAACTGAGCGGCCTACGCCGCCCTTTCCGGTGACGACCAGTAAGCGTTTGTTGACTCCAACGGTCACGAGACCTCCGCGGGCAAGCTGTCGCCCATGGGTTCTGACAGAGCAGTAAAGACCGCGCGAAAGGCGCGGGCAGAGATGAGCAAGTCGGTGTGTCCAGCGCCATCGAGCACCACAGAGACGGCGCCTTCGGGGTGGGCGCTGCACGAGGGGACGACGAATGGATCGGTTGGAGAGCCAATAGCGATGGTTGGCACGTTCTGTGGCAACAGGTCGTCTAGGATAGCGGCGCCTGGTAGCAGAGTACGTGCGAGAGTCCCGCGCTGGAAGACCGCCATGCGGGTTCCGGACCACGGTGTGCCAATGGTGATGAGTCGTCGGACGTGGGCGTCTCCGCCTAAGTGTCGAATCCACCAGGCGGCAGCTAAGCCCGAGATCCCGTGGGCAACGACGTCAATTTTATCGACTCCGGCGCACTGGGCTAATTTAGCTGCTTTCTCGGCGATAGTCGTCGCCTGTGCGTCAAGCGTAGTGCCCTTGCCAACATTGATGCTGTGCACCCACGGCAGGCCGCGATGAGTCAAAAACATGGCTAGAAAGGTCATTGCCGCGCGATTTGCTGGGGGCGAGGGGACCAGCAACACCGGGAGCGCCCCATTTCTGGGTTCGGCCACTTCTGTACGCACCGGGTCACCGTCCCGACCGAAGGGCCTGAGCAGGCGTACTAAGCTCCGAACCGCTCCTTCGCGGGCTACAACCGCTACCGTCTTCCGCGCGAGTCGAAAGTGTTCTCCGGTGTCTGCCGCTTGCACAGCCACGCCAGCAAGCGCAGGTATCCAGCCCCAAATTAGGAGTCCGAGGGGGAGAATCAGCAGCGGGGCGGTTAGCTCGATGGGGGGCTCCGCAAAGGGTGGATTGGCATCTTGCCAGGGCTCGTGCGCGAACCTATATCGGCTCGCAACTAAGGGAGGCGCTGTGCCACTGTACGAATACGTCTGCGAGTCCTGCTCCAGCAGATTTGAGAAGCTGATGCGTTTGTCGGACCCCAAGCCAGAGTGCCCAGAATGCGGCGCTGTGGACGTCAAGAAGCAGGTCAGTGCTGCTTCCTTTTCGCTGAAAGGCGGCGGTTGGTACAAGGACGGCTACAGCGGTCCGAGCAACACCGCGGCTAAGAGCGACTCGAAAAGCTCGCCCAAGAGTGAGTCGAAGAGCAGCACCAGTAGTGACTCTTGAGCGCCGTACGAATCGATGGTCGCCAGGTGGCCAAGGGGCTCAACCGAGCCACTCGCGAGCGCGCCATGTCACTGCCTCGTCCGCCGGGACTGGCGGTAGTGCTTGTGGGGGAAAACCCGGCTTCTGAAGTGTATGTCCGGCGCAAGGGCATTGTTGCGGGCCGTCTCGGCTTTGAGCACCAGCAGCTGACTCTGCCGGCTGCGACTACCCAGGCCGATCTTCACGCGCTCATCGATGACTTGAATGCGGATGGGTCGGTCGACGGTATTCTGGTTCAGCTACCACTTCCGAGTCACTTGAACTCCGATGCTGTGCTCGAGCGCATTCACCCGGACAAAGATGTGGATGGCCTGACGCCTGCGAGTGCTGGGTTGCTCGCCGTCGGTCGTCCGCTGTTGGTCCCGTGTACGCCAGCAGGGTGCATGCACCTTATCGAAGCGGCAGGTGCAGAGTTGTCCGGCGCACATGCGGTCGTTCTGGGCCGCAGCAATATTGTGGGGCGCCCCATCGCCCGGTTGCTTGAACAAGCAAACGCAACGGTCACAATCTGCCACAGCCGCACGAAGAATCCTGAGCGGTTCACTCGCGAAGCGGATGTCCTGATCGCCGCTGTCGGAAAGCCGAAGATGGTGGGTGCCGACTGGGTTCGCCCAGGAGCCGTTGTCGTCGACGTCGGAATCAACCGTCTTGCAGACGGCACTCTGTGCGGAGATGTTGATACGGACGCCGTCGCACAGGTCGCCGGCGCCATCACGCCGGTCCCCGGTGGTGTGGGTCCCATGACCATCGCGATGCTGATGCGCAACACTCTCGTCGCCAGTGAGCGACGCCAATCGAGTCGCCCCTAAAGGGCTTGGAGGCTCCATGCTTCGTCGCACACCGTTCTATGAGCAACACGTCGCCCTCGGCGGCAAAATGGTCCCATTCGCCGGGTTCGAGCTGCCCGTGCAGTACCCGCAGGGCATCACCGTAGAGCACAATGCCGTACGCACCGCAGCCGGTCTGTTCGATGTGTCGCACATGGGCGAGCTGCGGGTGAAAGGGACCGGTGCCGCCGCACAGCTGTCGCAGCTCTTGTCTGGCGATATCGTGGACATGGCGATTGGTGGTGCAAGCTACCATATGCTGCTGAACAAGGACGGCGGCGTGGTCGACGATGTCTACGCCTACCGCTTGGCCAAAGATGACTTCTTGGTGTGCGTCAACGCCGCCAACCGCGACAAAGACCGCGAGTGGTTCGAGGCCAACTGGACGCACGATGATGCTCAGCTGACCGACGAAGGCGATGACTGGGCACAGCTCGCGATTCAGGGACCTAAAGCGGTCGATGTCATGGCCTACTTGTGTGGCGAAGCGATTCGCGAGCAAGCCGACCGAACGTTCACCGAGCGGTTCGTTGGCGCTGCGTCTAATGTGCTGGTCGCACGTACTGGCTACACCGGTGAAGATGGCTTTGAGCTCTTCATTCCTGCGGCCCAGGCTCAAGCCGTCTGGGACGCCATCCAGACCGTTGCTCCCGCGACTGGCCTGGTTAGCTGTGGACTTGGAGCACGCGACACCTTGCGTCTCGAAGCCCGCAACTGCTTGTACGGACACGAGCTCAACGACGAGACCACGCCATGGCAGGCCGGTCTTGGCTGGACCATCAAGATGGACAAAGAGGGCGGCTTCATTGGTCGCGATGCGTTGGCCGCGAAGAAGGGCCAAGCCACCGAACGCCTGGTGGGCATTGTGGTCACCGACAAGCGCATTCCCCGCGACGACATGGACATCTACGTGGGTGACGAACGCATTGGCCACGTCACCAGCGGCACACGCTCACCATCCACAGGTAAGGGCATTGCACTGGCCT
>JBLHSN010000298.1:0-7430 GCA_047626195.1 Myxococcota bacterium
GTCGACAGGTCGTGTGCGCGCTGAAGCTGTAGGACCTCGCCTTCAGCCATGCGGGTGATGGCATGACCAAGTTCTGTGACGACACGGTGCCCACCGGCTTCTGCTGCAAGAAGGACCGAGCGTGCCAAGCAGAAGTCGCCCGATAGAACAGCGACGGGATTTCCCCACACCGTATGAGCGGCCGGACGTCCGCGGCGTTCATTGCCGCCGTCGACGACATCATCATGTAGGAGCGAGCCGATGTGAAGCATCTCGCCTGCGCACATGAGCGAGACGACATCGCCTTCGTACCCAATGGTGCGAGACGCAAGGGCAGTCAGCGCGGGACGGAAACGCTTTCCACCAGCGTTCACCAGGTAGCCGGCGACGGTGGGCACGGCGGCAACATCAGAGATGACCAATTCGCGCAGCTTCACTTCGGCTTGGGCGAGTTCCGGTGCTACCAGCTTCATGGCAGCTACGGGTCCGTTGATGACGGATAACGGCGCTCCCGCTGCTAAACCAGCGGGTTGACGACGTGTAGCCACGCCTCCAGGAAGAGTCGGGGTCTGTGCAGACACGCTCATGTTGGTCTCCGTGTGCCATGCAGGTATCCACGGCCGGCTTTCATTTCAATCTCTTTTGAAGAAAGTGATGCGAAGCGACAAAAGGTATGTGAAGGGGTGTCGTGGAGGTCCTGTGGCAGACACACCTGAAGATGCTCGTGCACGCGCCATTGGTCTAGCAGCGGAGACCATGGGCGAGCTGATTTCGTTTTGGGGATTCAAGGCATCTATGGGGCGCATCTGGACGCTTCTGTATTTGTCCCCCGGCCCATTACCGGCGGACACGATCGCCAAGTTGACCGGTCTTTCGGCGGGTGCTGTGTCCATGGCCCTTGCCGAATTGGGTCAGTGGGGCCTCGTCCACCGCGCAGCGAAACTAGATGATCGAAAGCGTCATTATAGTGCCGACACTGACGTATGGGGAATTGTTCGACGCATTGTCCGCGAACGGGAGTTACGCCTGGTCGGGCGTGCTGTCGAACGGTTTGGCGAAGCAATTGAGGTGCTAGAAGCCTCGCGACGCGAGCATCCGGACGACGAGGAGCTGCTGTTTATGTTGGCCCGTCTGCGCGGCCTGCATGACTTGGCGCGGATTGGCTACCGCATGGTCGAGCGCTTTGCCGAGGTCGGCAAGCTGTCCTTACTGCCTATTCGTGGCCGGCTTTCCGCATTCCGCGGCGCATCATGAGCCTGTTTGAGGACGGAGCGACCGGTGAGGTTTCGCCAGAAGATGCCGTCGTCGTCGCCCATGCGTTCATGCAGAAATTGCGGGAGTGGGCGGTGGACCGCGAAATCCCGAAACTCACAACGAGGCTTGAGAGGGATGCCACGGTGGCGGATGCGGTGAAGCTTCAGCAGTGGACCACTTGGCGTGACTTTGTGGAGCACGCGATGGGGGAGCTGGAAGACGGCACGCTGGACCATTGGTTTACGGAAGCTGCGTAGGTTGACCGGTGGGCGTTGCCTGATAAACGGCCGGCTGGTAGGCAATGCGATGTCGAGAAGTCTTGTGGTGTGTGTGGGGTTGGGCACGTTGTTGGCTTGCTGACCTGGGGAAAGCACCTCGGATGAATGCCAGAACGACCTAGAGCGCTGTTCCGAGGATGGCGACTCCGTAGAGCGCTGCATCGACTCTCGCTGGGAAGGGTGGACGGACTGTGATGACGTGTGCGAGCTGTCACAAGGGGTCGCTGAGTGCACCGACGACGGCGGGGGGACCATGAACGACAACTGGGACGCAGGGGACCAGCGGTAGGTTCGGACCAATGCGTTATAGCCGCGCGTCTGACGCATCGGAGCTGATATGACCGCGCGATTTTTGGCTATTCTGGCGCTTCCCGCTGTGCTGATGGCCTGCGGAGAGACCGCACCCGCCACACTCGACGGACAGGTGCTCGACATCTGGGGCGCTCAGGTTGCTGGGGCGACCATACTGATCGATGGTACAAACCTCACCGCTGACGACCATGGCTACTTCGCGGTCGAAAATCCGACCTACCCCATGACTCTTCGCGTTGGGAAAGACGGCTACGTCCAAGACGAAGTCGTTGTGGTTGCGGCGGAAGACGGCACAGTGGTACCGCCGAACATCGCGCTGTACCCCCGCCCGCAAGAGCGTGGTTTCTACGTGGTTGGTCAGACCGCCTACAAGAAGCTCGACCCCGCGTCCGTCCAAGTCATTGGCAACGAACTGTCCAAGGTCAGTGGCCTGCAGGCCATCCCGGTGACTGCCGGACGTACGCCGTTCGAGGTCATCTTTCAGACAGAACTGCGCCTAGAAGAGGTCACCCGTCTCGGCCTAGAGCTGCACAAGCTGACCTACTCCGCCAAAGTTGAGATTTCAGGTCCCTTCGGCACCGAAGAGGCAGACGCTAATCTGTACACCTCCACGGGCGTCATCAATCTTGAGCTGGCGCCGATGCGCAGCCGGGACGCCTACCGGGTTGTGCCGACCGAGAGCTTGGAACCTGGCTGGTATGCCTTCCAGATTCAAGATGTGTTGGACCCGAACAACGCACTGAACCTTGCGTCGCTCCCCGCAGCCCAGAAGGTCGCGTGGGCATTTGAGTACAAGCCCTGACATCGCCGCGCATTGCGCAGGCTAGGCTATCCAGATGAACGTATTTGTCTCCTTCTCGACCTTCGCCTTCCTGACCTTCGCTGCACTGCCGGCGCAGGCTCAATGAAGTGGTTGAAGCGATAGCACTCTCCCGGTCGGGAGAACCGATGTCGACGCCCCGCTTGAGGGCAAACAAGGGGCCATTCAGCTGGGGTTGTGGACGGGTGTAGGTCCAGATCTTGTTGTGGGCATGGCTTCCGTGCGCGGTGAATACTGGGCCACGGGTCGGTGGGGTGTAGACGCCGGATTTGGCGTGCAACGTCGTACGGATGGCACGCTGGACTCGCGTGACGCCACCCTTCACGCTGTGTACCGTGCAGTGGCTAAGCCGACAGCTGTGGTGACGGTGCGCGCCGGATTGTCGATCCCTACGGGTGGTGTGGGTAGTGCCTTTACGTTCACCCCGCTGTCTACGGCCTCGGTTGATCCGCGCTTGTCTGTCAACGCCGCTCTGGGAGCCACCTGGCTGGTACTCCCGTCCGTCTCCGCCCGCCTTCCGGTGTACCGGGGCTGGGACGGTCGTCTTCAAGGTCCGTTCTTACGCGCCGATTTGCGTGGGGCTCGGCGTTTTGGTGCGGTTGTGCCATGGCTGGGCCTGTCTGCCTCCGAGCAGATGGAGGGCAGTCACCCCACACTGACGCCTCCCATGAGAGAGCTTGCAGCGACCGGCGGTGCGACGATCGGTGTGGGCAATAAATGGGGTATAAATGCCCAGATTCGCGCGCCGTTGGTCGTAGGTGGCATGGCGACGAAGGTGTGGTCTGCGGCGATTTCGGTACGGTATGTGCTGCGGAGAGAGCCGAAAGACGAACATTGATTGGGTTGATGTGGGTGCCCGGCAACGTGGCTAGGAGATGAGCCCGTTTCTGGGATGTTTGGACCTTGTGCGTATCTCATGCGTTCGTGCACATCTGTGCATTGATCTTGGGAATACGGCTGGCTGCCTAAGGAGGTGGCACGCATGGAAGAGATACCGGAAAGGCGATTCTACCGAGTGCTCGTCGCTTCCATTGTCTTGGGCGTTTCGCTCACCATTGTGGTCGTTGGCCGGGTGACCATGCGCTCTGTCGGTCTAGAGTGGGGTGTACCCAGTTTTGGGTTTCCTCTCCCGGCTTATGGATACACCGGTACGTCCTCTGGAGAACGGTGGATTGCGCTAGTTCCGCTGCTCGTCGACCTTGGAGTGGCCCTGCTGGTGACACTGCCGCTGTCCTACGCAGTCCTGAGCCGTCTACGTTCTGGTTGGGCACTGTTCCTGGGGTTTGGGACTGCGCTCGTATTGATTACGCGATTTGTGCCTATGATTCTGACGATTGGCCTGTTCACCAATGTGGAGATGTGGGGCCGAGACCTTCACGTGGACTGCCGGACATTCTGGGTTGGAGCACCGCAGAGCTACTTGGACTTCACGGACTTGGATGATGTGTGCGTTGTTCGGGCATTGGAGCTTATTGAATCGCGGGAATAACTTGGGTCTAGCCACTCTTTCGGCCGGTCACTGCGTGCAATTTGGTGAGTCAGCTTGATGGAATATGGCTGCGGAGAAGGCCGATTGTCGGCTACAGCACTGCATGCATTTTGATGGCCATTAGATGAATGAGTACACCATCGATCTTGTGGTCGAGCTGCACGACGGGTTGGTGCTGGTCTACGACGCCACGTGAAACGCCGCTGTGACGGAGGTCGCCGTCGGTGGGATGTGGACTGACTCGCCCACTTAGCCGAGGACGTCTTCCAACACCGGCTCCACCCGCTCGCGCAGCAGGTCGATGAGCTCCGGGTCCATCGCCTGGTAGACGTCGGGAATCTCTAGGACTTCGACCTGCGCGTCACGTCCGCCTGAATGCTGCGTCGTACCCCGCTGTGGGACTGCCTATCGTGCCGTTTTAACAGCCTAACGCTCGGTCGTTCCAGCGCCCCAGCAAGACATCAGACCCTGACCCACACCATCCGCTGGCCGTGGCAGTTTCTCTCCGAACACGAGCGCAGCGTTCTGGTTCAGTTCTGTGCGTTCGTCGGAGGCGGCCCGGTGGAGGTCGCAGGGAGTCATTCGAGTTGGAGCGGACCCCGTCACCGTCATTCGCTCTCTCTTCGACAAGTCGATGCTGCGAATCTGGCCGGCCGACGAGCGGGTCCGACTGGGTTTGTTCGCGAGTGTGCGAGAGTTTGCCCTGGCCCAAGACCACCCCAGTCTGGAGGGGGTCCGAGGTCGCCACAGCACCTGGGCGGTTGAATCGGGGCGCCGGTGGACGGAGGCATATGAGACAGACCCAGGGGCGGGCCCTGCGCTGTATCGAGGGCTGGAGAATCTCATCGCGGCCCACGGTTGGCTTGTGGTACCTCGCTGACCAGAGGCCGTGGAGTTGGTGGCATCGCTGTGGACCTCGTGTATGGGACGAGACGTGCACAGGTACTTCCAGAGGCTCCACGCCACTCGGGCCGAACTCTCGCCAACCGGTGCGTCAGCACTGATGATTCGACACAAGCTCGTGCGTGCGTATACGGTAATGGGCGAGGTCTCCAAGGCGGAGGTCGAGATCGAGCGTGGGCTTCAGACGTTCGACCAAACCACACCACTTTACGCCGATTTCTTGCTGGCCTCGCAGTGGCTAGCGGTGCGGAGAGGGCCAGACGAGGCACTGCTTGCGCGGAGTCAGAGCACGTTGGCACTCGTAGAGCGGCACGGCGACCCATTTGACGTGTTCGATGGCGGGTATCACGCCATCGGTGGGCCGTGCTCAACCGGAACTCACCTCAGTGCATGCCGTGGAACGTCAGATTCAGTTGTATGAGCCTGAGCGCGGCGGTGGGGGCTTTGCCGTCTTCTTGGGCCGCAAGTGTCAGCCGTCGTTGCTCCGGTACAGCGTGCTCCAGGTGCTGCTCCAGGTGCTGCTGCAGCCGCCATCGGACCGAGATGGGCCGTGCTCCCACTGCCCGCGGTTTCATCCCGTCCATCGAGCTGCTCACCATGATGCCGTGGGACAGTCCGCGCCCGTCCTCTGACAACCTCAAGCAGGTCATTCGGAATGTTCGACAGCTTCTATTGGCGGACAGACCTCACAATCGAAGCGAGGCGTGGACTTGGCTACCGATTGTGGTTTTGTGACATTGCGCAGGACTCTTGAAAACGGTCCAGCGCGCCGGCAGACCCGGCCCCTCGTAAGCGCTACTGCTGTGGACCAAGGGCGAATTTTCCCAATTCGATCTGTGGGGTTGGGGAAGCCAGTCGCAGCGTCTCTTCCGTCCCATCAGCGGTGATCTCGTAGATCATGGGTGGATTATTGCCGACCATGTCCTGGACACCCACCCATACGTCGCCGTCGCAGTCGACCTCTAAGTGGTAGGGGTAGAAGGACTGCCCGTTGATGGTGTCGATGAAGAGGGACGACTCGCCGGTCTCTACGTCGTACTTGCGAATCCGCGATGGCATGATGAAGTTCCCTTCGTCATCAAAGTCGAATCCGGTCTCGGCCAAGTACAGAATGCCATCTGGGCCAAACGCACCGGTCTCAAAGCTGTAGAAATCGTTGGGGTCGGAGATATCGAAGGTCGTGGTTGAGCCCTCTGGTTCCAAACGAACCAGCAGGCCCGGGTTCAACCAATAGTGTTCGCCCGATGGCGATGCCAGGAAGGCCCGCGGACTCTCCCCCGGCACTATCGTGCGCTCTATCGTAAATGAATCGGTCCTACGGTCAATGGCGATGACCGCCGATGTTGCCCCACTGCTGAAGCCGCCACCCGAGGCCATTACATAGGTGGTGGCATCAGTGACGATGATGTCGGCAGGGGAACGCTGGTGTCCGGCTATCGTTGTGGACAGGATGTCGGTCTCGACGCCGTTGAGCAGGTCGGTCTTGTACACACGAAGATTACGTGCCCGGATGTCGGGCTCAGCGCTTGTACCGTTGGTGGTGTAGCCGACATACACGCTCGCTAAGTCAGGGGAGACACCAATACTGCCGATTCCCGGTGTTCGCGTCGTGTGAACAATCTCGCTGCCGCTGATGAGGTCGAGCTCGCGGAACGACGAGCTGCGCTGCGAGCCCACATTCGATGTGTTGTCGTCCAGTCCGTAAAACAGCACCTCATTGCCGCCGCATACGGTGGAAATGCCTCTTTGAAGGTAAAGGGGCGGCTTGCTGCCAGGGTCAGGGTCGGTAGCGCCTTCCGTCGCAAAGATGGGGTAGCCCGACTCGGATGTATCTGAGCGCGCGGTGGGCTCGCCGTTGGGCCACACCCCGCACTGCTCGGCGTCTTCGCCAACCTCTTCGGCTCGCGCAATCCGGGTACTGGAAGTTACGATGCTGTCCTGACTTGTGCGCGCCATGGCACCGATTCTCGTGTCACTTGCGAGGTCTGAACTGTCCCCGATGCACGCGTCACGACCGATACGAACCCCACTTGCAATCGTTGATCTCTGGCCTATGTGTGCCCCCTTACGTACGCGCACACCTCCACCGAAGGTCACTCCGGGCTCGACCGCGACCTGTGGTCCCAGGATGATGCCAAGGCTGTCCGGGTCGTTGCACAACATCGTGTAGGGCGCTTGTGCGGCCACTCGGGAAGCGCGCGCCATGAGCAGCTTGGTACACCCCACGGTGACCTCGTCCTCAGGCCCTTCCCCACCCAAAACGGCCCTGGCCCCAGTGTACAGAGACACCATCTGTACACCGCTGCCGATGCTGCTGGCGTAGCCAACATAGAGGTCTTCTTGGAAGGTGCTGTTCGCGCCAATGAAGACGTTGCGTGAGACCATGGCATCCGCC
>JBLHSN010000299.1:0-7425 GCA_047626195.1 Myxococcota bacterium
TGACCTTCGGCGGGGTCAAAGACGATGACCTCAGACGCGCCGAGCATAGCGGTAATCTCGCCTTCTTCCCGAGTCAGGTGCACGGTAGTTGGCATGTAGTCGGGGTGGGACGCGGTGAGAACCAGTCCCTTTCCAAGCGCCACGTTTGTGAAAGAGAGGAAACCGCGCTCGTCAGTCAACTGCGGCTCACCGCACAGTCCGCCGATGACGACACCTTCAATAGGCGCGCCCTCTTCGTCTAGGATGGTTGCCACCAAAGACGACGGCAAGCTGTCGGGAAAGACCGTCAGCGAGGCGACATCGTCGCTACCCAACCCATCGCGAGCGATGCCAACAACCCGCAGCGGAGTGTCCGCTGTAACGACCGCCACCGCTTGGCCGTCCCCGCTCTCAAGTTCAACGCCCCTCTCATCATAGTAGACGATGGTGGCACCATCTTAGTCGTCAATTCCGTCCGCATGGAGCTCCACAGCCGTTCCAGCAGGCACGCGGGTGACCGAGCGGCCGCCAACAGTGGCAATCAAGCCGTACAGGTCAACAGGCGGATTCGTTGTGGCGGGGTCAAGCCAAGACGCGGCACCGAGCTCATGCCCTTCGCTCACCTCACACACCTCGGCTTCGCATGGTGCTATGCGCGCAATCGCACCTTCGACCTCCGAGATCACCGCGAATCCGCCGTCCGCAACAAGAGGAGTCCTGTGAAGTCAGTTTTCCCCAAACGAAAGCGCGAGCACACCGCTCCCTTCCACACCAAACATCGGCAAAACGCCCAGCGATAGCGCCATCCATTAGTGGAAGAACGACGCCACCAATGCTCTGGTTTCTCTCCCTAAGAAGGGTCGGAGTCGGAAGTGCAGTCCGTCGCTGGGTCATCACCGGTGTCTAGTGAGGGGTCGGGACACCCCAGTAAGGCAAGGAAGGCCCTCAGGAATAAGCGCATGTAGGCTTCTGCTTACATGCGCACCCTACGCCAGCCCCTAGGGAGAATCACCCTTCACAGAACAAACATTCCCGCTCACATACAGCCTACTGAAGTGTCAGGGCCACGCGGTCGAAGACATCAATGACCGACATTTCGGTATCGCTGCGGTTCACGTCGTCGAACCAAGCCAGTGACAGGTCCGATGTGGACGTGTTGCTGAGGTTGATGAACAACCAAGGGTTGGCGGCGGTCGCCAGATCGAAGGTTCTCGGTTCGAGGTCTCCGGTGACATCCTGGTCCCACAGCCCGGCGTAGACGGTTGACCAGTCGTCATCCCGGTTTCCGGTGCCAGTCGTGGCAATGACTTCATCGACAGATGTACCCGATTGAATCGTCAGCGTAAGGTCGACCTCGTATTGGTCGAAACACGCGTCGTCATCCGCACCTTGGGTCGTGAAGTCGTCATGGTAGACGACAAATTCAAGGCTGACGGGGTCTGCCTCTAGGGTCACCGTGATGGCCTCGGGATCGCCAACACCGTTGTCGAATAGCCCGGTGTAGACGCCATCGAGGCTGTCCAAGTGGACCTGTCCGGCAGTGGTCGCTCCAACAGCAGCCACCGACGGGTCGCTCACGGCAATCCTGCTGATCTCTATGCAGCTCAGGATGTCTTCACTGCCGGACTGCCCCCCCATCGATGCGACCGGTACCCGGCCCTCCTCACCGCTCCCCTCGGTGCCGGGCTCAATCCCCGGGTTGTCGATGACGTCCGGGTTGTCGATGGCGTCCGGGTTGTCGATGGCGTCCGGGTCGCAGCCGGTGACGGCCAATATGGTGATGAGTGCTGTGATGCGGTTCATGTATTCCTCCTATGCCCACCTCCACTATGTCCCGACAGCGGAGGGCTGTCACGGGCAAACCCATACAGAACCGTACAAAATACCTTGCATTTTTGAGCAATCTTGTGCGATGGTGTCAGGGTGTGGAACACCATCAGTCAAGAACTATTACGAGCCATCCGGGGTTCACGCTCACAAGAAGCCTTCTCTCGAAAAGTAGGTATTTCGGTTGCGACCGTTGCTGCTTGGGAGAACGGCCGGCGCTTCCCCACCTTGCCACGCACACTCGCCGCTTCCGAGGCCGTCGGCGTCGATGCCGTTGCAGCACTGATGGCCTTTCACGCCGAGCCCATGGACCCGGGCGACACAGCAGCGTGGCTGCGCTCGCTTCAGGGCGACCAACGCCGCGAAGACATCGCCACTGAGAGTGGCGCCAGTGTTCACCAGGTCGGGCGGTGGTTGAGTGGTCGAGCCGAGCCGCGCCTTCCCGACTTGTTGACGCTGGTTCACGCGATGACTGGACGCGGAGAGGACCTGGTTGCCGAGTGGGTAGGCAATGACAATGTCCCGAGCATCCAAGCCGCTTGGCGCGCCCGCGATGCCGCGAGACGCGTGGCCTGGGAGCACCCGTGGAGTGAGGGCATCCTCCAGGTGCTCGCCGTTCATCCTGGCCCCATGGACGCTGATGCCATTGCACGCGCGTTGAACGCCGACAACACCGCTACTGAGCGCGCTCTAGAGGCGTTACGGGCGGCTCGCTTAGTGCGACGCCGAAGCGGTCGCTACCGAGTCACCCAGACCCAGACCGTCGACACCAGCGCGCAGCCCGAACGGGTCAACGACGTCAAGCGCCACTGGGCGGGCATCGCAGCCCAGAGCATTGGCTCCGAAGACCCGTTGCATTTAAGCGCCTACAACGTATTTTCGTGCTCTGAAGACGACCTAGTCATCGTTCGCGAGGAGCTACTAGACGCATTTCGGCGTGCGCGTGCCCGGATTGCGTCATCCACGCCCACCGACCGAGCGGGGCTGTTGATGGTGCAGCTGGTTCCGTTCGCTGATGCTTGAGTGCAGCGACGGTTGTCGGGGTGAATCGTGGGCAACTTGACCCCGCCAAGTCGGCCGTTCACCTACAGTCAAACACTGCGACCCCCGCTTAAACGCGCCTTGAAAACCTCGTACATCGTACAGTAGGGCGTTGGACTCCCTGGTCAGAAGAGCGTCTCCCGATGCCGCTAAAAATGCCTGGCCAACCGATCCATACTCGTTCAGGGAACTGTTGTTGACGACCGACGTGTCGCGTACCCAAATCCCGGATGCATCCATACGCTCAAACACCTGGATACCGGTCCAGTTGGTGACATCGAGAGCGACGGTTCGAGCAAGAATGCCACTGCCAGCCGGGCACAACCGTGAAGTCTGCGATTTCAAACTCGACTCCTCCAAGCAGAGAAGGCTCGCCGCCTGCACCGCTCAGGCGGACTCCTGGCGGAACCAACCAATTTACGGTGAATCGCTCCCCGTCTGCGCCTGTCACAGCTCCGCCCCAAGTAGGCTCGTCGTGTGCGCTGACCGGCCGGCTGAACCACGCTTCCCTGCCGATGCGCGAGCCACGCAGACCTCACCAGAGGAGAGAGGGTCCACCCAAGCGAGCGCCATTACGTCGCCGCTGGGCACAAGGCGTGCGCCGGCTGGGATTGTGACTCCGGTCGGGGTCAGCTGAGCGACTGTAAAAGACCCGGAACCACTTGTGGGAGCCACAGTCGCCTCAACGACCCTGCCATACGAACGGACCACAACGTCAAAAATGATGTGGCCCGATGGCATGCCACCAATGTCGGGTCCTACAGAGTTGTCGGGACGGATCAGTACCATCGCGGAATCGACACTCGAGGAATAGATAAAACCCCGGCTAAACCAGACTATGGTGTTGCCATGAGTAGTTATGTCCATGCTGCCAAAGTTTACAGCGCTACCCATGGTGATAACGACCGGCAAACTCCACCCTTCTGCAGCATCGACCACAGACAGGAAGCCTTCGCCCTCGTAGTGGTACATGGCGATTGCCGAGCCATCGGGCCGCACTGCGAGCGTCGCTCGTCCACCGTAGCCTCGAAATTGATGGATGAATGACCAGCCGGAAATGCGGACCTAGTGACCGACAAACGGACTGTTCGAACAGCCATCCCATGCGCTGACCACGGGGCCATCGACCGGCGTGATGCGCGACGACAGCCCGGTGGTTGGAGTGCCCGAACCGAGCACGCTGTTGCGAGCGAGTACCGAAGCCGAGGCGAGCCAGGCGCCCTCTTCGACGCGAGCCATCACCGTCTGAGCCTAGCGGGTCGTCAACCCCCCAGCCCCGACACAGCCCTACAACCACGCCTCCGAAGCCATCAACCGTACGGAGCGGTGGTCGACACCAACGAGTCTAGACGGTCTAGTGATGATTCAGTAGGTCCCCATCGACAGGCTCAAACCGTCCGACTGACCTCTACTGTGCGTCCCACACATCCACGTCGCGAATGCTCCGGTCCGTCAGAATGACAGTGGCCTCGCCGCTTCGCAGGTCTACCTGCTGGACCCCCTCACGGGTGGCGACAAACAGCCAGTTTCCACCGGGGTCAACCACCCCGGCGTAGTGAATCGTGCCGAGAAAAGTGACCTGCTCAGGCTCACCCCCCGTCACCGGAATGCGCCACCAATCTGCGGGTCGGTCATGGCCATTGTGGGCGACTGCTGTCGAGACCAGTGGGTTCAGCCAGGCCAGGGCGTCCATCCAATCGAGCGGGTCTAGGGACAGGCGCAGGAAGTAGAGGAACTCTCCGTCTGGCGAAAACATCGGCAGACCCATGTCGCGCAAGTCCGGACCCCACACTTGGAAGTCTTGCCCAGAGACAGGGTCCAGCACATGCAAGCGGCGGTCGGCGGTGTCGGGGTCAATAGCGACGTAGACCACCTTCCCGTCGGAGGAGACCGCCGGCTCCGTGGCCCACCCCGCGAAGCGTTCAGCCTCTCCGGTGCCAAGACTCAATGCCGTCAGCGCTGACTCTCCAGGCTCCATGCTGGCGTCGGATTGGACAAACCACACGGTGTCGCCCGTTGGCGCCCACTCGGGAAAGAAGCACCAAGAGTCGGCGAGCGCGTCCCCGAAGACATGGGCAAACACGCCGTCATCGAGTCGCGTAAGCACGCTAAATGCTGCCGCCGGTTCATCCGCCTGGGGTGCTGGAGAGGTGGACATCACGAGCTGTTGGTCAGGCCCTACCGCCAAGCTGTAGGCGAAGGCGAACCGGTCCAGCTCAATGAGCGACGCGCGGTCCGCCGTCGCCAGCTCAAAGCGGTCCACCGTCACCGGTGCAGACTCGTTCAACACAACGAGCTGCGTGGCGAGGGGCGGCGGACTGGAACCGGCCACACACCCTGCCAACGCCAAGGCCGGAACCCAACGCGTCACTGAGGAGGACCACCACCCGGTCCGCCACCACCGGTAGACGCATCCACTTCGCCGCTGAAACAGGTCACAATGTACGGAGCCGTCTCAGTCACATGGTAGTGATAAATCCCATCTAGGAACTCTGGCGTTGCACCGGTATGGCCGCTACAGCCATCTAAATCACCGGGGGCCTCCCCATCTTCGTCCTGCGGTCCGTACATCGGGAAGCCGTCGCGCAGCACGCCCAGCAGCACCGAGTGTTCGCCAGATGAGTCGATCACATCCGTAATACAGTAGGGAATACCGTGGTAATGGTACTGCAGGTCTGATGGGAGTGGGTGGCCATTGCAGCTGTCGATAAACGGCACACCGTCTACCTCAAAGTTGCTGTCCAGCGCCACGGATGTGCCGTCCCCTTCGTAGGGATTGAAGAACCAGCCACCGCTGATGGCAACGCCGATCACGCCAAGTCCTGTGTCTGTCGGAGATGCCGCCATGACCGGGGTCTTGCGGATGGAGACCGAGCCTGTGGCAATGGTGCCATCCATCGACAACGTGGAACCACCAGGTACCGCGTACAGGTCCAGGACATCGTGGTCTGGCACCCCGCCGCCATCAATAGTGATGGTGTCGTCTTCGACGGTGAACTCCAAGATGTCTGCCCATTGAGCGGCAAGGAGTGTGTCGGTGTAATCGTCACCGATGACAGCACCATCGCCGTCATTGGAGTCGGGTAGTTCGGTTCCCTCGTCACATCCGGCGAACGCAAGGGTGAGAGTAAGTAGGGCTAGACGCATAAGGACCTCTGGTGGCGAGTAAGAGCGCGGCTATGAGTGTACGCGCGGCGGTGTTGTGGAAGTGTTGAAGCCTCCATCGCAGCAGCCTTCGATAGTGAGCGGCCCATGCCTCACCCACGTCAACGAACGCTACACGTCAGCGGCGACGTCAGAGGTTCAATACGATCGAGAACGCACATTTCGGAATCACTGGCGTTGCGCCTCGCACGTGCCATCCGATCATCGGCCCAAGTGACGCAGACCTCTTGGCCTACGGCTGCGAAACCCGCTATGTGCCGGCGGCTCGGATCAGGCTTTGAGCCCGCGTACCCTACGCAAGGCGCCTCGAATCTGGCAAAACGGAGTTCGCATGTACGCGATCGTAGCAACCAGCGGCAAACAGTACCGCGTTGCAGCCGGCGACGTCATTACCGTCGACCGCATCCAAGACGAAGAAGGCTCAACTATCTCCCTCGACAGCGTTCTGCTGATCGGCGGCGACAGCCCTAAGTTTGGCGCACCCACCGTCGAAGGTGCCAAGGTCACCGCTACCGTCAAGGCACACGTCTTGGGCGACAAGCGCGTCACCTTCAAGTACAAAGCACGTAAGCGTAACCGTCGTCACGTTGGCTATCGCCCACGTTTCACGACTCTTGAAATCAACTCCATCGATCTCTAGGAGACTTGCACCATGGCACATAAAAAGGGTCAAGGTAGTTCCCGTAACGGGCGCGATTCCAATCCACAGTACCGCGGCGTCAAGCGCTACGACGGCCAGTTCGTCGAGCCAGGTGGCATCATCGTTCGTCAGCTTGGAACAAAGTTCCACCCGGGCAAGAACGTTGGTTGCGGCCGTGACTTCACGCTATTTTCCAAGGTTCCGGGCGTGGTCAAGTTCCACGTTCGCAATAACCGCAAGCTTATCAGCGTCATTCCGCTTGAGCTGAGCGCGGAATAGCGCTACCCGGCGTTCTCCGTACACCAACGAGTTCGCCAACATGCGCTTTATCGACCGTATAGACATAGCCGTCGCCCCCGGAAACGGAGGCGACGGCCGTTCTTCGTTTCGGCGTGAGAAATTTCTGCCACGCGGTGGCCCTGATGGTGGAGACGGCGGCCGCGGCGGAAACATCATCTTTGAGGCAACCCGCAGTCGGAACACGCTGCAGGACTACTACACCAACAAAATCTACAGGGCTCAAGCCGGCGATCCGGGTGGTGCCAATCAGCGTACCGGACGAGACGGCGACGATATGATCTTGTTTGTGCCGCTAGGCACACAGCTGATCAATATGGAAACGAGCGAAATCATCGCAGACTTGATCGACGCCGGTCAGACTTTCCAGTTTCGCGGCGGACGCGGAGGTCACGGCAACGTGCACTTCAAGACCGCTGGCAATCGCACCCCGATGAAAGCCATCCCTGGCATGGTGATCGACGACGTCATGGTGC
>JBLHSN010000300.1:0-7411 GCA_047626195.1 Myxococcota bacterium
CCGCCCCAGCAGACACGGTGACCCAACGACCGAGGACCACGTTGGTGCCGAGGGTGGCTGTCGGGTCCGCACATGCGTCTCCGTAGCCATCGGCGTTCCCATCGACCTGATCAGCGTTCGCGGCGAACAGGCAGTTGTCAACCGCATCCTCGATGCCATCACCATCGACATCTCCGGCCTGCACAGTCCCCGACGGTCGCGCTAAGACAAATATCCGACGAGTTCGCGATGGCTTGTACGCTCGCATGACCAAGAAATGTCCATTGCTCGGGCATTGGCACCGCTGTGTCGACGGTGATCGCTACCGGCGTCGTGGCCGGGGAACAACTGCTCAGTATCCCAGAAACGACCATTGGCCGGGTCGTCGTTGCATCTGCTGCTGTAACAGTCGAATTGATCGGCGGTGTTGAGGGGGAGCACGCGCAAAGGACGGCGAGAACTGGCATTGTAGTCGCTTTTAGCATGGCTGCAGTGCACCACAATGGGCGGCATGACGCACCCAACGAATTCAGTACATGCAGTTCGCCCACGCCTAAGGGTGCGGTTGCCTTCCTCATTCTGGGGGAGAAATGGCCACGGATAGTCGGTGTAAGGAATTGGCGTCGTCTGAGATACTGATTGCTAGCTGAGAACCGTCGGAACCATCAAAATAGATGGATATCGATGTTGAATTTTCGGTCCTGTTAGCTTGTTGCCATCCTGCTTGTTCCGCACCTGCAACGGCGGTCGAGATAATGTCGTCCCGTCGGCCTTCGAGGGTTGTGATGAACGCGGTGTCGCTGGCGACAGCAATATGGCGCAGGCCTGTTGCATCTAGAAATGCCCACTCGGCTGGCAACGGAACATGTTCAACCGCTGGCTCCGATGGTGTAGTTGTGGGTAAACCGCCACAACCTGATAAAAGTAGGCTGAGTGTGAAAGCTAGAGTTCGAATCATGTCAGTCGCTTATCCCATTGGCCTAATGTCTGATTGGTGTTGTTCCAGACGTTTCTGGACAACTACGTGCGGTTGTTAGTCGAAGCGCTGGCGACACTCGGAGCGCTTTAGCGTCGGGTCCAGCCATGACTAATCGCGATTTCAATGCGGATTTTTTGTTGAATCAGAGACCTACTCGGACGGGGCTTAGTTCCGTCTAAACATGCTGCCAAAACGTTGGATTCGACAGTCACGGCCAATCCCGAATTTTAAGGCAGGGTTTCCGCTTGTTCAGTGACTTAGTTCGGCGTGTCTGTCATGCGGGTCTGCGTGGCGCAGCGTTTTCCAACGGCATGTTGGACATGATCGCGTCTGTGATTGTTGACCAGGCGAAGAACTACCAAGCCATTGCGAGGGTGCCCTTCAATTCACTTTTCGGGGTCGACCAAGTTTGCAGATAAGTTGATCGACGTCCCCTCCGGGGTGACCGTAATCACCAATAAGGCGCCGTCATCCAACGTCAGGTCGACAAACTTTGCATTCAAGACGTCGTTCCGGCTTACTTCCGTCCAACCCGCGTCGACCGCTCCGGCTACCGCGTGCGTCAAAACGGATTCTAGGTCTCCTTGCACCGAAGCACTGAAATAGTGATCGGTTGTGTTGATGACCTCTGTCACTGGAGAAGGGTGCAGAAAGGCCCATTTCGCAGGAGTGGCGATAGCACTTGTGGGGGGTGGGTTTGTGAGTTGTCCAGAGGAACAGCCAACAAGACACGCGGCGAGCAGTAGGTAGGAGAGGCGAATCATGTTGTCACCGTAGCGCGTGCTTTACCCTACGCAAAACAAAGGAAGCGTCCGACGCAAGCCGGGATGCGCTATGGTTCTACTCGGGCGGGGCGATGGTAGCAGTCAGCTCGACCTGCTCTCCCCAAGGCCTTGTAGAAATGCACAGTTGTGAACCGTCGCTTCCTTCGAAATAAACTTTGTATCCGTCAAATACGTCTTTTCTTCGCGTTTCGTCCCATCCGCCCTGTTGGGCGCCTGCAACTGCCCGGGCGAGTACGGTGTCCTGTTCGCCGGACACGGCGACGCCGATGTATTCATCGGATGCGTTCACGAGGCGGTCAATACTGGGTAGGTCCAGAAATACCCAGTTGTCGGGTACCACGACTATTGGCGCAGTGGCGGTTCCCGGCTCCGTTGGGGCTGGTGAGGGCGTCAATCCACAACCCGCTACAAGGAAACCAAAAGTGAGCAGAATGATGCGATTCATGATGAGTCTGTATCCTATCTAAAACATACTCAATCCTTAGATAACTGGTATCGGAGTACAGCGCTGACGAGGCAACCGTCGCCCCCGAGTGCGCAACCCCTTACCGCGAAATGGATGCGGCGCGCTTTTGTGAGTCATCCCTAGGAAAAGCCAACAAGGCAGGCGGTGAGGCGAGTCATGTTGTCATCGTAGCGCATGCCTTACCTTACGCAAACCAAAGCAAATGTCCGATGCAAGCCGGGATGCGCTATGGTTCAACTAGCCTCCCCTACACTCTCTTTCCTCGGAGAACGATCATGGCTGGAGACCATCAACATGAGCCGCCGGCACCGGTAGTCGCGCCAAGACGTGATGTGGCTGTTGAGCCAACGGGCACGGACTTTGGTAGCAACGCCAGTCAACAGGGCGTGCTAGCGTCGTCCGCAGCACCCCCTCCTGCAGGCGGCGGGCCGCCGTTGACACCTGAACAAGCTGCGGCGAAGACGGCGCTCACGAGTGCCATCTTGGAGCGCTTGGCCGGGCCGGTCGCCGGGGTATCCATGGACGTTCCGCGTTTGGTCAGGGCGCAGACCGACCTGGTGGTCCGTGATGCCGTCTGGGCTGAGCCGTCCTTTCGCGAGCATCCGGCGTGGTCTGGCCACGGCCTGACGCTGCAGAGGGTGCTCACGGAGCTGTCCCCAATCGTACGTTTTCGCCAAGAGCTTGAGCGTTGTCGGGGGCGTGCTGGGAGCAACGATGAAGCGCTTCGCGTGGTTGTTGAGTGGGTTGGCAGTCATTCGGGCCTGTGTGACGCAGCGATTTCCGACGGCCTGTTGGACACCATCGCGTCTGTGATTGTTGACCCGGCGAAGGAGTACCAAGCGATTGCCACACTGCTCTTCAAAGGCAATCTGCCGACCGGCGCTCATGCCGAGCTGGAGCAGGCGATTGCGGTTGGAGACAGCGACAAGTTCCTAGCCACCTGGATTCCTTTGCTCGCTGACCCGACTCAAGCATTGGCGTTGGGGGACAATCCAAGCTGGCTTCACCGCGTTGAGACCAAACTCGGTGCGGATACCTATCAAACCGTGCTGTCGGACGTCGCTCGCCTTGAGCGCACCCAGACCTGCGAAGCGGTCTTGCAGGATCTGGAACCGTTGGTCAGTGCGTGTTTGGCAGGCCTTGTGGAGCTGAACGACTGGTTTCATGTGGAGGATGCTCCGGTCCTGCGCGCCATCAAGACCTTCTTTGCCCAGCTCGACAGCCTGTTGAACACCTTCGGGGTGACGGACACAGTCACCAAGCAGACCGCACTCAACTCGGCCCGTACTCGTCTCGTGGAGGGGTGGAAGGCGACCTACGGAACCGAGTTGGACACCATGCTCGGCAAGGGGCTCTCGGAGTCTACCCTCTCTGAGATTGGCAGCTTACTGGACATTGTTGTGGTGGTGGGCCCGGCGGAGCCGGGTGTGGAAGCGCCGAGCACCGATACCGTGCTTGCGGACCTTGTTCGCACACAAGCCGGAGAGGTCCGTAAACAGTTTGATGTCATGGTGTATGTTGACGATTCCGATGCCGTACAGTCGATTCGAGATGCCCACCAAGCATTGCGTGAACGCATTCACGAGAGTGCCATGGGGGTTGCGGACGAAGAAACGCAGCTTGCGCAGGCCATGCGCGACCTACGGCGAACGTACGACCAACAATACACTCTGTCGCTCGTCAATGACATTCACCACGGCGTAGATGACGATGCCCTGGCCCGTGAAGCGCTGCAGCTCATTGGTGACCGGCTTGACCCGAACGCGCGGCTCGTTTCTGGAGCGGTCAGCCAGGCGGGTGTGGACGAAATGGCGTCGGTGTCGACAACCGTGCAAGACCTTTCGGATGCCATGCGTGGCTTGGCCGAACGCTTTCACGACCAGATGGTGGGCGTGATGTACGTCAGTGACAGCAATGTGTTGTCGTTGTGCGCTGAGTTCAAGTCGGCGGCAGCCATCTATGCGGACTTTGGTGCGCCGGGAGCCGGTGACGCTCAGACGAGTCACCCGTCCCAGGTGTCTCCACTTCAGTTTTTGGAGAACCATTACCGGGCGATTGGTGGGGACTTGCGCCGCGGAATCGCTGGTGGTCTGGATAGTGACAATGCGGACACTGCGTTTGGCCGATTGGGGTTGACGGGAAGTGTCGATGCATTGCGCGCTGACGGAGACTCGCGTTCGGTCGCTCGAATTGATGCGCGGAACAACGCTGAGCTTTCTTCGAAGACCATCTTTGAAAGCATCTTGGGTCTAAAGGTGCCGTCCTCACATGACGATGAGGAATATGAGGAAGAGGAAGCTACAAGGCGACGGCAACTACGCGCTCTAAGCACCTTTTTGCGAACGTATATGGAAACCCATCGAGCGCTCACCACCGTCCTCACCTCAGAGGGCATCACATCCACGCCAGACGTCTTCCGCGAAACTACCGGAATCGACCTGCCGGACCTGCTCTCCTTCAACCTGATGACCCAAGCCGAGTGTACTGCCGCCACCGAAGCCGCTGGGCTCACCGCGGGTCTCGTACAACCTCGCCGTGACACTGCTCGAGACGTCACCCTGGACCCTGACGACCCGGCCCTGCAATATGAAATCACCCAGACGATGTCCTACGACTTCAGTCTGGCGGTAGCCGAGACGCGTGCACGCGAATGGCGCCGCCAAGCCATGAATGATGGCGCGATAATGGTGAATTTCAGCGAGACTGGCTCCGCGGAAGAAAACCGCATTGTCCGAGAGGTCTTCCGACGCTTGTACGGGTACGATGTGGAGTACATCGTCCACAGGCGACTCGGATTTGGGGGCCAGGCAGATACCCACCTAAATGCCCTAGATGACGGCGGACTCAAGGAGTTCAGTGACGAAATCCAAGCATACATTGCTGACCGCGACCAAGAACAGCTCATCGCAGCGGTCATGGGTGCGTCTCGAACCGACCTCGACGTACTGCTCTCCAATGGAGAGCTCCTTCACGCCATTCGCAGTGGTTTCTCTCAAGAAGTCTACGACCACGTGTACCGAGCAGCGACCGGTCAGCTCAGCTTAGGCGATGTCTTACGCGAGAACGATGCCGGCTGGTTGTCCCTCGGAATGGACCTCGGTTCGGATGAAGACGGTGCCACAAGCGGAACCGAGCAGTTCATTAAATACGTCAAGCGCCGCTTCGAGAGCGGTGAAATCGCCGACATGCCAGCGTCTGAGCAGTCATTGTTGCGCGGCATCTTCTTAGATGGCGACACCCAAGCGATGCTCTTGCAGGAGTTTAGCGGCGGCGACCTTCTTACCTTGCGTCAGCTTGTGCTGCATGGCGGAGAACGTACGAAAGACGACGAGCTCGAAGTGGGCCTTGAGCAGTCTACGCGCGGTCGTGCCATGCTGGACATGCTCGCCGCTCTGACGGTTGAGGAGCGCCAAGTCAAGCTCCGGGACGCTGGCTTCATGCAGCGACTGACCGGACTGTTGACGCGCACAGAGATGGGTACGGCCATGGAGATTCTCGCGGCCGCTCCTGGCGAAGAATACGACTACCAACTCGACAAAGCGTTCGCCGAGAACGGGCAGTCTTTGGACGAAGACGCCCTGATGGACACCCTGTTGGGTATGCCCGCGGATGCGCTGTACACGCAATCTCGCGACCGCGTTTGGGTCGACCACATCTCTCGCCGGCTAACCAGGGAACAAAAGCCGATTTTCGCCCATTTGATGGCGGAGTCGGAGCGGATGTTCACCCCGGCTACGGAGGAGGAGGTCACCGGTCAGAACCAATCGTTGGTCGATGACCCGCTGGGAGGGGAGTGTTCGCCTGGAATGAGCCAAGTGATGGTCGAGCGGCACCGTCAGCACTTGCTGCTCACCCACGCGACCCGATTGAAGTTCGGAGCCGTGCAAGGCGCTGTGAAGCTGTTTCCAGCCCTGCAGAAGGCGTTCACTGAGAAGGGTGAGGTCGCCACCGATCCGCTGCTCCCTACCGTGAAAGAGCAGCTGTTTACCAATACCGAACGCGGGTTGCTGTGGACGGACTTTGGTGTGCGTGAAGCCATTGTTGAGCAATTTGGCGCCAACCACGAGATGTACACCGTTGCTCGCAACGCGCTCACCCGAGGCATCGACCCGTCGAGCGAGTCCCTCGACTTTGCTTTCGGGACCTTTGGCTACTCCAGCGAGGTCGTCAACGCGGCGATTGCTGGGGTTGGCGAAGCGGAGCTCATTAAGGACTGGTCGAACGTACGCAAGCCCGGCGAGGTTGCGGGTGGTGCGTCCTTGAAGCAAGCCTACGACGCGTATCTTCCGGTCTACGAGCGCTACACAGCCGCACTCGAAGGCACAGACCCGAACACCTGCTCCATCAACCCGGTCCTCGAAGCGGAGTACGGCGACGCTTTGGCGCGATTCCGGATGTTCCCATTGGACGTGTCCGCGACTTTGGCCGACACCCTTCGCAATGATGATGGCTGGCAGTGGCTGAATGGCACGTCTGCACGTGACTTCTTGGACTTCAAGATGGAGGCGCGCAAGGCAATTCTTGCCGTTTCGGGCACGTCGATTGCCCAATCACTCGGAATCCCAGAGACCGATCCAGTTGTAGCGATGCTCAATGGCGTCGACCGAAAAGCACGCTCGATACATTCGCATCAGGCGGATGCGGCGCGTCATCAAGTCGATCAGCCGTCGATTGCCGACTACTTCACCGACACGGATGAGCAGCTCGCAGTCAGCTTCGCGCTGTACTCGGGCGAGGTCGGAGAGGCCGGCGTGGCCCAAGATGGGGAACTCGCCGGTGAGATTACTGCGGAAGAACAGGTCGCAATCCAGGCTCGGCTCGACCAGTTCAATGTGGACATCGGTGAGTACCGAGAGGCAAAATCTGCGTGCGCAGAGGTCCTGAAATGGACCGCTATTGTCATCATTGGTGCAGTAGCCATCGTGTTTGCAGGCCCCGGTGGGCCCGGTCTTGTCGCGGCTCTCGTCACAGCCGGTGCGCAAGCCACAGCGGTAGCACTCATCAACGAAGCGTCACAAGGCAACGACTTTGACTTGGGCGGTGAGGGTGTTCGTTCCATCATCAAGGAAACGGCCATGGCGGGGCTCACGGCTGGGGGTTCACAGCTGTTCCAGTCCTTTGCGTCCAAGATTCCAATGTCAACCGAAGTGATGGAGGCGATGCACCGCGTTCAGCAGTTCTCGGACGAGTTCGACACGGCGG
>JBLHSN010000301.1:0-7372 GCA_047626195.1 Myxococcota bacterium
CCTTGCTCGCAAACCAAGTCATGTCCGCCTGGCGGGCCGCGGCGATGGCTCCAGACAGTGCTACCGCGGGCTCTGGAACGCGGCTGACACCTCAACGTACCCCCACAGACATTGCGCCGTTCGACCTGCATCCCAAAGGTAGTGGGCAATGAGTTTTTTACTCACCGCGCTGGGACTCGGATTCGCGTTCGCCCAACAGCCTGAGCCCGTCCACGTGCCCATGGACCTCCAGGGCCATCCCGCCATGCACCTCACCTGGAAGTTCTTCGGCCGCGGCCTCATCGCCAAGACTCCCCGGCGCAGTCACCGCCACCAGTTCCGCCAGTCAGTCTACACTCCTTGGCTCGACGACTCTGGGCTGCGACTCTTCGGGATGGCCGCGATGGCCGCTGAGAAAGCCCGTAATCCACGGCAAGCGCGGCGAATGGTCCTCTCCGAGTTTGAGTATGTCGAGGCCTTCATCGACGACAACAGCGACCGCTATGCGCTGGCTAAGACCCCAGCCGAGGCCCGGACCTTGCTCGCCGAGACTGATAAGATGGTCATCTTTCACAGTATCGAGGGCGGCCACCACCTGCTGAATGGACCGAAAGACGCTGCTTTTTGGCGTGACCGCGGTGTTGCATTGTTCACACTCATGCACCTGCGAGACGACGAGCTCGGTGGGTCCGCCATCCTGAACACCGGTTTGGGTCGGCTGATAAATCGCGCGGGAGCCAAGAACCGTAAGAAGAACCGGTACCGTGGTCTGACCGAGAGAGGGGCCTCCGCAGTCCGGGAGCTGGCCGAGGTTGGTATCCTGGTTGACTTGTCCCATATGGCACCGCAGACGGTGGATGACACGCTTGCAATCACCGGAGAGCTCGGGGTCCCACCGATTGTGACCCATGGTGCGCTCGGCAGCCTGCGTACCGTGGAGCGGTCGTTTACCGACGCACAGGTTGTAGAGATCTACCGCCAAGGTGGGATGTTTGCCCTGAGTCTGTCTCCCGAAGGCCTCGATGCCGTTCCAGAGCTCAACGACGATGTCTGCCACGGCACTATCGAGTCTTGGGGTAGGCACTACCAGACCCTCGTCGACTTAGTCGGGGTAGACGCGTCCATCGGTTGGTCGTCGGACTGGAACGGCTGGGTGAGTCACGCCGCACCCGTCTATGGAAAGGGCCGCTGCCGTCCGCTATCCGAGCTCAACGACCCACTGGCCATCGACACAGAGGGCTTGGTCCATCCCGGAATGATCCCGCAGCACTTCGAGCGAGCGGAGCGCATGGGACTTGACCTACGGCCGATCGACCGATCGTCCGAGCAGTTCTTGCAGATGTGGGAAGCGGTACGCGGCGAGCGCTAAGCAGACCCTCTCACACTGGGCCTGGTCCACTGGGAACTGGGCTATCCAGTCATCGTGCAGAGTAGAAATTTCACAACGCCGGAAACGGACGACCACGGACTGAACCAAAGCTTCGTCCCCATGTAAGTGGCTACACGCCCTTGCTCCCGTGTCACCAGACAAGACCGTGTGCTGTGACCCGGTGAGGTCCAGCGAAAGGATTGGCTCATCATTAATGAACGAACTTTTCATGCTTTGGACTGGCTTATTGTCGTTTCCGTGCACTCCTAGGTTGCATGAAGCGCAAACACGATACGGAAATCCTCCTTCGGAAGAAATTTGAGGTTCTTCGCGACCATCTAAATGAGAGGGGCAAGCGTCTCTAGGCGGCGATGGAGGCGCGACCTGTCGGCGACGGCGGAGGCGCCGCTGTCGCTCGCGCTACCGGGATGAGCCGCAACACCGTAAAATTACTCTTAGCCCTCCTATATAGCGATGAGGACCTTCCTGCAGACCGGATCCGTGGAAGTGGGGCGGGACGGCCAACACTGTTGTCCAAGCAGCCCAAGCTGGATGAAGCTCTTGACCGCCTCATCGACCCAATCACCAAAGGTGACCCGGAATCACCTCTTCGCTGGACAACCAAGAGTGCCGCGAAGCTCTCAAGCGCGCTCGAGGAACTCGGGCACCCCGCCAGTTCATCCTCCGTGTGGCGGCTTCTGCGCGCCAAAGGATACCGGGTTCAGTCGACCCAAAAGATACTGGAGCGTCGGCACCACGATGACCGAGACTTCTCGTTCATGTCCATTACTGGTGCGGTATCGGATGCACATGCTGTGGGGGAGCCCGCCATCTCGGTACAGACGAAGAAGAAGGAACTCATTGGAAAATTCTTCAACACGGGACGAGAATGGCGTCCGGACGGCCGATCGTCGCTCGCCGTGAGCCATGACTTTCCGAACGACGTACAAGGCAAGGCGATTCCCTACGGAATCTACGACATCGAACGCAACGAGGCGCTGGTAAACGTGGGTATCGACCGCGATACTTCCGCCTTCGCTGTCGAGTCTATTCGGCGATGGTGGCGACACATCGGAAAGTGAGCATATCCGGGCGCCAAGAACCTGCTCATCACCTCAGATGCAGGAGGAAGCTACGCATACCGGCGGCGAGCATGGAAGAAGCCTCTACAACAGCTTGCCAACGAGACGGGCCTCACCATCCAGGTGGCTCACTTCCCGCCAGGAACCAGCACGTGGAACAAGATTGAGCACCGGCTATTCTGCCATCTGCCAATGAACTGGCGCGGAAGACCGCTTATAAACTACGCTACCGTAGTACCCATCATCGGGAGCACCACCACCAAGACCGGCTTGACGGTCCAAGCTATGCTCGACGAAAACGACTAGCCAACTGGAGAACTGCACAAGCCGGAGGAGATGAGAACGCTCAACCTCAAGCCAAACCCATGGCATGGTGAGTGGAATTACGAAATCGACCCAGGCGGAAGTTGAGCCGTCAAATCTGACCCCATCCCTTCCAGAGGTGAGCGATGGGATTGATGGAAGAAACCGGCGCTAGGGCGCGTTCAGGGCGGTCGTCGACTAGCGGCTTTTTAACTGGTTAATACTCGGAAGGTAGCGGCTGGACTGGGCACGCCAACGCGTTGGGTTCGACGTCAAAACCCAGGCTCATTTTTGTAGCACAGGTAGTGGTTGTCATCCACCGTCGATTGCGCTAGCCATCCAGTGCACACCCGGGGGTCTCCATGCTGCTTATCTTAATGTCACTGATGTCCAATCTGGCTCACGCCCAAGATTCCAATGAGGATGGCTGTGTAGACAGCTACTACGACAGCAACACAGCGTGCGTTGCCCCAAGTGCAACCATCGGCCGTGACATCTCTATTGGCGCCGGGGCATTCATCGGCCCCCGCAGCACCCTCGTCGGGCGTGTCAGTGCATCTGGGCTGCGACCGGTTGGAGCGGGCTCTATCCTTAGCCGCAACGTCTCCATTGCCGCCGACCACGACATCGGCACTGAAAATACCTTCGGCCGGTTGGTGGCGGCGGGTGCGCGCCTGCAGACGGAGTCCGACGTCACCATCCGGTACGCCTCGGTCCTTGGAGACGACGTGTCCATGGGCGCGAGTGCGACCATCGGCGCACTCGTCGAAATTGGCAACAACACCCAGGTTGCGAGCGGTACGGTCATCGCACGCGGCGTGACGATTGCAGATTCGCTGTCATCCACCTCGATTGGTGGCATCATCGGACCCAACGTCGTCATCGGCTCCGGCAACAGCATCGACGGTTCCGCGCGAATCCGTAAAGGCGCAGTCCTCGGCAATAACGCCACAGTACAGGCGAACGCCCGAATCGGCCGGGATGCTCTCATCGGAGCCGACACTATCATTGGTGCGAACGTACGTATTGCGGCCCGAGGCCAGGTCACCGCGACCACCACCGTGCCAGACGGAACGGTCGTCCGAGCTGGCGAGATCTACGACAACCCTGCGGAAGGAGAGTTTGGGGACTGGTTGCTCGGAACTGCGTGCAATGGTGCTGATTTTAGCGGTGGCTGCACCACCCCGGAAACGGGCTACCACTTCAAGGGAATCTACGGTGACTATGCCTGTTGGTGGCACACGAAGAACCAAGCGTGGAACACCACTACGAGCACCAATCTGTATAGCTTGGCGCAGGAATTTGGCCTGGATGCGAGCACCGGTGTGCAGCAGTGGTGCTCTTCGTTCGCTTCCACGCCGAACCCGACCGTCTATGCAAGCAGCTACAACGCGTCGTCACAGATTGGGGCCTGGGGATGGTGCGGTGGAGCGCCGTTCGCCAGCGGCGGATGGGCCTGCTTCCGGCTGTAGTGGGCGTCCCTCCCCAGCGGATGGTCATACCGCCTGTCCGTTGGGAGAACCTACGATGTCTCGACAACGTGGCGTTCGTAGCACTGGCCGATGTCCAGACCGCATTCTATCCTAACTAGGGCATCTCGACCGTGGTCAGGACCGCACCGCTGACACGGCAACTTGCATGTCGGACGCCCACGCGGCAGCCGCCTCACACTTGCGAGGGCTGAACCCTGCTGCGCCAGCATCACCCCGCAAGCCAGTGTTATGCTTCGCGCCTTTTGGAGTGTTCATGCGCTGGCTAACTGTGCTCGTTCTGCTGACCGTCGCATGCGACAAGGAAGACATCGACACCGACACGACTGGCAGCACGGAAGCGGACACCGATACCGAGGTCGACACGGATACCAATTCGGACACCGATACCGATACCGCCGTCGTCATCCCCGATGCCTGTCCAGACAATGCATCCATCGGTGACCTTGGGTGCGACGGTGTGTGCGACGAAGGTGAAGCGACCAGTGTGGACTGCGATGGCGTCTGCGCAGAGGGAGACGCTGCACCCGATTGTGATGACCGGTGCGATACCGGAGAAGAAGACTCCGCAGACTGCGACGCAATCTGCGATGACGGCGACGTCGCCCCTGACTGCGACGGTGTCTGCAGCCCATCAGATAGCGGTACTAGCGACTGCGACGCCATGTGTAGTGACGGCGAAGACGGAAGCGAAGACTGCGATGGCATCTGCGATACCAACGAAGACGGTCCCGATTGCGACGGCCTGTGTGAAACGAGCGAAAGTAACGCTATCGACTGCGATGATGTTTGCGACGACGGCGAAGAAGACACGGTGGATTGCGAGGTCGTAGAGGAGGTCAGCTTCCCATCAGGCTCTAGCCCCTGTGGACTCGCTTTTGATGAACGAACTGAGACCGTGTACGTGATTCAGTGCTTTGGTGCTGATATCTTGACGTTTTCCGCGGACGGGACACCCGGCCCCACCTTGGCACGCCCCGCAGAGCCCGCCGACGACGTGGACCTCGACATTGCCCCAGCCGACTTCTTGCTTGGCACCTACCCAGTGAACGCCGGAGCTCTGCTGTTCCACAATGGCGAATCAGGTGTCGTCGAGACCTACGTGGTCGATACCACCGACAGCAATATCCTTGCCTCACTCACAACGACATTCGGCGCGTCGCACGTGGTTGGCGGTAGCTACGACAGCGTGAGCGGAAACCTAGTGTACATCCAAGACAAGAATGTCAGCGCTCCAAATGGAAACGCCATTGCTCAGGTCAACGCACAGACCGGTGCGTTCATCGACGTATCCCCCACACTACCCGCCTTCCAGATCAACTACGGCGATGTCGATGTGTGCCAGTCAACGGGCAATCGCTTCGCGGTAAGCAGCGACGAGACCACGGTGGCCGAGTTCACCTCAGCGGGCGTTCTGGTCGGCGAATATGCCTTCCCAGCCACAGTGAGCGGCGCCAGCGGTATCGACTTTGACGACTCCACCGGCGAGGCCTGGATTGCCGCCTTTACCGGTCAGATCTGGCGGGTCGATGGCCTGCCCTGCCCGCCCCTTGGTATTCCAACAACGACACCAGGCGGCCGGTAATGGGCGTACTGAGCGACATCACAGCGGCGTCTCCGGCACTCGCCATCCTGCAAGCCGCGCTCAACGGTCCTCTGGCTCACCACAGTCAGTCCGAAGCAGACGTCCCACCCGAAGTCATCCCGTTCGCACCCCATGGTGACGCTGCGGTCTTCGGCGTGGTTGTCCCTGCTCCAGAGGTCACTTCTCCCACTTGGTACGCAGCCTCGTTTCCGTCTCAGGGACAGGCCACGCTGTACCGAACCATCCACGCGGGTGCGGTCGCCTGGGCTGGACCACTGTCACGAATAGAGGCGAGTGTCGCGCCTCTCGCCAGCGCGCTGTACACCGTTCCAGACCTTCGCGTTGCGGTACCCGTGGACTACTTGGAGCTTGAAGGTGCTGACGGGTTGCCGGTCTGGGTCCCGCGATGGTCGTGGCGTGAATCCGATGTTGGCGCACTCGTGTCGCCAATGGACGTCCCCGGTAGACTGGCTGACTTGGTCGAGACCGGACGCCCCGGCTCGGCGCTTCAGCTTGGCCGCTACATGACCCACCAGCTGCGCAAATACCCAGGGCAACACGCGCTCAGCGAAGCGATCTGGTGCGAGCTAGCCCACGCCTACCGTGCCCTCAATCGCCCCACCTACGGCGCTCGGGCAGATGTTCTCGGCGGTCTCGAACCCGGAATCTCGCTGCGCACCAACGCCGCTTCTGGAGACGTCCCCCTCACCCATCTAGCGAGTGTGACTGCCCGGCTGAACAGCGACCTTCCAGGATTCGCGGGCGTTCTTGGTGGACGGGTGACTATCGAGCGTGCTGTACGCACCCGGGGGGCAGAGGAGCTCGTTCTACACCTCACCGTCTCTCTCGACCCCACCCGACGTCACGATAGTGCAGACATGGCTCACGTTCTGCTCATCCAAGCGCTCGCCACCGAGGTTGCCTACGGGCCGGTGGTTGGCGAGGTTGTGGAGTGCTGCCAGCGAATCCCCGACGGTACCTCAAGGCCTCCCCCCAGCGACGCCGCCGGACAGCGTATCTTCGAGCGGGGATACGTCATTGTCGGCGGTAAACGTCCTCTAGGCCCGAGAGAAGGCGACTTGAGCCCATTCGTCGCGTTCCGGTAGCGAACTCACGTTCTCAAGACTGCTCGCACTTGTCCGACACGTAGACATGCAAACACACGACCTCGCCCGCGCGTCCTCTTCCCTGCAGCACAGTCCACACAACCCAGACGCCTGGGTGCAGATGGGCCGGGCCCTTGCTGCCCGCGGGGTTCGCGATGAACCAGCGGCGTGCTACCGACAAGCGCTGTTCTTCGCCGCCGACCACGCCGATGCCCTCATTGCGCTCGGCCTGACCCTGCTGCGAACCGCCGAGATCCGAGAGGCCGGACGCTGCTTTGCCCAGGTCCTGGCTACCAATACTAACCACCCCGAAGCCCTCGGTGGTATCGCTATGGTTCTCGAACGACAAGGGGACCTAGCGGGTGCCTGGACGTTCCTTCAGGCCAGTCGCCACGATGTGCCCATTATTGCGCTGGCAGCCGCGTCTGTCGGACCCCGCATCGGAAAAATTCGCCCGG
>JBLHSN010000302.1:0-7328 GCA_047626195.1 Myxococcota bacterium
CGTAGCCGGCAATCGCTTCTTCGGTCTTGCGCAGTTCTTCGAGGACCGAGCCTACGCGCAACGCTGCCTCCGCGTAGGTCGGGTCGGTCTCGAGCGCACGTTCGAAGGCGCGCAGTGCACCCGGTAGATCGCGTTCGCGGCGTAGGGCCCTTCCGCGAGCCAGAATACGGCGGGCGGCAGTGCGGTCTGCGCTTCGGCGGACCGGGAGCCCGCTAGACACGGAAACAGAGGGCAGGGCCGGCTCTTCTTGGCGTGCGAGCGCTTGCTCACAATGGGCGAGGCCACGCTGAATGGCGGGGTCATCTGGAGAGCGGTCGAGGGCGCGAAGCCACACGCCGAGAGCTTCGTCATACCGGTGTGCCGCCGACAATGCGGTGGCTTTGCCGGTTAGAGCGTGTGGATGCTCGGCGTTGTGAGTGAGGACGACGTCAAAGGCCGTCGCGGCTTCCCGGAATCGAGCCAGAGCGGCGAGGGTCTCGGCGCGACCTTGAAGGGCATACAGGTCATCGTTTCGACTAGCGACCAAGCCATCCCATGCAGCGAGCGCTTCGAGCAGGTCTTGACCGCGTTGCAGAGCGGCAGCGCGGGCATGACGGGTGGCGCGGTCGTCGGGTTGGATGCGGAGGGCAGCATCCAGGGCTTGAACCGCCATTCCGTGGCTTCCGCAGGCGGCGTAGGCCGTACCGAGTACGCGCCAGGCCTCTGGGTCTGCAGGGTCGACCTCTGTTGCGCGCAGCAACACGTCAATAGCGTCTGTGTAGTGCTCTTCACGCAGCAAGACTCTGGCTTTTGCGAGAAGCGGACGAGACAGCTCAGACCCTTCGGTTCCGTCGTTGCCGGTTGCCGCTTCGGCGGCATGAAGTCCGCCAATCGCATGGTCAGACTCGGGGAACAGGTCGACGCAGCGACGCCACAGGGACAAGGCTTCCGCATGGCGATCGAGATGGTTGAGGCACGCGGCCTTTCCGATGAGGGCCATGGGGTGCGTGGGGTTGCGCGATAAGGCGCGTTCAAACCAGGTGAGAGCACTCTCGTGCTGGTTGTGACGGCGCAGGGCCTCACCACGGCCAGCCAGTGCCGCGACGTGTCCGGGGTCTCGCCGCAGAGCATCGTCGTAGGCGCTGATAGATTCCGCCCAGACACCGGCGCTGCGCCAGGCATCACCGATGTTCACGGCCACTTCTACGCGGCCGGGGTCGAGTGTGAGAGCACGGCGCCAGGCGGTCACAGCCGCTTCGTGGTCTCCCGATTCAAGGTACGCGCGACCCAAATCGACGAAGGTCTCGACCCACTCGGGAGCGAGTTGCGAGGCGACCTCGAGGGCGACCGCCGCTTCGTTTGCACGCTGATCTTTGAGCAGGGCTAGGCCCCATGAACGATGACGCTCGGAGGCCACTTCATGGTCCGAGCGCTCGGGTGGAGGCGGCGTACCGGGACTTGGAACAGTCTTTGCGAGCTGGCGACGTGCTTCGGTCAATCCACCTCGGGCGAAGGTGCTCTCGCTGTTCAGAGCGAGGGCCTTTTCCCAGCCCTCGAGAGCTTCGTCCCAGCGACCGAGAGCCGACAGGCATGCAGCGCGCCCGCGAACGCCAAAGGCATGCTCTGAACTAACGTCTAGGGCAGTCTGAAACCACCGCAAGGCTTCGGCGGCGCGGCCTTGCATGCGCAGGGCTTCTCCGCGACCGGCAGCGGCAAAAGCATCTTTGGGGTTGAGCGCACACGCACGCTTGTAGGCGTCTAGGGCTTCGCGATGGCAGCTTGCTTGGCGGAGGTCTTCGCCGAGCGCGACCCAAGCCGCTGCGTCCGTGTCGTCGAGCGCGATGGCCTGGCGTTGAACGTCCGCTGCGTGGGTCCAGAATCCGTCGGTGCGCCAGTTTTTCGCCAAGGACAGCAGAATGCGTGTGTCCGTTGGTTCCAACGCGGCAGCATCCACCAAGAGCCGGCGGGCGGCGGAATTATCACCGGCCTGCGCTAAATCCATGGCTTCGCTGTAAAGCTTGAGGGCGTCGTTGCGGTCGCTCATTCACTCTCCATGCCTAGTTGTAGCCTGAGTACGGACTGGGTGACGTCATCATGCGTTCAATCGGCGCACCCACTGATGTCTGGAGGGATTAGACGTCTAATTCGTCGACATCGTCCGCATTGTCGATGATGAACCGGTAGCGAAACGACGGGTCTTTGCCCATAAGCTCGCTAATCGTGTTCTCGGCTTCCATCGGCATGGACAGGGTGACCTGCTGCAGACGGCGTCGCTTCGGGTCCAAGGTCGTCTGAAACAGTGTCTTTGGAGGCATCTCGCCGAGACCCTTGAATCGGGTGATCTCGGGCTTGGCGCGGGACGGAAGCTTCTTCAGAATCCGATTGCGGTGCGCATCGGTCAGTGCCCAGTGGGTGTCTTTGCCCACATTGATTCGGAACAGCGGAGGCTGTGCGATGTACACGTACCCTAAGCGGATTAGCTCTGGCAGATAGCGGTAGAAGAACGTCAGCAATAGCGTTGCAATGTGGTGGCCATCACTGTCGGCATCCATCAGCAAGATGATGCGGTTGTAGCGCAAGCGGTCTTCGCGGAAATCCTTGCCGATGCCACAGCCCAAGGCCGTGATGATATTCTTCAGTTCTTCGTTGCCGAGGACTTTCTTCAGCGTCGCTTGCTCGCAATTGAGCACCTTGCCACGAAGCGGAAGGATGGCTTGAGTCTTGCGGTCGCGGCCCTGTTTGGCCGAGCCGCCAGCCGAGTCACCTTCCACGATGAACAACTCGCGAGCGCTGGGGTCGCGGGAGCTGCAGTCAGCGAGCTTACCGGGGAGAGACAGACGCGCGCTGGAAGCGGTCTTGGCGCGAACGGTGGCAACGGCTTGACGAGACGCGATGCGAGCCCGTGCGGCTTGAACCGCGCGGTGGATGATGGTCTCACCGACGGACTTGTTGTTGTGCAGCCACTGCTCGAGGGCCGGCCGCAGGCTGGCGTCTACGGCTCCGCGGATCTCTGGGTTGTTGAGGCGGTCTTTGGTCTGGCCTTGGAACTGCGGCTCGGCAATGAACAGGCTGACGATGGTGACCAGACCTTCGCGCAGGTCGTCGGAGGTCAGGGTCAGGCTGCGTGGAGCCAACGAGTGGGCGTCCATGAAGCTGCGCAGCGCCTTGACGAGTCCGTCTTTGAAGCCCTGTTCGTGGGTACCACCGTCGCGTGTGGGGATGCCATTGACGAACGTACGAATCTTCTCGCGTGGTGAGTCGGTCCAGGTGAGCGCCACGTCCAGACGGATACCGTTGTCTTTGTCGTGGGTGAACGGTACTTCTAAGACACTGTTCAGGCCGTCACGCTTGCACAAAACCGACAGATAGTCAGCGAGTCCGCCGTCGTGAACAATCTCGTGGGTGCGGCCGTGGAGTTTGTCGAAGAACGTGATCTTGAGGCCCTTGTTGAGGAAGGTCTTGACCTCTAGGCGCTCTTTGATGGTCTCGGCGTCGTACGTGGTGTCGGCGAAGATTTCTGGGTCGGGGGTGAACGTGATGCGGGTTCCGGTTCCGCGGGCTGGGCCAACGACCTCGACGTCTTTGCGCGGACGTCCTCGCTTGTAGTTCTGAAGGTACTCGTGGCCGTCTCGGCGAACGCGGGCTTCGAGTGCGATGGACAGGGCGTTGACCACGGAGCTGCCGACACCATGCAGACCTCCGGCGGTCTTGTAGCTGTTGCCGTCGAACTTACCGCCTGCGTGGAGCGTGGTGAAGATGACTTCTAGCGCGGAACGACCCGTCTTCTTGTGAATGTCCACGGGAATGCCGCGGCCATTGTCTTCGACGGACAGGGTGGTGCCGTCTTCGTGCAGGGTGACCTTGATGAAGGTGGCGTGGTCGTTCATGACCTCGTCGATGCTGTTGTCGACGATTTCCCACAAGAGGTGGTGCAGGCCCGCTTGACCGGTGCCACCGATGTACATGCCGGGGCGTTTGCGAACGGGTTCGAGGCCTTCTAGGACATCGATCTGTGCTGCACCGTACGCCATCAGTTGACCTCCGAATCATCAGGTGTTGCGAGTGGCTCACTCAGCAAAAGCGACACGCTGGTCTCACGCTTCCACTCATCAATGGTGCCACGGCGCAGGACGGTTCCGCCGCGTCCTCCACGAGAACCTTCGTATTTGCGCGGAGTGACCGTGAGTTCACGTCCACCATTCGTGACCACCTCAATGCCTCCGAGCTGCTCGACGAGGTCCACACCGACCACATCGGGCTCATCTGGCTTGAGCTTAATGCCCGTCACGCCTTTGCCAGCCGACTTGAGGATGCCGACGTCGCTCACCAAGAAGCACAGCGCATTTCCGCCTTGGGTCGCTATGCTGACCCATTCTGTTCCAGAACAGGGCAGTGCATTGAGTACCGCATCACCGGTGTTCAGTCGTGCGTACTTACGGCCGCTCTTGTTCGACGGGTCCATGTGGTTGGCTTGTGACCAGCGCAGCACACGGCCCCGCTTGGTCATGGCAAAGCCCCATGGTTGGTCCGGGTCATCGTCGCTGCGGGGCGCTTCGAGGTCCACGATGATCTGGCGCTGGTCGTTGGAGATGACTCCAACCACGCTGGCACCATCGTTAAACTTGAAGTGGGTCTGAACCGCATCGCCGTAGCCGGTGGTGCTCGGGACATCGTCGACGCGCATGGTGTAGGCAACGCCATCGCTGGACAGGAAGGTGATGGTCGAGCGCGTGCCGGCCTTGAATAGCCAGCCAATCTCATCGTCGTCGCGAACGCGAATCTTGGACAGCTCGCTGAAGCTGCTCTGACGTTTGATCCAGCCGCCACGTGTCACGACCACGAAGGTGTCTTCGGCGACGATGTAGGCGTCTTCGTCGTAGGTCAGCTCACGAATGCGACCGCCAATCTCGGTGCGTCGCTTTTGTGCGTAGCCACCACGAAGCTCAACAAGCTCGGTGCGAACAACATTCCACAGCGCGTCTCCGCTAGCCAAGATGGCTTCGATACGGGCAGCTTCGGTGCGCTTTTCTTCGAGTTCTTCGCGAATGGCTAGAATCTCGAGCTTGGCCAGCTTGTACAGCTTGAGTTCAAGAATCGCCTCGACCTGCAGGTCGGACAGCTTGAACCGCTTCATGAGCTTGGCCGCAGAGTCCCGTTTGCCTTCGCTGTTGCGAATGATGCGAATCGCTTCGTCGAGCATATCGAACACAATCTCGAAGCCTTCGAGAATGTGGATGCGCTCACGGAGCTTGCGCAGCTCGTACTCGAAGCGTCGGCGGGTGGTGCGGAAGCGGAACAGACACCAGTGGCGAATGATTTCCTGGAGTGACAAGCGGGCTGGCTTGGCGACGAGGACGCTCTCGTCTTCGTCCGGAATCAGTGCGGTGAGGTTGGCTGACCAGGTGCCTTCGAGCGGGGTGTGCTTGAACAAGTAGGCCATGACCGGCTCGGCGGCTTCGGCGTTCTTAATGTCCAAGACAACGCGCACTTCTTCGGTCGATTCGTCGCGAACGTCGATGACCAGTGGAAGCTTCTTTTCGGCGACTTCATGGCCGATACGCTCAATGAGCTTGGCCTTGTTCTGGCCGTAAGGAACAGAGGTAAGAATAATCTGATGACGACGGCCATCTTTCTCGGTGTGCCACAGAGCACGGACCCGCATGGTGCCTTGGCCCGTCTGGTACATCGTGAGCAGGTCGGCACGGTCGGTGAGAATCTTGCCGCCGGTCGGAAAGTCCGGTCCCTTGATGTACTTCATCAAGCCTTCGGTATCGATGCTTGGGTCGTCGATGAAGGCGACACAGGCGTCGACAACCTCGCCCAAGTTGTGCGGCGGAATGCGCGTCGCCATACCCACAGCGATGCCCTCGGAGCCGTTGACGAGAAGCTGCGGGTACTGTGCTGGAAGGACCACCGGCTCTTCGCGCTGACCGTCGTAGGTACCGCGGAAGTCGACGGTGTCTTTGCCGATTTCGGTGAGCAGTTCTTCAGCGAGCGGAAACAGCTTGGCTTCTGTGTACCGCATGGCTGCCGGTGGGTCGCCGTCCAGAGAGCCAAAGTTTCCTTGGCCGTCGACCAACGGGTGGAGCAACGAAAAGTCCTGCGCCATGCGGACCAATGCGTCGTAGATAGACTGGTCCCCGTGCGGATGGAACTTGCCCATGACCTCACCGACGATGGCCGCACATTTACGGTAGCGGCCACCCGGATGCAGGGAGAGTTCCTTAAACATGGTGTACAGAATCCGTCGCTGAACCGGCTTCATTCCGTCGCGCACATCAGGCAGTGCGCGGGCGGTGATCACGGACAGGGCGTAGTTGAGGTAGCGCTCGCGCGCAGCCTCGTGCAGCGGCACAGGCTCGATGGCCATCATGGGCAGTCTCGGAGAGCAACGATGCCGATGGCATCGGGTGATTTGCAAAAGGCGGGGGTGCTCACCACAGGCGTGGTGAACGGAGGGAGGCCGACACTAACACAATCAGTGTTTCGCGCGGAACGCGGGTTCAGTCGAGTGGGGGATGCACAGGGGTGTCTGTCGTTAAGTTCGGACGTCGTCGGGGCCTGGCTGTGAGCGATGAGCTGTGAGCCGTGAGCCGTGAGCTCGCTGAACGGGCAGAAACTCGTCAACGGCAGTGAGTCGTATCGCAGTCGCCGGCTCCAGCGGTCCTGCGAACGGCGCAGGTCCATCACAGGAAGAGCAGGGTCGCTTGACGGTTCTGCAGCATGGATTCAGGGCGCAGACGCGAAGCGATAGCTGGTTTTCGCGAACCGCTCATAGCTGCGGGTCCAGACACCAGCTACGCTGCGAGCTGGACCCGCAGGGTGTTTGCCATGGCCACGGCCACTCTTACCGAAGGCGCGCCAAGCTGGCGCTGGACAGCGTCTGGACGTTCGCTGTGAAGCTGTGACAGGAGGTCGTTGTGTGCGGCCTGTGCCGCGGTGGCAATCGTCAGCGCATCGGGCGCCGAGAGGCGTTGATTTGCCCATACAGCGATGTCCCACGACAGCGCCGAGTGACGGGTCTCGTCTTCGGCAATCCGTTGGAACAATGCGCGAATCTCGGCAGTCGGTGCCTGCTTGGAGCGGTACAGGGCATCGACCACGCCGTAGGTCTCCCGCACACAGCCTTCGACGGCGTTCTCAAGAGCGACGTCGTACAACGAACGGTCCTGATGTGGGGCGACGTCAACCGACGGGACCGCGACGCTGTAGGTCGCGGCGAGCGCTCCCATTCGCGCGGCATGGTCGACTTCGTCTTCGGCAGCCGCGCGTGCACGCTCGATGAGGTCAGTCGGCGCTCCGTGGCGTTCTAGGTCGACGGCTAGCCGCTGGAAAGCCACGACTGCGGC
>JBLHSN010000303.1:0-7325 GCA_047626195.1 Myxococcota bacterium
GAGCCCGCACCCGTGACTCCAGAGCCAGCCGCCGCCGTCACTCCAGACCCAGAGCCGGCTGCGCCCGCGCCCGCAGCAGAGCCCGAGCCTGCGGCCACCGCAGATGTTCCTGACCTGACCACGATGTCTGAAGACGACGCCTTGGCTTGGCTCATGGATTACGGCGAGAATGTGTACCTGACCGGCGGAGGCGGAGCCGCTTGCGTGACTTGTCACCAGGCCAACGGACAAGGCGTCACCGGCGCGTTCCCGCCGCTTGCAGGCAGTGGCGATTACTACGGTGACTGTGAAAACCACGCCGGATTGATCATCAACGGCTTGAATGGCGAAATTGAAGTTCAGGGCGTGACCTACAACGCTGTCATGCCGGCACAGGCCAACCTGACCGACCACGAAATTGCCGCTGTCATTACCTATGTGCGCAAGTCCTGGGGCAATGATGACGGCCACTGCATGCCCGCACAAGTCGCCTCAGCCCGCCTAGCAACAGCCGAGTAGTCTGCCTGCAACTCCGCGCGGGGGTTACGCTCCCGTGCGGAGGTTCGCATGCAACAGCTCGCGGTCGTTCAGTCCCAAAAGCTCCGAGAGGCAGACGCCGCCTTTCACGCCGGGTGGCTGCCCCGAGCCCGGACAATGTACGAGCACCTAGTCGACCATGCCCTCGCGCAGGGTGACCGTTCACTAGAGGCCGCTAGCCGCGCCATGCTCGCTCGCTGCCTGATGCGTCGTCGTGACAATGAGAGTGCCGAAGAACAACTGCGCTGCGCACGCGCTGCCTCTGTGGGTGCGCCTCCAGCTGTCGAGGCTCGCCTGCGTGCGGTAGACGTCCGGTTTCAGGCGATCGATACGCATGGGCCTGCACTCGCCAACCAAATGCGCGAGTATTACGAGTGGGGTGTCGCGCATGATGAGGGCGCAGCCTTCGATGCAGCCGGGCTCTTAGCAGAGCAAGCCACGGGCGATGAGCGCGTGGACTGGTACCGCCGAGCCCTGGACCACGGCCGCACCGCTGGCCTGACGGCTCGCCTAGGTACCCTTTGCCATGCCTTGGCCGCCACGCTCGAGGGCGAGGATCGACTTGCCGAAGCCATGGATGCGTACAAGTCTGCGCTCGAGCTCCACGAACACCTAGGCGACCGTCGCCAAGTCGTGGCTAGCCGCTGGGCAATTGGCGCCCTTGCGGCTCGTGACGAAGACTGGATCACTGCACAGGAGTCTCTCCAGGCCGCGGTAGACACTGGCTCACAGGGGATGGACTGTGAGGATCTGCTCGCACTCGCACTCGCCGACCTAGCTGGGGTCCACCAACAGTGGGGAGACGACATCGAGGCACGTCGCCTGCTCCTGCAAGGACTGGCTATTGGCCGCGAGATCGGACTGGCCCAGATTTGGCCCGAGCGCTGGGATTCCATGCTCAAGCACGCAGAGCAGCTGGAACTATAGGAGTCGCATCAGACGCCTAGTAGCCGAAGATCTTCTCCCACAAAGACTCACTCCACACCTTGTCGCCGTCGTAGCAAGGTGGTTCGCCGCCCCATGCCAACACGAACGAGTCGATGTTCGCGTCCGTCAGACCCTGAAGCTGAAATGGAATACCGTATCCGCCTTCAATGCGGGATCGATGGGCCAGGATGACCAGGTAGCCGCTACCGTTCCAGGCTTCGAGAGACCGACGTGCCAACTCCTGGTCGCGCCAGGACACAAAGCGAAGAAAGGGTCCTTCGGCTGCCCGCGGCATCAGCCCGGCTCCCATGGTGTCCCGCAGGACTTCTAAGTAGGCCGGAGAGATGGGCACATTGATGTCTTCGGGTGGATCCCACGTGACCGAACCAATCGCGACCACCTGAACGCCGTCTACGGCAGACGTCAAAACCGGGCTGTAGGCTCGGTACGGCAGCCCAACACGTTGTTCCCATTCGAGCTGAATATCCAGTCTCTCCGTGGGAATTTCACCCTGCGCATACCGATCCAGGGTCGGCTGGAGAGACTCGTCAATGACCTCAATGGCCAGCGTGGTGGGTGCAACCGCGTTGAGCTTGCGAACGACACGACGTGCGCGACGCCCATCCAAGCCAACCCCCGGACGCTCGCCGAGAACAATGACGGCAGGCGGCGGTACGGCAGCAATATCACCGGCATCAATTTCGGTGCAGGTGCCAGCCCATGCGGTGGCCAAGGCCAAGAGCAGTGTCATGCGCGTCCTCCGCAGGACCGATCACACGTCAGTCGGCCATCCGCCATGTCCGCGGACCCCATTCCAGCATTCGAAGACGTTCGGCGAGCAACCCAGGGACCTTTCGGTACCACGTGGCGTTGAGTGGAGACGGATGCGGCACCGGATGCACGCGAAGGGTTCGCGTTGTGCCGTCTTGAGCGGTCAGCACGACGGTGACATGTGCGAGGTAGCGGTCTTCGCGCTCCCAGAAATCAGCCAACTGTGCCTTCAGCGCTTTATCGGTGAGCCCAAACCAATCAAAAGCGCCACGTCCCAGCGCGAGGACGTCATGCCCGTCCCAGTCATGCACCAAAACATCTGCTAATAGTGGGTGGAACCTTCGTTTACAACGAATGCCCCATGCCTTGTTTTGCACGGGTTTGTACGGGACCGTGTTGCACCAGAATGCGTTCCGGTCCACCTCTCTCGATGCGTCAAAGTCGTACTCTTCAAGCGGTTTTCCAATGTTCATGGCGTCAAATAAGGCTCGCCGAACGAGCTGACCTCCTGCGCCAATGAACGGCACCCCGTGTTCCACTTCGTGACGACCCGGGTCGCGCCCCATCACCGCCAAGCGACAGCGACGGTCCCCCAAACCGATGATGGGCTCCAGCGGATCCTTACCAAACTCGGTGTAGACGCCCACGTCGATTCGGTCCAGCTCGGCCGCAAGCGCGCGAAACGCTTCAATATTCGCCATCTGGATTCTACTCGTTGAACGGCGAAGCGACGGCGTTCAGCTCGACTTCATCTATCAGTGCAATACCGTTCACATCCGTCAGCTCCATCCGCAGCGTCACTACGCTGCCCACCAGCTGTTCGTCGGCTTGGATGTCCAAAAACACGAACCGGCCAACGACCTCGGAGACTCCGCGGCCCGCATTATCGAGTCCCTGGATGAACGCATTACTCACGTCCACCCGCTCGCCATCCTCACGCACCGTGAAGTGCATGGTTGGGTTGTCTTCGTCGAACACATTGTCGGTGTCACCGGGCTCAATGCCCGTCGCACGCAGCGAGCCCAGTAGGTGAAAGCCCCCCTGGGGGCCTTGGATGACAACAGCATCATCACCGTCCATCAACGGTTCGAACTCTGCATCTCCAGTGCCAATCTCAAGCGATGGGCCTGCCGGCTCTTGGGTACATGCGGCGCAAAGCAGCAGACTTGAAACCAGGACCCAGGTGCGCATCAGAACTCCGTGACGACGGCTAGTAGCACAGACAATCGCATGCATCTCCACGACGCGCACAGGCTTCGCCAGTGGTCGCTTCAATTAGCTCGGTCCACTGCAGGGTATCCAAGTCAAAACGCCACGTATCGTCGAGCTGGTCGCTACACTCTGCGTGGATACCACCGAACAACCACAAGCTATTCCACATCAATGTGTACATGCCACGGTGGCGACGCTCCGGAGCGTTGAGGTCCATCTCTACATAGTCTGACGGAACCTCGCGACCGCTACCGTTGCAGCCCAGACCGGCATCCGTGAAGGTGTCTGCCTCGTACAACGGAACCCAGCCCGGGTTGTTGGGGTCAAAGACCCACAGGTCGTTCATGTCGCCAATGTCCGTATGACCACCAAAGAGCAAGTAGCGGTCCGACGCGGCGTCGTACTGCATGTGCGCATGCATGCGGGTGGACGGCGCGGGTCCGGTGCCGTCATCCAATTGCGTCCACTCGCCGGTGGTGACGTCCAGAGCGTAGGTATCTTGGAAAGCCAAGCTGCTGAAGTCACCGCGTTGCCCGCCAAAGATGACAATGCGCTTGCGTTGGCTGTCGTACATATCGCCGAAGAAGCCGCGCCGACTTGGAGCATCACCACTGGTGTCCAGCTCCGTCCAATCGCTACCATCCCACTTCCAAAAGTCCCGACCCGGGGTCAAGCTCACGGCGCTGGTGTTGGTCAGCCCACCCCACAAGTACAACGAGCTGGTCTCAGCATCAAAGCCTGACGCTGGGTAGTAGCGGCCAACAGGACCGTCTTCGTCTCCGCCGGCATCAAGAACCGTCCAGGAGCGGGTCTCGTAGTCGAACGACCACAGGTCATCGCGAAGCGTGTAGTCCCCACTGGTTCCGTCGCGAAAGCGACCGCCGAAGAGCAAGCCCTTGTGGGTGTTGGGGTCCAAATCGAAGGAGTAGCGACCGCGGGCGGAAGGGTGCTCAGCCGCCTCAATCTCGGTCCATCCTTCTCCAGGCTCAAACACCCAAGTGTCTTCGAGAAACTGTCCGGCCGGCACCTGGTTGACGATGGGGCCGTTGTTCCCACCAAACAACACCATGGTGTTGAAGCTTTCATCACCCAGCGCGAGAATTTCGCTCCGCTTTCCTGGGTTGGATGTGGAGTCCAACTCATTCAGGTCCTTAGGCGCTTTTTCTTCGCCTCCCGAACACGCAACCATCAGTACAAGTGCAAGAAAACGCATGAATCCTCCAACGTCGGATGCCCTTAACTCTTGCCGCTGGAGTGTCGCGGGAACGCAGCGTTGCATCCCCAAGTCGGCTGCAGTCAGCACGTGCAGGACAAGAGGTTATTGTCCCGGTAACGACGCGAGGATGACATGGCGCACATCATGTTGGTGGAAGATGACACACGGCTCGCCGCGTTGACCGCTGAGTACCTGACAGAACGAGGCTACACCGTCGACATTATCGACAGTGGCACGCACGCTGCGAAGCGCATCCTGGCCGAGCCGCCCGATTTGGTCATTCTCGACGTGATGTTACCCGGCGAAAGCGGCCTGTCTGTGCTCAAGACCATCCGCGAAGACTACCGCGGCTCCGTGCTCATGTTGACCGCGCGCGGGGACGACGTAGACGAGCTGTTGGGCTTTGAGCTCGGCGCGGACGACTACGTGGCCAAGCCAGTGCGTCCCCGATTGCTCTTGGCCCGTGTCGAAGCGCTATTGCGGCGAACCGCGCATCGGTCATCGACAATCCCGTCCGAGCGCGTGGAAGACGGCGACTTCATCGTTGACCGAGCCCGTCGAGAAGTGACCATCCGCGGCATTGATGTGCCCATGACCACCGCCGAGTTCGACCTGTTGTGGTTCATGGTCACCCGGCCCGGGCAGCCCGTCACCCGAGACGACCTCTTCCGCGAGCTGCGCGGTATTCAGTACGACGGTCTCGACCGCTCCATGGACGTTCGCATGAGCCAACTGCGCAAGAAGCTCGCCCTGACCGAAGCGCCGGAGCGTATCATCACCGTACGAGGCGTAGGCTACCAGTTTCGGCCCAGCGCGTGAGAGAACGCCTGATCGGTGTTGGCTTGATCGTCGCCGCACTCCTTGCCATGACCATCTCGGTCAGTGGATTGACCAACAGACCTCTCGTCGCCGCACTCCTTGCAGGTATATTGACCCTTGTATTGTCAGCGATATTGGGGGCCAGCATCACCCGGCCTCCCCTTCCGCCCGTTGTCGATACCCGTGAGATGGATGCGCAGATGCGCAGAATGCTGGCAGGACGTGAAGAGCTACTTCGTGCGGTGTCGCATGAGCTGCGTACCCCTGTCGCCAGAATGAGCTTCGCTGTGGAGCTGCTGGCGGAACAGAAGATGCAGACCGAGCGCGACAGTCGGGCCGCTGCCATACAAGACGATATCGCAGAGCTCGAATCGCTCATTGCCGAACTGATGACCTACACAAGCCTTGAAGACGAGCAACTGCGAAGCTCCACGCGTCCTGTTGACCCCACTCCGCTGCTGGCTCGTATGGTCAAACAAGCACGAATGACGCGTCACCAACGTACGGTGCAGTGGGATGAACAACCGGTACCGCCCATCGAAGCCGACCGGCGATTGTTCACCCGTGCCCTCGATAATCTAATGCGAAACGCGGTTAAATACGGCATGAGCACCGTGCGACTGTCGGTGGATGTAGGGCCACGAGTCGTCCGCTTCATCGTGGACGATGACGGCCCCGGTGTCCCCGTTGGAGAACGGGCCCGCATTTTCGACGCCTTGGTCCGATTAGACCCAGCTCGCAGTCGAGACACCGGCGGTATCGGGCTTGGACTGTCGCTCGCTCGACGCATTGCAAACGGTCACGGCGGTCGCCTAACCTGCACCGACAGCCCTCTCGGAGGCGCGCGCTTCATCCTGAGTATTCCTCGCGTCATCTAGCGGGAACCGCTACGACTTCGCGGGTGTCACAGCGATGACGACACCGCCTCATCTGCCGCTGGGCGGTTCAAAACGTCCCCCTTTGGAGCCGCTGTGCCACGTCTCAACGTCCTGTTCGCATGCTGCGCCGCACTGACTCTCGGCCCTCTTGCGCAGGCACAGTCCCCTGTTGGCTCGCTGGATTTTGCCTACGACAACACGCCAATATGGCCGCTCTCCGGCGTTACTCTCACCGCCCCAGACGTTCAAGCTCCACAGGACTTCGGCACCCCCATTATCTACGTGAACGCCGGACATGGGGCACCCCGCAACTCGGGCAGCCTGTCGCTGTTCTGCACGTGGGAAATGGACCACAACCTCCGCATCCAAGATGAGCTCGCCACCTACCTAGAGCAGAGCGGTCTGTTCACAGTCGTTCGCGGCCGACTGAGCGAGCAGCGCACCTCTTACGGCTCGCGCCTTGAGACGCTGGCTACCTCCGGCGCAGTTCTCATGGTGGAGGTTCATGCCGATGTACGCGAAGGCGGAACGCTGTGGGAGCCCGCGCCAGGTGTGGAGTGCGTGCGCAACTTGGGCAAGACAGGCTTCAGCGTCCTGTTTAACGACAGTGCCACCGGTTCACTGTTGGAAGGGCGCACCACGCTGGCCCGCGCCGTGTCGGTTGGCCTTCGCGACGCCGGATTCCGGCCGTACCATGGCAGCGACTATGCCGGCTTGTATGAAGGCGACGTACCCGGCGTATGGCGGGACAGACGTGGACTGATGATGCTGCGCCGCCCCGAAATCCCGTCCATTATCATCGAGACCCACAACCACCAGAATCCAGATGAGGTCGCGCGTTGGGCAGAACCGGCAACCCGGCAGGTGTTCTATGCCACCGTAGCCACAGCGCTGGTGCACACGCTCACCAGCGATGAAGCGGTGACCGACGTCAGTGTAGCCAACTGACGGTCGTTGCAACGGGTGACTACGGGCAGCACGGCGGC
>JBLHSN010000304.1:0-7268 GCA_047626195.1 Myxococcota bacterium
GGCAGCGATAGCGACAAGGGTAATTGCGGTATTGGCCGGTAGGCCCAGCTCTGGCGTGGGCCACTGGATGGAGACTTCGGGGTCTTGGTTGTTGTAGTTGACCGTGAGTCCACGGTCACCGCAAGCAACGGCGCTCAACAGGCATGCAAGCAATCCAATACGCATCGTTTTGTCTCCGCCGCTGGCCGAGCACTGGCCGGCTCGCGTCGTACCATGCACAGGTCGGGCTGGATAGTGAAAGCAGGCTTTGGGCAGTCGAATTTGAGCGCTACAAAACGCACGGTTCGGTGCGTCGTTTCCGTCCTGTGACCCTGCCGGTGCTTCGTCCCCGTACCATGACCGTCCTGTGACCCTGGGACCTTATTTGCGTCAGACCTCCTGTTGAGAGCTGTCTATGCGCGCCATCGCAATCGTCGGGCGAGGTTGTGTCCTTCCTGGCGCAATCACCCCACAGGCCCTGTTTGACGCTGTTTTAGGCAACCGAGACTGCACGTCCAACGTTCCTTCTAGCCGCTGGCGGCTCGACCCCGCTGACGTGTCTTGTTCGGCGACAGACGAGAGCACCGACAAGACCTGGTCCCTCCGCGGCGGCTATGTGACGGAGCAGGTGGCCGTACCGGGGCTAGAAGGGCTGGACCCGCTGGTACACTGGGCGGCTTTTGCGGCAGAACAGGCGCTAGACGGCGTGACCCATACTGGACGTGGCGACGTCATCCTGGGCAATTTATCCTTTCCATCCTCTACGCACTCGGCGTATGCGGAAGCCCACTGGCTCGGTGACAACGCTTCTTCTGTAGGCCTGGACAGCGTAGACCCGCGCAATCGCTTTTCCTCTGGCATGCCTGCCGTCCATGTGGCCCAGCATCTGGGTTTAGAAGGGGAGCGCTACTGCTTGGATGCCGCGTGTGCGTCGTCTCTGTACGCGATTGCCCACGCTTGTGACCGCCTGCAAGATGGTCTGTGTGACGTGGCCATTGCCGGTGCGGTGAACAGAGCGGATGACCTGTTCATCCACATTGGTTTTTGCGCCCTGCAGGCCATGAGTAAGACCGGTCAATCACGGCCTTTCCATGCTCAGGCTGATGGTCTGGTGCCGGGTGAGGGGGCGGCGGTCGTCGCACTCAAGCGTCTGGATGACGCGATTCGCGATGGCGACACTATCTACGGTGTCATTCGCGGTGTTGGATTGTCGAATGATGGACGTGCGAAGAACCTGCTCGCTCCTGCAGTTGCTGGGCAGACCTTGGCCCTGCAGCGGGCTTATGAAGATGCGGGCTGGGACGCAGGAGACGTAGACCTGGTCGAGTGCCATGCCACTGGAACCCCCGTTGGCGACGCGACCGAGCTTCAGAGCACCGGAGCGGTGTTTGCCGGACGCACCGATGTTCCGATTGGCTCTCTCAAGGGTAATCTGGGGCACCTTGTGACGGCTGCAGGGGCTGCCGGTCTCATTAAAGTGCTCGAAGCCATGCGAATGAAGACGCTGCCGCCTACACGGCAGCCCGATTCTCCCAATCCAGCGCTGGATGGCTCGCCGTTCCGCTTGGTGAACCCAGGAGAGTCGTGGACAGGCCGTCGTCGAGCAGGAGTCAGCGCATTCGGCTTTGGTGGCAACAATGCCCATCTCTTGGTCGAAGCGTACGACCCCGCTTTGCCAACTGCGCAGCCCGTCTCCGCACCGGTCGAACCCATTGTGGTGGTCGGATTGTCGGTACGGGTAGGGGATGGGGCGAGCACCCAGGACTTCCTCTCAGACGTTCACAACGGGACCACCCGGGGGCCAGCACGAACGGTGCACCTGGGGCTCGCGGGTCTCAAGACCCCGCCACGCGACTTGGATGCCGCACTTCCGCAGCAGTGGTGGGCACTTCAGTCCGCCCGAGAAGCGACGGCACACCTGACTCTTCCGACGGAACGGACCGCTGTTTGGGTGGGGATGGGGTGTGACTCCGAGATTGCCCGCTATGGCGCTCGCTGGCGGTCTGCGCAGTGGGCGGCAACGCTCGGTGCGGATGCGGACTGGGCTGCGGACATTGCCGAGCAGTTTGCTCCTCGATTGACGTCGTCAGCGGTTGTGGGCACCATGCCAAACATTCCGGCGAACCGGGTGAACTCGCAGCTCAATGTGATGGGGCCAAGTCATACGGTGAGCGCCGAAGAACGTAGTGGCCTGGTTGCGCTCGACCTTGCGATACGAGCGCTTCAGCACAACACCGTGGACTGTGCGGTCGTAGGGGCGGTCGACCTGTCGCACGAGCCGGTTCACAAGTCGGCCATCGAGGCGGTCCTTGGCCACCGACTGCACGCCGATGCCGTTGTGACTTTGGTACTGCAGCGCCTGTCAGACGCCGACCCTGCCGCCGTCTTGGCGCAGCTTGAGCTGGCCTCTAGTGGTGACTTCACCATGCCGCATATCAACCACACAACGGGTGTCGCCCACGCCGCGTCCGGCTTGCTCAACGTCGCCGCTGGACTTGTCCACGGCTGGGCAACGGGTGCGGATGTCTCTGTCAATACCACTGATATGGCCGGGCGAACTCACGCGATTCGCGTCTCCCCAGTCCATCGTCTCACTGCTTCGTCGCACTCCGCAGCTGCGGTGCCGACCCTCTCCCGATCTGCCCATGCTCCAGAGGTTCGAGTGCCGACCATCGAGACCGCCGACCCGTTCGCCCATCTGACCCGCATTGGCTCGCTCGACGTGGCATCGGTCATGGCTCCTCCACCGTCCGTGATGTCGGCTCCCGTCGTCTCGGCTCCCGTCGTCTCGGCGCCTGTCGTCTCGGCACCTGTCGTCTCGGCACCCGTCGTCTCGGCGCCTGTCGCGAACGTCTCGGTCCCGCTGACTCGAAGCCTCGTCGTTCCGCTCTCGGCTCCTGTATTGGTGGACCCACACAGCTCGCCATTGGCGTCGTTGTTGGCCACTATGGGTCATGCCCACGAGCAGTTCATTGCCACTCAGACCGCGTCTCATCGCGCGTTCTTGCAGGCCCAAGATGCGATGATGGCGGCGATGGTCGGGGCGCAACCCATGGCACCGCAGTCATCGGCATCGCAGTCATCGGCACCGCAGTCATTGGCCGCACAGGTGTCCGCTGGTCGCGCGGTTCCAGCCCCACAGACTATGGCTCGACCGTCTTCTACTAGGTCTGTCACAACCCCGGTCGTCCGACCGAGACCCGCTGTCCACGCTCCGGTCATTGCCAAGCCTGCACCCTTGCCTGTCGTACAGAAGCCCACGACAACGGGCGTGAACGCGCACCACATTTACAGCACCACGGTGGACCCTCCCGCGGGACTGCCGACCTTCGACAAGGCGGCCCTGCACATCCACGCCGCTGGCAACATTTCGGAGATTTTTGGCGCTGAGTTCGCTCCGCAAGATGCGCGAGACATTGTTGTTCGTATGCCCAAGCCGCCGCTGTTGTTGGCCGACCGGGTCACCGGCATTGATGCCGAGAAAGCGAGCATGGGTCTGGGGACGCTGTGGACTGAGTCCGACGTCGCTGAAGATGCCTGGTTCCTGGATAACGGTCGTGTACCCCCGGGTATTCTCATCGAGAGTGGCCAAGCCGACCTCATGCTCATCAGCTGGCTCGGCGTCGACCTGTTCATTCCAGAAGGGCGCTCGTACCGCTTGCTCGGGTGTGAGCTTGTCTTTCACGGAGATGCACCGAAGGGTGGAGACACGCTTCGCTACGACATTCATATCGACGACCACGCAGCCCACGGCGACGTCCGGCTGTTCTTCTTCCACTACGATTGTGTGGTGAATGGAGAACAAGTGTTGACCGTTCGCGATGGACAAGCGGGCTTCTTCACGCCGGAAGAGCTGGCGGATAGCAAAGGCATCTTGTGGACGCCAGAGGACATGGAGCTGGTTCCTCGCGGCGAAGCCCGTCTGGACTCACCGACCGCTGTCTCGGCCAAGGTCTTGGATGATGACGCGATGGCCGCGTTCTGTGACGGCCGAGTAGACCTGTGCTTCGGAAGCGACTTTGACCGCACTCGCACCCACACACGCACGCCACACATTCCGGGCGGCCGCATGCGCTTCTTGGACCGGGTCACCGATTTGGACACCGCTGGTGGTGTAGACGGTCGTGGATACCTAAGGGCGGAACAGGACTTAACCCCCGATACCTGGTTCTTTGCCGGCCACTTCCACAACGACCCATGCATGCCAGGCACGTTGATGCTGGAAGCCTGCATGCAGGCCATGGCCGTGTACCTGACCGGTATGGGCTTCACCACCAAGCGTGACGGCTGGCGCTTTCAGCCGGTACCCGAGCAGAAGTACAAGCTGCGCTGTCGCGGTCAGGTCCGTCCGAATGCCAGGAAGCTTGTGTATGAGGTCTTTGTAGAGGAAGTCTGGGACGGTGACCGGCCCACTCTTTTTGCCGATATTCTGTGTACCGTAGACGGTCTAAAGGCCTTCCATTGCCCACGGATGGGACTGGAGCTGGTTCCGGACTGGCCTATGGACGAGATTGCCGCCGAGCTGCTCGCCGGGCACACCACAACCGAGCAAGCAGCAAGCGCTAAGGGGCACACCTTCGACTACGACAGCCTGCTCGCCTGTGCATGGGGGCGTCCGAGTCGCGCATTCGGTCCGATGTACCAGCTGTTCGACAGCCACCGGACCGTCGCCCGACTGCCTGGGCCGCCGTACCACTTCATGCACCGAGTGACCGAGCTTGATGGAGAAATGGGCGGCTTTGAGGATGGCTCGTCCATCGTTGCCAAGTACGATGTGCCGGCTGAGGCCTGGTACTTCGACCACAATGGCACCCCGACCATGCCTATGTGTGTGCTGATGGAAGCTGCACTTCAACCCTGTGGCTGGCTCGCTTCGTACGTTGGAAGCGCGCTGAAGACCGAAGGCGATGTCATGTTCCGCAACCTCGACGGCACGGCGACTTGGCACCACGAGCTGACGCCAAGCTGCGGCACGCTCACCGTCAGAACCACGGTGAAGTCGCTGTCGCAGATGGGCAGCATGATTATCGAAGCCTTCGACGTGCGCGGCTTTATCGGCGACACCCTAGTCTTCGACATGCAGACCGTGTTCGGCTTCTTCCCCCCTGAAGCGTTCGACGACCAAGCCGGATTGGTCGCCGGAGAAGGGCAGCAGACTGTCTTTGATGCCCCGAGCAACAGCGCCTACCTGCTCGCCGACCGTGCCTTTGCCGTACCCGCCATTGCCGACGGCATGCTGATGATGCTCGACCGCGTGGACTATTGGGAGCCCACGGGCGGCGAAGCCAACCTAGGACGCATTCGCTCGCAGAAAGACATTGATGCCGGGGAATGGTGCTTTAAGGCACACTTCTTTACCGACCCGGTTCAGCCTGGTTCGCTTGGTATCGAAGCCTTCTGCCAGCTCCTTCAAGCGGCCATGCAGCTGCGCGGAGACCACGAGGGCATCGACAATCCGCGCTTTGAGCCGGTTGCACTCGGCGAGGCAATGACTTGGAAGTACCGTGGGCAGGTGGTTCCTACGAACCGGGTTGTCACGGCTACTGTCGAGGTTCAGTCGGTCGAGCGTACAGAGACCGGGGTTCTGGCGATTGCCGAGGCCATGCTCTGGGTTGACGGAAAGGCGATTTACCACGGAAAGAACGTGGGCATGCGCATTGTCAGCGGAGCTGCCGATATCGTCGAGCCGGATGGCTGGGTTGCCGACCATCGTCCTACTTGGACGGTTCCCGCGGTTCCCGCATTGGTGATGGTGGATCGGGTGTTGACGGCTTCAGGGGGCACGGCACTCGCTCAGATTCAGGTCCGTCGCTGGCTTCCCGTACCGTCTGCAGTGACGCTGACGGTGGACGACGAGCTGAACCTGTTTGCCAACGGAGAGCACGTCGCTAGCGCTGTCTCAGCAACGTCCGGAGCCGCTCCTGCACTGCTGGGGGCGTTGGATGCCGACGTCGTCAGCAATCCGTATGACACCGGTACCTTGTTCCATGGGCCCGCCTTTCAGCTGGTTCGCGAGCTGCGCCGTGACGAACGGGGAGCGAGTGCTGTTGTGGATGCGAGTCGTCGTACCGTACCCGGGGACTTTCATCCGGCACTTCTGGATGCCGCGACCCATCTGATTCCGCACGATGCCATTCGTGAGTGGTTCCCCGAAGCCCCCGAAGGGCACGTGGCGTACCCATCGCGTATTGAAGACTTCGCTGTGTGGGGAGCCGTTCCTACGGGTGACGTGCGCGTCGAAGCGCGACCGCAGGCTGGAGTTGGGGCTGTCCCCACCACACACATACAGATCATTGATGGCGACCGTGTGTGGTGCGCGTTTACCCTTGTCGAAGCTACCTTTGCTAAGGGTACAATTGGCTCAGCGGACCCCGCCACTCGTCGCGCATTCTTGCAGGACGGCCAGGCGGTCGCGGGTCTGCAGCTGTCGACACGAACCGGAGACGCGAACACGCTCACACTGCCCGTATTCCAAGGCAGTAACTGGCTTGCGGGTACGATTGAGTCGGCCTACGGCGTCAGCGGCTCGGTCGCAGAGATGGCCACGCAGGTGTGCGTGAAGGAGCGGATCGCAGACGGTGAAATTCATCCGAATCAGGTGGACCTCGTAGCCGTTGACGGCCTTCCCGCGGCTGTCCGCGCCGACCAGCCCATCACTGCTCACCCGGTGACTATTCAGACCGAAGGGCTCGAAGTTCGTGTCACTCCGAGTGGTCCCCCACGTCAGTGGCTTGGGTCGGTTCAAGACTTCTGGGACGACTGGTTTGGCCTGGGTCGCTGGCCGGTCGAAGACTTGTACTACGGGCTCATTGAGACCTTTGTGGACCGGGTGGTTTTGACCGATCCACAAGGCTTTGACGCCGTTCGAGGCCGAAGCGCACTGTATGTAGCAAACCACCAGGTCGGTGTGGAGAGCCTGCTGTTCAGCATTCTTCTCGGTGGTCTGTCGCGGGTTCCTACGGTGACACTGGCCAAGATGGAGCACAAAAATACCTGGCTCGGCAACCTGATTCGCCACTGTTTTAGCTACCCAGGTGTTCGCGACCCGAAGCTCATTGCCTATTTTGACCGGGAAGACCGAGCGTCACTCCCGGCCATTATTGGCGAACTCGCCCAGGACATGGCCGGTCCTGGCCGAAGCGTCATGGTTCATGTGGAAGGCACGCGGGCGCTCGACTGCACGGCACCTGTGCACAAGATGAGCGGTGCGTTCATTGACATGGCGCTCGCTGTTGGAGCCCCGGTGATTCCGGTTCGGTTTGTCGGTGCGCTGCCGCGCGAGACGATGG
>JBLHSN010000305.1:0-7264 GCA_047626195.1 Myxococcota bacterium
CTTGGGTCAATGTCGCGTTGTCGCGGTGACACGATATGAAGGCCGCCGCCGGCAGACTCCGGCTTGGAGGCGGCATGACCCGTTGGTTTGGTGCAGTAGCGAGTTTGGTAGTGGTTGCGGGTCTCGGGAGTGCTGCGTGCTCTGGCGGCCCAGACGTTGAGGCCGCTGTTGTTCAGGTCCCAGGTGCCGTTCCATCCCAACAGATAGCGCCGGCCCCCGCACTTCTCGTTGCTCAAGCTTGGTTTGCCACCGAAGACGGGCGTCCTACGCCACAGCCGGCCAAGCTCACCATCTTCCGTCAGTCTGGCGAGACCTTCAGCACCGAAGAACTGCTCGACCCCGAGTCCAACGTCTTTCATAAGGCCATGGCCTGGAATGATGGCATTCTGACCATCGGTGCTACCGGTGCCAAGCTCAAGCACTGGACCCGCGTCGATGGAACGTGGACCGCAGAGACCCTGTGGGCGCCGTCATGGGGCGGACAATTCGACCGCCTTCGCGACATTGAGATCGGCGATGTAGACGGTGATGGTGAAGACGAGCTGCTGATTGCGACGCACGACCAAGGGGTCGTTGCCGTCGGTGACAAGGTGGATGGTGCGTGGACGTTCGCCGAATACAACCAGACGCCAGATATCTTCGTGCACGAGATCGAAGTGGGTGACGTAGACGGCGACGGCAGAATGGAGTTCTACGCAACCCCTTCTGCTCGCAACCGCGCTGATATGACATCACAGCCTGGAGGAGTGGTTCGCTACGACATGATCGACGGTCGTGCTGTCCGTTCAGATGTGGTCCAGTGGGAAGAGTCGCACGCCAAAGAAATCGTCGTTGCTGACCTCGGCCAAGGCGACCAGCTGTTCGCCGTACGCGAGGGCCATTCTGTGGAGCGCGGCGGTCGAACAACCCTGGTGGACCCCGTGCAGATCTTCCGCCTGGACCGGGCCGAAGACGGAACCTGGACGCCCGTTAAAGTCGCCGAAATCGACGACCATCAGATGCGCTTTCTCGTGCCAGGAGACATTGATGGTGACGGCGTCATTGAGTTTGTCGGGGCTGGCTTCAAGTCGGGTCTGTGGAAGCTTGAACCCAATGAAGATGGAACGTTCTCAACATCGGTCATCGACCGCGGCAGCAGCGGCTACGAGCACGCCACGCACATTGCCGATCTGGACGGCAATGGAACGGTTGAGATCTACGTTGCCGCTGACGACCAAAAATCCTTGCGCCGATACGAATGGGACGGCTCCACCTTCAATCGCACAACGATTGGGACCATTGGCTCGGATAGCGAGCGGCATCTGTCGTGGAACATCCAAGACGGTGTTCTGTAGAGCTGTCGCGTTAGCGGTCCAGCTTGAATCGCCCGCTCCTGGGCTGTAGTGGCCCTTCGTCCATGCGGGTAACCGTGAGGTTGGGGCGCCCGGGATTGCGGGTAGGACCGCCGCCGCTGGTCACCACGGTCATCGCTGTGCTGTTGATGCCCACGCCAATGGAGGTAACCAGACCGCCGGAGGCGCTGGGTTTTCGTTTGTCGGAGCCGGTCCAGGGTAGCTTCACAGTTGGTAGTCTACCCGCCTGCGGAGCCTTCATGTCGCGAAATTACATCACAGCAAACGGATTGCTACGGATTCAGCGTGAGCTCCACTGGCTGCAAACCGTGGAGCGACCAAAGATTACGCGAGAAGTAGGCGAAGCCGCGGCGATGGGGGACCGCAGTGAGAATGCCGAGTACATCTACGGCAAGAAGCGTCTGCGTCAGATCGATGGACGGATGCGCTACTTGATGGGCTGCCTGAACAAAATCGAGCGGGTTGAAGTCGCGCAAGTCAGCGGAAACAGGGTCCTCTTTGGAGCAACTGTGACCGTCGAAGATGAACACGGTGAGGCCAAGACGTGGCGAATCTACGGCGAGCACGAAGTGGACGTCGACAACGGTATTCTGTCATGGAAGGGTCCGCTGGGTCGGGCATTGATTGGCAAAGAAGCCGGAGATGGCGTGCGGTTCAAGGCGCCGAGTGGCTGGCGGGAACTCGAAGTGCTGGAGGTTCGCTTTGAAGCGCAGCCGGAGCTGTTGACCCCCGAGTTTGATCGAGATTAAGCGCATCTTTCTGCATCTTGGGTACGCGAAGTCAGAGCAGCGATGCCCACGAACAGGAAGAAGAAAGACCGATACGGGCTGTGATGGCCGGGTTGGGATTGGCGGCGTGTGAAGCGACAGCAGCCGAGCTGGATTGAGCAGGCGCCCGATGCCGAGTTGGCGCGTGAATGTGAGCTTCCGGGTGCTCTAGAGGGCGGCCGCAGTCGCGTGCGAAGCTGGGGAGCCAACATTGGGCTTCGTTACGACAACACTCAAGTGGACGGTTGGACCGCGTTCTGGCGCTACGTACCTGCGGATGGATTCAACGATGCACGCGCAGTGACCAGCTCGGAGGCTGCCGAACGTCGCGCAGCGGTCGGCAATGCAGCGGAGGTGCGTAGGGATCCCCACAGGTCTGGGACCGTCGTGCAGGGGTCGGCGACGGTGCCAAGAGCGGCCACGGTATTCTCGATTTTGTCGTCGACGGTGAGACGGTGATGTCGATTGGCGAGGATTTCACGGCTCGCTGAGGCGCAAGACGGGCTGGGTTTGGTTAGGTCGGAAGCATGAGCACACGACCTTCTTTGTCCACGCTGCATCGCGGCTTCCGAAATGATTACCTCGACTACGAGCAGCTCCTACAGCAGCTCGAAGCATGGGTTTGGGCGTATCCAGATCTGGTACGGCTGAAAGACATCGCGCGCACGCCGGAAGGTCGGCGGGTGTGGGTGATGACCATTGGTCCCGAGCCCGATCGGGTCCGCCCAGCGCTGTGGATTGACGGCAACATGCATGCGAGCGAGCTTGTGGGCTCAAACGTGTCGTTGGCCGTAGCTGAAGCGGTTCTTGCTCTGCATATCGGTGAGCCCGGCGCCTTAGACACGCTCCCGCCAACTGCACGTCAGACCGTCACTGAGTGCCTGATTCATGTGTGCCCGCGAGTCAGTCCGGATGGTGCCGAGGCGGTGTACTCCACGGGTCGCTGGGTGCGGTCGGTGCCTCGCGATGACCGTCCCGAGACAGGAAAGGCCAAATGGGTTGCTGGCGACATCAATGGTGATGGCCGTAGCCTGCTGGTCCGCAAGGAAGACCCGACGGGTGAGTTCGTCGCAAGTGATGCGGTAGATGGCTTGTTTCACCTGCGTCAGCTGGGCGACGAAGGCCCATTTTACAAGGTGTGGCCAGAGGGTGAAATTCATGGCTTTGACGGTCATCATGTCCCGTCGCCCGACCACTTCTCGGACAACTACCCCGACCTGAACCGCAACTTCTCCTACGACTGGCGGGGCGAACGTGACCAAGCCGGAGCAGGAGACTACCCAGGAAGTGAGCCCGAAAGTCGTGCTCTGCACGAGTTCGCGCGTGCCAATCCGAACCTGTTTGCTTGGGTCAACCTGCACACGTTCGGGGGTGTTGGCATCCGCCCGCTAGGAGATGAGCCAGACAGCAAGATGGACCCATCAGACTTGGCCATCTACCGTCAGCTCGGCGAGTGGTTGGAGTCGTTCACCGGCTACCCGATGGTCTCGGGCTTTGAAGAGTTTACCTATGTACCGGACAAGCCCATTCGCGGCGACCTGTCCGAGTGGGCCTACCGTGAGCGCGGCTGTGTGTCGTTCGTCGTAGAGCTGTGGGACTTGTTCCAGCGCATTGGCATGGACCGTCCGAAGCGCTTTGTCGACTTCTACACCCACCTGACCCGTGACGACCAACTGGCCCTGGCCAAGTGGGACGCCGAACACAATGAAGGCCGCGTATTCGTTGGCTGGACTCCTCATGAGCATGAACAGCTGGGCTCAGTCGACGTTGGCGGCATCGACCCCATCGTAGGCCTGTGGAACCCGCCGCAAGCACTCATTCCCGAGATGTGTGACGCGATGGTCGAGGTTGTGGGTCGGGTGTGCGCCATGGCTCCGAAGCTCGTGCTGACGCTGGGTACCGAAACACTCGCCGATGACCTGACACGCGTCGTCTGCACCGTCGAAAACCACGGCTACCTACCCACAAACATCTTGAACAGCGCGAAGGGCCTGTCGGTTGATTCGGAGCCTGTGGCTACCATCGCAGACGTCGACGTCATCGGTCTTCCCACCGCGGAAATCGGGCATCTGGACGGCTGGGGCCGCGGCAAGTTCGATGGCTCAGATGCGCTGTATGCGCTGCGCAGTCGTGGAAGTACCGGGCGACGCGTGGTGAGCTTCTTGGTTCGCGGAACCGGTACAGCGACCGTACGGGTTGGCTGCGCACGCACCGGCTGGGTCAACACGACGGTCGATGTCGGCTAGCGAACCGCTCTCTAGCGGCGGAAGCGGGCGCTGACTCGTGAGGTCACCGAGGTTAGCTCCTCGATGCGCAGTGCGTAGGCGGCAACGCTGTAGGTCGCTACGCCCAAGGCAGTCCCGCCTAGGAACACAACCCAGTTCATCGGTGACAAAGGACCCTTGTTCCAGTCGCCGTAGGTCTGTACCCAGACGAGAGCCGGGACCATTGGACTGCTCGCCAAGACCATCTTCGTGAGGGGGACGGTGAGCTTGCCGAGGGCCATCTTGTCGCCGATATCTCGGTGCAAGACGCCGACGTAAATGGCGAGCTGGATGACGGTCGCGGCGGACAACGCTGCCGCGATACCGCGAATGCCGTACGGTTCGGCCAAGAGCCAGCCTAGACCGCCGGTGAGCGCGACACTGAAGATGCCGATGACGAGCAGCGCATTGCGTTTATCGAGCGAGAAATAGACTTTCTTGAGCACACCGATACCCGCGACAGCCAGCATGAATGGGGTGAACCACTGAACGGCGGATGCGGTGTTTTGTGTGTCCGCCCAAGTGAAGTCCCCGTGTCGGAAAATCATCGAGACGGTCGGCGTCGCGTACACGGCTAAGGCAACGGCGGCCGGTATGAGCATAAAGGCGAGCAGGCGAAGCGCACCATTGAGTGAGGTCTGAAAGCGTTGCCAGTCGGCATCGGCGACCGCTTTGGAGACGACGGGAAGCAGGGCGCTCCCAATAGCCACAGCCACGATGCCTTGAGCTAGGTCAATGATGCGATTGGCAAACAAGTACTGCGACAGCGCTCCGGTCTCGATACCGGTGGCTATCTGGCGAATTACCAGGATATTCGCTTGGGCGGCGAGTCCGATGAGGACGACCTTGCTCATCTCCCGCAACAAGTGGCCGAGTCGCGGGCGTCGCCAAGCGAAGCTGGGCTTGACCACCCCCCATAGCTTCAGCACCCAGGGGACGTTGATGAGGACGTGGAGCACGCCGCCAACAATGACGCCCCACGATGCCGCGTACACGGGAAGCGCGCTACCCTCATCCGCACCGCTGGCAAACAACAGTCCGCCGATGATGCCCGCCGAGATGAGACCCGGAGCGACCTTAGGGGCAAAGAAGTGGCCTCTTAGGTTGAGCAGCCCCTCCAAAAACGATGTTGCGCTCACCAAGATGAGCAACGGCATTAGTATCCGCGTGAGGTCTTCGGCTAGCAGTCGCTGAGAGTCAATCGCGAGCCACTTTGGGCTTGCGAAGGCGGTGACCATCCAGTCTGGACGGACCATGCCAATGGCAGCCAAGAGCACGCACAGCAGCATGAGGATGGTGAAGCTGGCATTGGCCAGAGTCCGAGCCCGCTCTGCTCCTTCCTTGCGCTCGGCATCGGCGAGGGTGGGGATGAGCGCGCCGGTCAGGCCTTCGTCTGCAACGAAGCGTCGGAAAGCGTTTGGGGCAGTGAAGGCGAGCTGAAAGGCGTCTGCTAGAGAGCCCGCACCGAGGAAGTTGGACAGAGCGATATCGCGCGCAAGACCCAGCACTCGGGACAGACCCGTCCCCAATGCCGATGATAGAAATGCGCGGACAAATCCGCCCCGAGCCGCCATCTCAGCCGAACAAACCACCGATGGCACCAGCAATTCCGCCTGCTGCGCCACCGTCATCTCCACCGGTACCCTTGAGGGCCGACAGCATGGGTGCGGCCTTCAAAATCATGTCGAAGGTTCCGGCACCGAGCTTGTCCTTGAGGAACCCGACGACAATAGGGGCTGCCATTGCAGTCTTGCTAGCGTCCAAGCCGAGGCCGTTCATCAACACGCCCACCTTGGCGATGTCTTGGGCTTCTTTGCCGCCGAGCATGCCGGCTGCGGCGCCGAGTAGGCCACCACCACCGCCGCCAAGGGCTGCGCCGAGCATGTCACCAATGCCGCCACCCGTCTGTGGAACCGCTGGACCTTCGGACGGATCCGCAAGCATGCTCTTGGCTTTTTCCATCCAGCCACCGAGCTGTGGAACAGCGCTGTCGAGCTGTGCTGCGGCTTCGGGGCTACCGTTGTCAGCGACCTGGCCGCGAATCGCGCCGAGGACGCCACCGGCGACGGCCTCTGCCTTGTTCGAGTCAATTCCAAGCTGCGATGTCAGTGCGCCAATGAGGTCCATGTAGGTCTCCAGAGAGTGGGTTGGGTCTGTATCCCACCGCAGTGCCGACGCACGAAGGCCCGAGACAGACGGGCTGTCTCGGGCCTTACCCATGCAATGGGGAGAACTACTGCACGGGGTTGTAGATGACCGAGGCATGCTCGATTTCTGGGGAGTTCAGGTCGTTGACCTTAATTCCGTAGTTGGACAAGGAGAACACATTGTCCTCGATATACACGGTCCGGCGCATCCATGCGTAGGAGTAATAGTTGGCGTCTTCGCTTTCACATTGCCAATCGTGCAGGCACTCAGACTCGGCCACGAGGTCGCGGTGATCGATACGGCCGAGCTCATGGATACCGTCGGCGCTGGCGTCCAAGACAATCGCGCCGCTGAAGTAATCCCAGTCACCATTACCGAGGTCTGTCCAGGTGTAGGCCGGGAAGGTGAGCACGCCGCGGTGGTAGGTGAACGCATGATGGTCCCACAAAGCCTCGGACCAGCTCCAGTCGTCGCTCTCCAGGGTCCACTGGTGCGCCAGACGCGGGTTGGCGAAGTCGCTGACATCGAACACATTGACCGCGAGGCCGTTGATGGTTCCGTCTTCTTCGCCGTCCATTCCGACTGCGAGCAGGTGGTCGTCGCCGAGCGGATGCAGGTAGCTACTGAAGCCAGGCAGGTGGAGCTCGCCAATCACAGTGGGGTCGGTGGGGTCGGATAGGTCGATAGTGAACAGCGGGTCGACCTGGCGGAATGTCACCAGGTAGCCCTTCTC
>JBLHSN010000306.1:0-7259 GCA_047626195.1 Myxococcota bacterium
GAGCCCGTTCTACAACGGTGATGTCCCCGGCTTGCTGCAGGTCGGTAATCAGCATTTGTGCAAGGCCGACCTTGAGCGGCTCGAGGTCAGGATTGCCCTGGTTATCGAAGTACAGCACCGCGACGGCGCCGTCGGAGGCGTGAGACAGTCCGGGATCGATGGCTAGCAAGCAGAATAGCAGGGCTCGAAACACGCAGTCTCCTAGTCGGTCAGCGGAACACCCTAGACTATCGCGGAAGTCCGGCCTGATCGCGAACCCATCCGCGAAGGTGGAGAATCACCGTGGGTATAAGGCAAGCAGCAACGACAGGTCCGAGGTCTATGACAAACCCGTCGGAGATTCGGAACGTCACGAATCCGACCGTCAGCACGCCGGCGGTGATTCCAAGCCACACAGCTCCGTGCAGAGTGTCGGGTAATCGGTTGTAGGACACCCACACTCCGCCGCAGACACCTAGTGCCAAGAGCCAGGCGACCCAGCCGCCGCTGTGACGAATGTGCCGACCACTGAGCAGTGTGTCGATGGCATGCGCGTGGATGCGTGGACCACTCATGTCGGCATGGTCTTGAAGCGGGAGAGAGTAGGGCGTGGCGAAGCGGTCGCTTGTGCCGTCTGGATGAACGTCAACACGACCCACCACCACGACACGACCTTCGAGCTGAAGGCGTAGGTCCTCGGGCACTTCTACGGGACCGGTCTGGCCGAGCTGTTTGAGCAAGGCCGTTCCGGCGAGAATCCGGAGGATTCGTGCAGCGTCTACGGTGACCAATCCATCGCCGCCCTCGGGCCCACGGAAGTTAATGTCGTGAGGCTCGGACAACTGTAGCGGTATGTCCGGCAGGCCAAGGTCCGCCATGGTTGCTGTGCAGAGGAGTGGCGTGGGGGTGCATTGAGCTTGCAGTAGCCTGGTGAGCGACTTTTGCTTGGCTTGTGGGTCGCTCTGCAGTGCTCGATGACGCCAGGCTGCCGCAAGCGAGAGGGCAGGAACAATTTCGTCGATGTCCTGCTTGGCTCCAACTTGGTTCAGCGGCCAGGGCCCCGAGAGATGCGCGCGGTCGGTCGTGCGCAACAGGGGCAGCCGACGCACGAGCAGCTCGCTACCGAGCCACGAGCTAGGTTCCTCTTGAAAGTTGGCGAACCCCGACCCCATGGCCGACTCCAATATTGGGGGAATACCGGGGGTGAACACGCGGCCGCTTGCGGGCTCGGTGATCTCAAAGCGTTCCGCCGCGATGACCGACCCATGTTTCACGGATGCAGCGGCGAGAAGGGCGTCACCAGGAGCCGGTTGGGCGATCAAGAAGTCGAGAACAACGACGCTTGCGCCAGCGGCATCTAGAAACGTGACCAGCTCGGCCAAGAGCTCGCGCGGGGTTTCGTCCGGATGAGGGTCGGCGGGATTGAAGAGGTACAACGCCTCGGGCCCAACCGTCACTAGTGAGACTTCCGCACTGATGGGCGCTGGACCTCGCAAGCGTAAATACACGTCCTGAAGCTGTCCGCGAAACAGAATCAACGAGGCTAGAAACAGCAGAGCGCCTACGCTCGCCGCGGTGACGAGGACCACGAGAGTTTCGTACGCCATGGCCCGAATGAGGAAACCCCAAGGGTCGCTCTGACGACTGCGTCGTTTCGCAGAGACGGCGGCGGTAATGTGGGCGTCTGTGTCGGGCTCGGCTTTGTCGGGTTGGCCGGCGTCGGGCGCAGCAGAACGCGCGACCTGTTGAGTGGGCTCGTCTTCCGGCAGACCGGTCTCGGGCCCTTCACTCACGGTTGTAGGCCGGCCCGAAGTTCAAACGAAGCACGTAGGGCCTGGAGTGCCGAGTCCGCAGGGTGTTGGGCCAGGGCGTTGTCGATCGTGTACAGCGCTTCACTGGGGAAACCGGACTGCAGGTACACGGCCGCAACAATGCTGGTCCGTGCGGCAATGTCGGCACCCACGCCCACAAGTTCGTCGGACGCTTCGGAAGCGGCTTGAACGAGGCTTGCCAGGCGTTGGCTGTCCTCGGTGGCAACCACGGTGAACGCATGCTCGCGGTCACCTAGTGCTAACAAGTAGGCGCCGGGCGTCAGCGGTGGGCCGTCATATGGCACATACGAAGCGCCTTCTCCTGTCCATAGGTCGACATCATTGCGAAGGTCGTAGATGGAGACTTGAGTGGGTGGACAGGCATCACAGCGCCAAGCAATGTACGGAATCGCAACGACTTGGGCGCCGGGAATGGGGCGGGTGAGGTGCATCTGCGAGCCACCGGCACGGGATGCGCCCGCCCGAGACGTCAGAGTACGCGTGGCCAGCAGCGACTCAAGCGTTGAAGTTCGGGTTGCTGGAGCAGCTTCGCGGGTCTTCAAGTCAGACTGGTCGACATCGCGTGGACCGTGGAGCTGCGTTGCGGACCCCTCGAACAACACCACAACAAGCGCTTCATCACCAAGGGTCAACGTCGCGCCCTCTTCGAGGATGAATGGGGGTGGAGGCGCTGGAGTCGACTGTCCTTGTTGAACGAGCTCGACGGTTCCACGGGTGGTGGTCACCAATGCAGGTGCGGCCCATGCAGACGACACCGACGACACCGACGACACCGACAACAAAGCGACAACAGCGATGAGTGTTTGATGAGGCATGAGCAGGCTCCGGGGGGTGCCGCGGAGAACACGTGACAGGTGGAAGCTGTGCCATAGCCTATCCACGTTCAATCGGGTTGTGACCTACTCTCCGAGGTGGCCCAGGGCTTCCCGCAAGGTCTTTACGGGGATGCACTTGATCCCTGGAGGTGCGTCTCGCATCGCGGATGGTGGGACGAGTGCGCGCTGGAAGCCGTGTCTGGCTGCTTCCTTCAGGCGTTGAGTGGGATGAGGGATGCTGCGAACCTCACCGACAAGGCCAAGCTCACCGAGGAATAGGGTGTCTGGGTCAAGGGCAACTTCGACCAGGGAACTGGCAATAGCCATTACGATCGCTAGGTCGGCTGCGGGTTCATGTAGCCGTACACCACCCGCGGCATTCACGAAGATGTCGCGGTCGTGCAGTGACAGACCGGCCTTCTCCGCTACCGCAGCGAGCATCAACACTCGGCCTCGGTCGACACCTACGCATGTTCTGGCGGGGGTAGCGGGGGTGGAGCGGCCGACCAGGGCCTGAACCTCGGCAAGGAGAGGACGACTTCCTTCGAGCGTTGCGACCACGGACGTTCCCGGGGCGTTTCTTACACGCTCCTCTAAGAGACGGGCAGATGCGTCCGGCACCTCAACCAGCCCTTCCTCTGCCATCTCGAACATGCCCAGCTCACCCGCCGGGCCGAATCGGTTCTTCACACTGCGCAGCACCCGCAGGGAAGAACGACCGTCTCCTTCAAAGTAGAGCACCGTATCCACGAAGTGCTCCAGTACCTTCGGTCCCGCAATTTCCCCGCTTTTAGTCACGTGCCCGACTAGAAATACGGCGATTCCGGTTTCCTTCGCGAAGATCATCGCCCGGTGTGCAACTTCGCGAACCTGCGAGACGGAGCCCGGTATGGACGACACCTCAGACGCGCTCATGGTCTGAATAGAGTCGATGACAACGACGCGTGGCTTCGATGAGCGGCAGGCTTGCTCGATGACGTCCCACCGAGTCTCCGAGAGTAGAAGAAGATTCTGCGAGGTCACGCCGAGCCTGCCGGCTCGCAGGTGGACTTGCCGGACGCTTTCCTCTCCGCTCACGTAAAGAGCATCCACTCCTTTGCTGGCAAAGCGGTCGAGGGCCATGAGCAGTAGCGTAGACTTGCCGACTCCGGGGTCACCACCAATGAGCACGAGGGAGCCTGCGACCAGCCCCCCTCCTAGAACGGTGTCCAGCTCATTGAGTCCTGTTCGTACGCGCAGTTCTCCGGCGGACGTATCGACATCCGCCAGGCGTACCGGTTTGACTGTACCTCCGAGTTTCGATGCGACGGACTTCACCGCGACCGATTCTGTCATGGAGCTCCATGAGCTACATTCCGGGCACTTTCCGTGCCACTTCGGCGAGGTATAGCTGCACTGGTCGCAAGTGAACTGGGTACGAGTCTTGGCCATCATTTTCCTCGGTCGGCTGTTCGGGCTATCCGCACGATGTGCCAAAAGCTGTCCGCATTGGGGACTGCGCCCGCTTGATTTCCACAGGGGAGACGAATGACCGATGTACTACGGTGGGGAAGAACGGCGTATGAAACGGATGCGGCTCTCGAGCTGGAGCGTGATGCGTCTGTTCGGCTGGGGCTGACGTGGTCGCTTCGCGAGGAGCGGTCCTCGCCGGGAGACCTTGCCGGCGTTCGGGCGTTAGTCATCCCCAGTAAAGTTCGCATCGACCCCTCTGTCCTCGACCGCTTTCAGGGCGAGCTCGTGTTGACGACCACTAGCGGGTACGACCACATCGATGTGGAAGCATGTGGCAGAAACAGAGTGATCGTTGCGCGTTGCCCCGAGGCTCGACGTGATGCCGTTGTCGAGCAGGCCTTGGCACTGGGTGCATCTCTAATGAGGCAGGCACCTGCGCTTGAGGTCGCTGCCCGTAAAGGAAGTTGGGCCAGGAGTGACTTAGAGGGGCTTGCTCCGCGTGGGCTGTCTGGGGCGACCGTCGTTGTAGTCGGGCTCGGAGTAATCGGACAGCGAATGGCCAACGTGCTGTCGTTCCTCGGAGCCTCCGTTCTGGGTGTCGACCCGCAGCAGCGCCCTGCGGGAGTCACGAAAGTGGTGTTGGAGGACGCTCTGCCACATGCTGACCTCGTCACACTGCATTGTTCCCTGACCGACTCTAGCCTCGGTATTCTGGACAGCCGACGACTGGCGATGCTGTCGTCGCATGCCGTCGTGGTGAACACGGCTCGGGGGCCCCTGCTAGACCTGTCGACGGCTGTGAATAGGGTTGAATCGGGACGCCTAAGAGGTCTGGCCAGTGACGTATTTCCGCAGGAGCCCCACCTCGACTTAGCGTTGAATAGTCGGCATCCTGCGGTGATTCTTACACCACACTCTGCTGGTTATACCCATGACTTGGGCATGCGCGTCGCCCGTGAAGTATCGGCCAACCTCACGGCTTGGAGCACTGGACGGCCTCTACCTGGCGCGATTCGCTAGGATGTGTGTGATGGCTTGTGCAAATCCATGGCCGCCCTCGCCCTCGGTGACGAAGGAGGGGTGCGACGTCATACGGGGGAGAAACTCGCGCACGTTGGCCACCCCAACACTGATGGGGAAGGCTTTGAACATCGGTTCATCGTTCGCCGAGTCGCCAAAGTAGGCCCAGTTTTCTTTGGCGCTGTCGATGGAGATGCCGTAGCGCTCCGATAAAAATCGCTCGCAGCCGGTTAGCTTATCGAAATCGCCAAACCATCCATTGACGTGGATACTACTCACTTTTGCCGTGCATCCGGCTTCGTGAAACAGAGCGACGATGTGATTGATGGCAGCGTCGTCGAGCGATGGAACGTCCTCGCAAAAGTCGATGGCGAGGTCCAAGTCTCGGTACGATTGATCACTTGCTAGTGCACACCCTGGGACATTCTTGAGAATGTGGTCAGCGAGTTGCTTGAGCCGCTGCTGGTTCGCCGCCCGAACCGTCTTCGTCTGGAGATAGGAGCGATGGAGCGAACCCTTGTGGTGGTAAAACCATAGGCCTCCGTTTTCGCCCACGACCCCATCTACGGGCCAAATACGTGCGATTTGGTCGACCCAACCGCCCGGGCGTCCCGTGATGGGTACGACCTTAAGACCCGCATCTTGAAGGTGCTGAAGGGCAAGGAATGCCTCCGGCACCAGACGACCTGCGTGGGTCAGCGTGTCATCGATATCGCAAAAGACTCCTTGGAGACGCTTGCATGTAGCGGTGTTGAGGTCGAGGATAGGTCGCATGAATTGTACCCGGGTCAGCGTTGCTGCAACTATGTGCGAGTTGTCGCGACGTAAGGCGAAGCTCGTGACGCGTCATCTGTCTGTTGGGACTGGCTGGCTGACGTTCTCCGTATGTGTGTCCATCCTGTGGTCTGCTGTGGCCAATGCGAGCCCACAGCGCCAGTGGCTTGGGGCTCGCCCTGTGGAACGGTCTTTGGTCCTTCCTCATGGCTGGTCCGAGGTGAGTGTGAGCTGGGACCACCACAGAGCCGACGGTGGATTTGGACTCGATGGAAGTCGCGCTGATTGGATACGTCCAATGCACATGGAAGCGTTCACCACGGCTCTACGCTTTGGTCTGGTTCCCCGTGTGGAGGCGTTCTCGTCCGTAGAGACGGTGCGGCTTGCGGCGGATGAGGAAATTCGAGTGGGTATAGGGGGCGCAAACCTTGGAACCCGGGTGGAACTCTGGGCGTCGGCATTGCCTCTGTCGAGTTTGACCGCGGAGGTGGCGTATCAACTTCCGATTGGCACAAATGTTCCATCGACCACGCGGGCCGAGGCTCCTACCGGTGCCGAGCTTGCTGTCGGAACCGGGGCGTCTCAGTTCCTTCCTGCGCTGCGCTTTCGGACACAGCTTGGCGCTCTTCGGCTTGAAACCGGTGTGGTCGGTAATGTTTCGTTGCCGACACGCGTGGGTTCATCGGGCGACCGCACAGACTGGGGAGACGGGTTTGGGCTGGATGGAACGGGTCTGGTTCAGATTGGCCCTGTAGCCATTGCTACAACGGTGTTCGCCATGAGGTGGGGCGATGACAGAGTCAACGGCGTGCGTGTACCGTCAGCCGGTTGGCAGATCGACATGTCCGGGGGAGCTGTCGTGTCTGTGAATAGGAGTGTCGACCTCGTGGTGGCATGGCGTCCGACCCTGATGGGCCGTCCCACAGCGTTCGCTGGCGCTGCTCATCTCTCACCGACGCACGGTCCCCGGCATCACCTCGGCGTCGTCTTCCGCTGGTAGCCACGAGCCGCCGACTCGGGCCCAGATTCATTTGCCCTGAGAGGACACCGGTACTGATCACGTTCGTCCAACGGATCAACGTGGTCGGCGGGGCTGGGCACTCGCAGAAGACGAAAAACGCACCCGATTTTGTGGACGGTCTCCGAGGGTCTGTTAAATAGGCGGCGCTTCAAGGGATAACCCAACGGGGTCGGATGGCGAAAGTCAACCGGACCTGATTGACTCCTGAAGCGAGACAACCCGAAGTACCTCGGTACTAGGTCGGTCTTTGAAATTCGAGTAGAATATGAATGGTCGAATCGATTGATGATTCCAATGGAAATATAGAGCTGAAGCTCTTTGGATTCGTCCAATGAGCTTCGTGTTGGTGAGCAATCACTGACGTAA
>JBLHSN010000307.1:0-7220 GCA_047626195.1 Myxococcota bacterium
CAGGTCCCCCAATGAGATGTTGGCCAGTTCATTCCGGACATCCATCACCCTCTCTAACTGCATGGCTGCCTCACATTACAGCCTCAGGTCATCCGCGAAGCCAAGATATGCAAGGACGCTACGATGTGCTGTTCAGCGCAACCTTCAGGACTTGTGCTGGACCATGAGCCCTGACGGAGATGAAGGTCCGGGCGGACATCCAGGTGGGGATGACAGGAGAGACCCTGTTCAACGATGGAGTCGGCGTGGTGCTCTTCGCCGTTTTATTGCAAGTCGCGGTCTCTGGTAGCATCGACACCCTGCATGTCACCGAGATGCTCTTTGTCGAAGTACTGGGGGGAGCCGCTCTTGGCGGAGTCACGGGCTTCATCGCGTACCGCGCCATGCGCGCAATAGACGACTACCCCATCGAGGTGTTGATCTCGCTCGCGCGGGTCGTGGGCGACTACGCAGTTGCCAGCAAGTTGCACATGGGCGGTCCGTTGGCTGTGGTTGTTGCCGGGTTGCTGATCGCAAGTCGGGGCCGAGGTGATGCGCTCAGTGAGCAGATACAAGCTATCTCTCCGGCTTCTGGACGTTGAACGACGAGATGCTGAACTCGGTCCTGTTCCTGTTGATCGGACTGGAGGTGCTCGTGCTCCGCTTCGAGACCGACTTCGCCTGGTTGATGGCCGTGGCCGTTCCGTTGGCGCTGGTCGCGCACCTTGCTGCCGTCAGCGCGCCGGTGCTGCTTCTCGGCCGGTTCAGCACCTTCGCGCGCGGCACGATTCCTATTCTGGCCTGGGGTGGTCTGAGGGGCGGCATCTCGGTAGCGCTGGCGCTCTCTCTGCCAGAGGTTGCCGAGAAGTCCGCCATCCTTGCCGCAACCTACACCGTCGTCATCTTCACCCTGACCGTTCAGGGGATGAGCACCCATCAAAATGATGCCGTCTTGCAGACGGGGCTTCGAAGTCCACGGCTTTTTCTGATGCCGTTGGCACGCGAGTTGCATTCGAAAGGCTGGAGGCATCGAAATTACTATGGACATCGACACTATTCACTCGAAGATCGACTCAGCTGCGGCCCGGGCCAAGAAGGGGGCCACCACACTGGACGACCGGGCCACTACGGTCGGCTCGGCGTTGGAGCGCGCCGCCGAGACCGGAGCCGATAGCGCGAAGACTGCGGCGTCGAAGACGAAAGAGGCCATGGAGAACGCCGTGCAAGACGCCAAGCGCAACGCGCAAGAGCTCGCGAAAAAGGCGAAGCAGGCCGTCCATGAGGCAACGGACGCAGAGCCTGAAGGCTAATGAGCAGAAACCAAACGAAGACCAGGTCTAAGCCGCACGGTCACGGACGAGGAGATCCCCGGAACGTCCGTGATCGACCACGGCTCCAGGCGCGAGGGCCAATCCTAGATGCCTGCGGTGCCTAACTCCGGGCGACTGTCGGGCCACTGGTCCACAAGCTGATCCTGGACGGAAGCCCTCGAATCGCTTCCATTGGAGTTCTCATGATGATGTTCCTGCTCATATTCCTGCTCGTCTTCGCCCTCGGTGGCGGCGGGTGGGGCTATTCGCGGTACGGCATCACCCTAGTCTACTAGAAGCGCCCGCATGGCTGACACGGCACCCAAGCTCTCTGGCGCCGCTGCCTGACCGATGGCGGTGGGGGCATGGTGGGCGGTGGAATCGTCTCGACACTCGGTGTCGTGGTGGGCCAGGCAGGACCGTGGGCGTGGCTGAGCTTTGTGGTCGCGAGCTTTGTCGCACTGCTCTCCGGCTACAGCTACGTGAAGCTGGCAAAGCACTACGGCGAGGGCGGCGGCGCCTTCACCTTCCTACGCAAGATTGATGCCGACGGCTTTGCCGGCGGTCTGTCGTGGGTGCTCATCGGCGGATACGTACTCACCAACGCCGTATATGCCTCTACCTTCGGGAAGTACTTGGGCGAGGTCGTGGGCTTGGGACCCTGGTTCCCGCGAGTAATGGCTGTCACAATCGTCGCAGCTTTCGTGGCGCTGAACCTGCGCGGCGCGGGTGCTGCCGGCCGTGTCGAGGTCGTGCTGGTGTGGTTAAAGCTGGTCGTGCTCGCAGGTCTGGCGGCGTGGGGTCTGGGCCGCTGGGATGTTCCTGCAATCTCACAGGGTGTGACCGATGCCGGGCCGCTCACCGGCCTCGCCGACGCCGCGTCGGTCTTCATCGCGTTCGAGGGCTTTCAGTGGCTCACCTACGACTACGACGAGCTCAACGCCCCCGACAAGACGCTGCCGCGGGTCGTGATGTCGTCCATCGTGGTCGTCACCGCGCTGTACGTGGCCGTAGCTATTGGCGTGGCCATGCTCCTCGGCGCCGACACAGTAGTGGAGCACGGCGAGGTGACGCTAGCGTTGGCGAGCCGGGAGGCTGCCGGTGTCGTTGGGCTCGTGATCGTCACCATCGCGGCGGCCTTCTCGACGGGGTCCGCCATCCACGCCACGCTCTTCTCCACGGCGCGCCTGGCGTCGCTCGTCGCCGAGAACCGCGAGCTACCGGCGGTATTCGACCACCACAATGGCGCAGGCGTGCCCGTTCGCGCCGTGCTCGCGCTGGGCGGCTGCCGTGTTTGCGGCCATAGGCACGCTGTCCACGTTGGTGCAGGCCGCTAGCCTGGCCTTCCCCTTCGCCGTAGTGAGCGGCCTCGCCTTCTACGTCCGTGCCGGCGCCCGGGCTGTCACCGGCCGAGGCGCGCTGCTCGCCGGCGTCGCCTGCATTGCGCTGGGGATTCGCTTAGCCAAAGAAGATCCCGTTGCGCTCGCCTTCCTCGCTTGCCTGGTGCTGGTGGCCGCCGTCGGCCGCCCCTGGAACTTGCGATACTTTAGGGTGGAGAACGACGATCACGAGTAGCGGACGGTGGATGAAGGACGCCCCCATCGCTCATCGTCAACCTTCCGAGCCGCCCGTGCTCCCGTCCGCCGCCAATACCGATCAGCGGGCGGGGCGCTCATCATCTACGAACGCGAAGCACTCGGGGCTTCGTCGAGGACCAGACAAGGCCAGAACTCGTCACACGCGAGGTCGAGCCAGGTGTCGATCACGTCGATGGCCTGGGACTGCAGGTCGTTTCCGCAGTTGTCTTCGATGTCGTTACGGCAGGCATCGCAGAACCAGAAAGATGCGGTCATGATGACGTCTCCAAAGGAGGGGTAGTAGGGTCCGGCTCGTCGTCCGCTGAGGACGAGCGGTGACTGCCCTGCCCTTGGCACCGCAGCTTCCGGGCCAACTGGCATGGTGGCCCCACCCCGTGAAGAATGACTCTACGGGCCGACTGCAACACCCCGTTCCGGACCGCAGCTCCGTTCGAGAGGGCCGGTCTCCATCAGGATGATATGGTCGCCATCAATTTGGTAGGCCAGATGTAGCCGCTGTCCGGCAGGCCATCGACATATTCATCGACAGTGGCTTCGTCGACCGGAGGGTGCAGAGCCGTCAGGAGGACCGGTCATCGACCCCAGGCATCGTCGCGCTTGTGGACCCTCACCTCTCGAGCAGCCGCTCGACTCCGCTGCGGCGAGGTCGGTACGGCGGCGCTCGAGCCATGCCTCGGCATCCTCGGAGGTGGTCACGGGCCGCCACGCGCTCCAATCGCTCCGAGCGGCCCTGGCCAGATCGATGGACGTCCGAGGAGACATACCGTGCAGCGAAGCGGCCATTGAAGGACTGGAACAAGCACCGGCAGCCTTCGTCGGGCCTCTCAGGGGCAAAGCCTTCGGCAAGCGCGTGGCATGAGGACCCTGTCCGTCAGAGCACACGCGAGCGGAAGACCACCATTCTCTCGAGGGTCATGTCCCGCATGCTGTGGCCGATTCCGCCGAGCCCCAGTCCCGACTGGCCGTGCCCACCGAAGGGCATCCAGTCGACGCGGAAGGCGCAGTGGTCGTTCACCATGACCGCCATTCCATTCAAGCGACGCGACGCGGACAACGCTGTGTCGAGGTCGCGCGTGAAGATCGAAGCCTGGAAGAACACGTCCGGCGCGTTCGCACGCTCGATCGCCTCGTCCAGGTCATCGTAGGTGTAGAGCGCGACCACCGGGCCGAAGATCTCTTGTCGCGACACCTTCGCGTCTGCGGGCGGATTGCGCAGCACGGTCGGCGCGTAGGTCGTGTCGGACAGCTTGTGCCCTCCACACAGCAGCTCGGCACCGCCATCGACGGCCTCACGGACCCAGGAATCCACTCGGTCCACGTCGCTGCGGCTGATGAGCGGACCGACGTCGGTGCTCGCGTCGAGCGGGTCTCCGGTCTTCAGCTCACCCACAGCTGCGACAAACTTGCGGGTGAACGCTTCGCTGATGTCCCGATGTAGGTAGATCCGCTGCACCGACACGCAGACCTGGCCCGCATGGTAATAGCCCCCGCGGGTGAGCAATGGAATGCTCTCATCAATGTCGGCGGTCGCGTCGACGAGCACCGGGGCGACCCCTCCGTGCTCGAGGGCGCACGCAGCGCCCGGGGCCAACTTCGAGCGCAGATACCACCCCACGCGCGCTGAGCCGATGAAGGTGAGGAACGAGACGCGCTCATCACTCACCAGCTTCTCGGTAACGCTGGTCTCGGTCAGCAGGAGTTGGCACCAGCCGGCCGGGAGACCGGCTTCGGCCAACAGATCGACCACGCTCTCGCATGACATGGGCGTTGTGGACGCAGGCTTCACCAGCACCGGGCAGCCGGCTGCGACTGCGGTGATGACCTGATGGATGATCAGGTTAAACGGATGGTTGAAAGCACTGATGGCGAGCACGACACCGCGCGGCTCGCGATAGGTGTGGGCGAAGCGGTGAGCGGACGACGCCGTCAGCCCCATGGGAATCTCGGCGCCGGTGAGCTGACCGATCTCGGCAATCGCGACCTCGACCCCGTTGATGGCTCGCGCGACCTCAATCGTGGAGTCCTTCAGGGGCTTCCCCCCCTCGGCGGCAGCTTGTCGGGCCAACGCCTCTGCCCTTGCCTCGACCAACGATGCGAACCGCCGCAGGATCCGGATGCGTGTGGGCGCGTCCAGCCTGCCGGCTCGGTTCCGATGCAGCCCGTGCGCGCGCTCGAGCGCTGCGAAGGCCTGCTGCTCGGTTGTGTGGGTGAAGGTCTGTAGTTGGGCCTCGTCAAAGGCGCTCTTCACGTCGAAGGACGTGGTGGAGTCATGGGTCATAGGTACCTCAGGGGTGGTGGCTGCTGATCACGAGAGGTCGAGAGGCAGGCGCCCACGCGCCCCATCCTCGGAGCGCGGCGCGGGATCTTCAGTCCGAGGTCCTGCAGGCGCCGTCCGAGCTCGTCGTCCGCTCCAAATGATTCATTTATGAGTCGTTGCCTGTGACGACGGTCGCCACAGGCCACCTGTCGACGACGTCGATCAGGGCTGGTAGAGCACGTCGTACCGCAGCGCGCCGTCGAGGAGGCCGGAGGTGATGGTGACCTCCAAGCGCAGCCCGCCATCTTCGAGGGCCACGAAGCGGTTGACACGGGTGCCGCGGCGGTTTGTGAACGTCTGCAGAATGGCGCCGTCCGAGTCGATGGTGTGAATGAGGTCCAGCGCGCGTCCGTCGTGGCCGGTGTGCTCCACCGGCTCGCCGTTGGGCGCGGCCACGGCCACCGGCCGATCGTCGCAGCTGATGGCCAGGCCGTGGGAGGTGTCGTGAATGCCGACCTTCGCACAGGGCAAGGTGGCACGGATCAACGGGCGGCGGGCGAAGGGGCGTTTAAACATCCCGACCGTGGACACGTAGTCGTCGACCTCAACGCGAATCGACGAGGTCAGGGCAACAAGGTCAGACCCTGCATCCCAGTCGCCCTCAGCCGGCTCGCTGGCGAGGGCTAGCGCTAAAAAGGTGGCACTTAACAACGGATATCTCCTGGGCGCTTCTCATGACTTTGTCGCTGGGGTCTTCCTCGACCCCTTTCGACGACGGGCGGGCTGCGCCCACTACTTCTTGTTCTTCTCTTGGGTTGTGGGCTCGACACCCAGCTCAAAGCCAGCCTTTCGCGATGCCAGCGAGATGTCATCCGAGTCGGGCATCGCGTTCGGCAGACTCTCGATCTCGAGCTCGCTCGTTCCCAGTTTCAGGGTCACGTTCGCGACACCGTGTACGCCTTTGAGTGCGGACACCAATCGTTCTTTGTTCAAACTGGAGGTGTTCTGGTCCAGCTCGGGGACTTTGTACATATGCATGATGGATTCCTCAATGACACTCCTGATCCCAGGTGAATCCCGGCCAGGTGTCACAGTCGATGCATGCATGCACCGTGCCAAGGCGCTCGGTTCACGAGCTAACGCTGGGTTGTCGTACGCCGCACACGCTGTTGCGACATCGAAGACGCTTGGTGCGCTCGCCGGGCACGGTGTACTCGCTCAAAATGATCGGCACTCGGTCAGCCTGATGCATAGCGAAGAGGTGGCTGGGGTTGTCACTCGCCAACGGCGGGCACTCTGACCCTGATCGGACCGGTTTCAGCTGTCGAGCGCCACCAAGCGGATGGTGTCGTCTTCGCCGATGTGCTGAGGACCTCGGAGCCGAGCCGCACCGAGTCTTCTCTCGCCTAGGAGCCGCCAGGTCTGAACTACGGCCCACTACAGGGATGGACCTCGTGAACATCCGCCGGTTGATGACGGCCTACTACACACAAGTTCCGGACCCATGGGTCCCGGCGCAGCGGGTGGTGTTCGGCACTTCGGGGCACCGCGGGTCGTCGTTGAACCGTGCGTTCAATCAGGCGCATGTCCTCGCCATCACCGAGGCCATCTGCCGGTACCGACATGCCCAGCACATCGACGAACCGCTGTTCCTCGGGCTCGACACCCACGCACTGCACGTATCGGCCGCAGCGACAGCACTCGAGGTCGTCGCCGCTCACGGGGTCTGTCCGACGGCATTGTGCTCACGCCGTCCCACAACCCTCTCCAAGACGGCGGATTCAAGTACAACCCGCCCACCGGTGGGCCTGCCGAGTCGGCGACCACCGCCTGGATTGCCGCCGAGGCCAACGCGCTCCTCGAGAGCGGCCTGAACGGCGTCCGGCGCGTCCCGTACGAACACGCCCAGGGGCTGACCCGTGCGTTGCACAAGCCTTGCATCAGTACCGACAACCATCGGTGCTGACGGAAAGGAGCAATCATGTAGTTGCGTGGAATCCGGCTCGCAGGAACGAGTGTATTGGTAACAGCGTTGACTTGGACTTTGTGTTCCCTATTGGTCGCTGCGGCGCCAGG
>JBLHSN010000308.1:0-7187 GCA_047626195.1 Myxococcota bacterium
TTTGGGGTCTTACCAAGGAAATGCCGCGATGATCGTGCCGTTCCAATCGATTCGCTCCAGCACGGAGGCGTGAATCGCCATTGTAGGAGAACGAATCTTCGTACTCACGGACTGGTAGAGCGCCAGTGACGCTAACATCAACCCGGTTCTTGAGCCGGGCTGGCCCAAAGGGTTCAAGCGCCTGAAAAAGACATTCAAGGTGGCCATTGAGAACCCGGGGCCGGAGTACTACGACGAGCTCCACGCCTACCTCGACGCCGGGTTCGCCAGGCAGCCGGAGCTACTTCCAGAATGGACCGCCGCTAACGGTAGCCTGCTCGCTGCGCGTGCCGAAGCGAGCCAGGCAGTTACTGACGATATTGAGACGTCTAACGCGGCTTATCTCGCGTCTCATTCAGGGGCAGCAGCCCATGAGAACATCTCCTGCGGAAAGGGAGGGTTCTTCCGCGCGCATGACGTCCTAGTCGGTCATCGGCGCGGCGTACTGCACGTCAATGTCCACTAAGCACGCCATCCGGCGCGTTACAGCGGCGACCTTTTTGGGAGATGAGCCATGGTCATCGTCACTGGCACAAAGCGTTCGGGCACCTCTCTATGGATGCGCATGCTTCGCGAAGCCGGACTTCCGAGCATTGGTGAAGCCTTTCCCGCGGTGTGGGGCGACTCCATTCGCGACGCAAATCCTCACGGATTCTACGAATCTCGCTACCGACTCGGCGTGTACTTCGCGACCAATCCCGAGCCAACTACCGGGTTCTACCTGACCGCTAAAGCCACCCAGCTGCACGCCGTCAAGGTGTTCGTCCCCGGCGTCATCCGCACCGAACGCGCCTACCTGTACCGGGTCGTCGCCTGCATGCGTGAGTGGCGGTCGTACTCCCGCTCGATTCACCGCCTGACCAGCCAAGAAGACGCCTGGCTGGTGGAGAATCCCAAGGATGGCCTGACCGGAGAGGAGTCGCTCGCCAAAGCCCGCGCCGGCCGATCCCCTATCCCCGCTCCCGTCGAGTGGTTCCTCGAAAACTACGAGCTGGTTCGCGACTTTGCCGTGCGTCGCTACGCGATGAATTTCATGACCTACGAACGGCTCATGGAAGACCCAGAAGCCGCTCTCACCCGCATCTTCGAGTGGATCGGAACCGGCGATGTAGCCAAAGCCCTCGTGTGCATCGACAGCAGCCTGCACCGCGCTCCCGACTATGAACCCGTTCCTAGCGAGAATGAAATATCTGATGAAGACGCCGCCTTATTCGACGCCTTCTACGGAGCTATACACGAAGGTTCCGCCCTACCACCAGAGCTGCTCGGCCCGCTCAATGAGACCTGGGCACGCTTGTCAGACGAGTACAGCAAGAAGGTCAAGGAGCTTGAAGCGAACAAGTCGGCCGACTTGTCCTAGACGGACTTACGCCGAGACAAAGGCATGTTCGCCAACAAATACCGATAGCGACAGGCCCTCCGACGCACGTTCGCCCGAACCAGTTATCAGCGCGCCCTCACCGGAGCGTGCGCCATGCGCTGGAACAACGTGTGTATCGAGGCAACGGGCCATGTCCTGCCCAAGCAGGTCGTCACTAGTGCTGAACTAGAAGCAGCCTTTGCCCCTACGTTACGGCGTCTGGGCATGCCTCCTGGTCAGCTCGAAGCACTGTCGGGGGTCAAAGAGCGGCGCTGGTTTGACTCCGGGACCATGCCGTCTACGGTGTCGGCAATGGCCGCTGAAAAGGCACTGGCCCGAGCGGGAATCTCCGTGGGTGAGGTTGACCTTCTGGTCAACACCTCGGTCAGCCGCGATTACTTAGAGCCCGCCACCGCCTGCATGATCGCTGGGCACCTAAAGCTGCCCCACTCGACCTTCACCTATGACGTGACGAACGCCTGCTTAGGCTTCCTCAACGGTCTCATCGTCGCCGCCAATGCCATTGAGCTGGGCCAGGCGGATGTTGCCGTGGTCACCTGTGCCGAGACCGTTCGCGATGGCGTCGAAGCCACGCTCAAGCGCCTCGCCGCACCCGAAGCCACCATCGATACCTTCCGCGACAACTTTGCCGCCATGACCCTCGGCGAAGGGGCAGCCGCCTTTGTGCTCACTCGCAAGGACCGCAGCCAGACCGGCCATGAGCTTCACGGTGGCGTGGCTCGCAGCGCTACCGAGCACAACACCCTGTGTCTCGGCCAGTATATGGAAATGCGCGCGAACGCCCACGGCCTGCTGGTCCACGGTGTTGGTTTGGCTGTCGAGACCTGGCCCGAAGCGGTCAAAGCGTGTGGCTGGGACACCCGTCCGGTTGACGAGTACGTGTGCCACCAAGTCTCCATGGCGCACTTTACCCACGCGTTCAGCCAGCTGAACCTGCCGCTCGAAAAGGCTCTGTTGACCTTCCCCTTCCTAGGCAACGTCGGCCCAACTTCCCTCCCCCTGACACTCGCTCTCGGCGAGACTCAAGGGCGCATCGTCCCCGGCAAAGAGCTAGCCCTCTACGCTGTCGGTAGCGGCCTAGGCTGCATCATTCTCGGAGTTCACTGGTGAGCCTTTCCTACAACGAATTGCCCGGGTCCGTTCGCAAGATCTACCCGTGGCCCGGCGCGGACCACGAAGTCGCTCCCGGCGTCAACCAGCACTACGTAGACGTCGGCGAGGGCGACCCAGTGTTGATGGTTCACGGCAACCCCACCTGGTCATTCTACTACCGCAACCTGATCCACGGTCTGTCCGACCGCTACCGCTGCATTGCTGTGGACCACGTGGGCTGCGGCCTGTCGAGCAAGCCTGCAGACTACGAGTACCGGCTTGAGAACCACGTCAGCAACCTGGTCACGCTCATCGAAAAGCTGGACCTGACCAACATCACCTTGGTCGTTCATGACTGGGGCGGAGCGATTGGCCTGGGTGCCGCGTGCCGTGTGCCAGAACGCATCAAGCAGCTGGTCATCTTCAATACTGGCGTGTTCGACGGCCCCCTACCCGCGTCCATTCGCGTCTGTCGGCTGCCGCTGATCGGAGACGTTGTCATCCGCCGTTTCAATGGCTTCCTCGGCACGGGCCTCATTCGAGCCATCGCCGACAAGAAGCGCCTACGTAACGGTGTAGAAGACGGCTTCCGCGCTCCGTACAAGAGCTACGCCGACCGCATCACCCACCTGCGCTTCGTTCAAGACATCCCGCTCGAAGACAGCCACCCCACACGGGAGCTGTTCTTGTCCATCGGCGAAGACATGAAGCAGTTCGCAGACCGCCCATCACTGATGGTCTGGGGCGAGCAGGACTTCTGCTTCACCACCTTCTACCGTGATGAATTTAAGAAGCGACTCCCCAATATAGAGTCCCACGGCTTCGCCGACTCCGACCACTGGGTCATCGAAGACGCCCACGAACGTATCATTCCACTCATGCGCGAATTTCTGGAACGGAACGCGTAGATGGCTGACAACTACAACGTCGGCGTCATGCTCAAAGCCCGCGCAGGGGAGCATCCCGACCGTCCAGCCTTGATCTTCGCCGCCGGTTCCCAAGCGAGCTTTGCAGAGTTGGACCGTCTATCCGACCGGTTCGCCGCCGGGCTCATCGCCAAAGGCTTGGCCCGCGAAGACCGTGTTCTGTTCCTGATGCGCCCGTCCATCCAATTCTATGCAGCCCTGTTTGGAGCCATCAAGATGGGCGCCATTCCGGTGCTCGTCGACCCCGGAATGGGACTCAAGAACGTCCTCACCTGCATTGAGGAAATCGCTCCCAAAGCCATGATTGCACTACCCGCGGTCCACGCGGCCTCCAAAGTGCTCCGCGCCCCCTTCCACAACACGAGCCTGCGCATCACTGCGGGTCGCCGTTGGTTCTGGCGCGGTCCAACCCTCGAGCAGTGCCTGGGCCCAGACAAGGCCTATACGATTCCGAGCTTCGCATCTGGCGACGAGGTCGGCATCGTGTTCACGTCCGGCTCTACCGGCACACCCAAAGGCGTCAGCTACACCCACGGCATCTTCCATGCCGTCGCTACCCTGGCAGACGCACGCATCGGTCGGGAAGCTGGACGCACCTACCTTGAGTGCTTCGCGGCCTACGTGCTGTTTGACGTCGCCCAGGGCATGACCAGCGTGGTCCCGGACATTGATCTGAGCAAGCCTGCAAAGGCAGATCCGGTCAAGGTTCTCGATGCCATTCAGCGCTTCGGCTGTACCGGCGGATTCGCATCGCCAGCCATCCTGCGCTCGCTGTTCCGCCACTGCGCGACCACCGGCACCGAGCTGCCGAACTTCTCCCACGTCCTCACCGGCGTAGCGCCCATTCCAGCGGAAATGCATCGGGGCCTGCGCGCGGCAAACCCCAGTGCCACGCTGCACGTGGTGTACGGGGCGACCGAAGGCATGACTGTGGCGCACACCAACACCGCCCAGGTCCTCGACCACACCTGGGAGCGGACCGGAAAAGGCGACGGCAACTGCGTAGGTACTCCCTTCCCAACCATCGATACACGCGTCATCGCCATTACCGATGAGCCACTGCCCACACTGGCAGACGTCGTTGAGCTTCCAGACGGTGAAATGGGCGAGCTGCTCATTGGCGGCGCTGTCGTCAGTCCCGAGTACAAAGACCGCCCCAAGGCGAACGCCCTGTCCAAGGTACGAGGCGAAGGTCGAATCTGGCACCGAACTGGCGATATTGTCTGGCGCGATGACAGCGGAAAGCTGTGGTTCTGCGGCCGCATGTCGCACCGCCTACGCACCGAAAACGGCATGGTCCCAGCGGTACCTGTTGAAGGCATCTACAACGATATGACCGGTGTCAGGCGCACTGCACTCGTGGGCCTCGGCAAGCCCGGCCACGAACGCCCAGTATTACTGGTAGAGCTCGAGGGAGGCGTCGCGGCATGGAATCCGGAGCTCGAACGGCGCCTGTTGGCCCGCGCGACCGGTACCCGCTGGGAAGGCATCGTCCAGCTGGCAATTCCGCATCCGGGCTTCCCAGTAGACGCACGGCACAACTCGAAAATCCGCCGCAATGACCTGAAAGTCTGGGCGCGCGAACATGCGGCTCCACGGGTGCTAACAGCCAGTTAGACGCAAGGCTGGAGACTCTACATGCACGCACTTGTGACCGGTGGTGGTGGCTTTCTCGGCCGACGCATTGTCGAACTGCTACGCGACCAAGGCCACTCGGTGCGCTTTCTGGCGCGCGGTGCCTACCCTGAGGTCGAAGCCACCGGAGCCACGGGTCTCCAAGTGGACCTACAGGACAAAGAGGCTGTCTCGCAGGCTGTAGAAGGCGTAGACATCGTCTTTCACGTCGCTGCTCGGGCCGGGTTTTTCGGCCCGCTGTCCGACTACTGGGGCCCCAACGTAGACGGCACCCGGCACATCCTGGATGCCATGGAAGACCACGGTGTCACCCGCCTTGTCTACACCAGCACGCCGTCCGTGATTGGCTACGAACACGACGTCGAAGACGGTGGCAATGACCTGCCGTACGCCGGGAAACATCTGAGCCCGTACCCCGAGTCCAAAGCCGCAGCCGAGCAGCTGGTCTTGGAGTCGAATCGCCCAGGACTAGCCACCGTGTCGCTTCGCCCTCACCTCATCTACGGCCCGCGTGACACCAACCTCATGCCACGGGTCTTTGACCGCGCTCGCAGAGGTCGACTGCGCATCATCGGTGACGGCACCGCTATGGTCGACACGACCTACATCGACAACGCCGCCTGGGCCCACCTTGATGCTGCGCGAGCCCTCACCGGCTCGACTGCGCCCTGTGCCGGCAACGCCTACTTCATCAGCGATGACCAGCCGGTTGTCCTGTGGGACTGGGTCAACACCCTGCTCACTGAGCTGGAAATCCCCTTGGTTAACCGGAAAATCCCCTACAGCGTCGCCCGACCCTTAGCCGGTGTACTCGAGGGAGCTTGGCGGATGCTGGGCCTCAAGGGTGAGCCCCCGCTGACCCCGTTTGTTGTCGACGGCTTCGCTCGCAGCCACTGGTTCAACATGGCTCCCGCCAAGCGTGACTTTGGCTACTACATCCGGGTATCCCCCGAAGACGCTCTGAAGCGGACCGTCGAGTGGTTCCAAAAGGCAGACGCGGACGAATCGCCGGCCGTCTAAACGGTGTACGGTACACTCGCGCTCTGCCCTCGACACACACCGACCGAAGAGACTGACCCATGCGAATTTCCTGCCTCGTGCCCCTTGCCTTTGTGGGCTGCGGCCTGTTTGGTTCCGAGACATTGTCTCCAGCCGACGCCCCTGACGTTCAACCAGAGGCTGTCGCAGACGACGCACTGTTTGCGAGCGCATGCGAAGGCAACGGTCCCGAGCGTCCCGTAAAGCGAGACTCCGTGGCCGGAGGCGTCGAGGTTGTCATGGTTCCCTGCGAGTCGTTCGCGTACCAAGGAACGTACGAACTCTGGCTGCAAGCAGCAGAGGGCGAGCCCGTCCACCAGCTCAACCGGCTTGGCGTTGGCTACCTCGACGAAGAGTTCGGGCAGTGGGCGAACCTCGAAAAAGCACGAGGAGCAGGCGGCTGCGGCATCTACGAGCGCTTCGACATCACGCCCACCGCCATCACCCTGGTTGAGACCCGTGAGCAAGCCTGTGGAGACGGAAGCGAGCCGCCCAATGCCGACCCAAGCACCTGGCCGCTGGTCAATCCATCCGACGGCTGCGACGGCGCTAAGAACTTTTTCAGCTGCGAAATGGCAAGCGGCAAAGTCGCCCAGCTGTGCGGTGCAGAAGACGGTAGCTGGCTGACCTACCAGTTCGGCCCTGCAGGAGCGCCAGAGTTGGTGTACCCACCGGACCGTTCACCCAGCCAGTTCGGCGGCGGTCAGCAGAGTTGGGCAAGGGCGCAGGCCGACTATGTGGCGTTTGAGAACGCGAACCACCAATACATCCTCGTCGACAAAATCGGGGGTGGTGGCATGGGAGAAGGCGAGATGAACAACTTCACCGGCATCATCGTGAGGAAGGACGGCGAGGAACTGGCACGAATGAACTGTACCAGCGAAGCCGACACCGCTGGCTTTGCGACTCTCGCCGGGCAGCTACAAACTGTCGGCTACATAGACTGACGCAAACGTGGCGTGACAGCACAGTGAGCGGCGGTCGATTACGCCTCCGTACCCGGAGGCTTCGTGCTGCTATTACTGGTGTCCTTGGCTCTGTCCGCTCCCCTCGACGACCTTCTGATGAGCGAGCTG
>JBLHSN010000309.1:0-7182 GCA_047626195.1 Myxococcota bacterium
TGGTCGGCGACTTCGTAGATGTCCGTGACGTTGTGGTCGCGCTTGAGCGCTTCGGCGAGCAGCAGCTCGAAGTCCATCTGCTCACCGCCACCACTCTCCCAGTCCAGAACGATGAGGATGCTCTTAATGGCGCCGGTCAGCGAACCAGCCAGCTCCGGGTCGAGCTTAGACAGGTACGAAGGCAGGCGCGACATCCGGGCGACGGCGCGGCCTGGGTAGTTCATGTCCTTTTGGTGTTGACTCTTGGACTCATTGGCCCAGAAGGTCGCACACCGGCCGCCCAGACCCACCAACTTGTCAAGGCGGGTGTAGTAGTCGGCGGTGCCCTTGATCACGTTGAGCGCCTCTGTGACGAACGCTTCCTTAGTGCCAGTTGTGTCGACACCAAACTCCATCAGATCGGCTGCGTCCGCTTCGCCCTTGCTGAGCTTGTCGGTGATGATGGTGTTCATCAGCGAGTTTTCGCCGAACTCATCCCCAACCCACTTGTTGGTCAGCTTCTCGTTGTCCGTCCAGCCGTCGACTGCCTTTTGTTGACCCTGTGGCGTCATTTGCGCTTTGGCATGGTCGATTCCGACGTTTTCGCCGTTCTCGTACCGGCCCATGGTCTCCATCATATTGGCGCGATTCTGAGTTGCATCAACACCGTCCAGCCAGTCGTCTTCCTGGTACAGATTCTTAGTATTGATGGCATCCATCGCACTCTTATCGTCGTTGCTTCCCTGAGCGTTGTACTTGAGCTTCGCGGCGTCGGCCATTCCCATATTGCCGACGGATAAGGCCAACATTTGGTCTTCTTGTCCACGGCTGAAGTCGCCTTCGATGTCGTTCTTCAGCGTGTTGTCGGATTGCTTCTGCTGCTCTTCTACAGACAGATTGTCGAACGAGCGTCCACCATTGAGTGGATCGTTCTCGTAGATGCGTTTGGCGTACGCGGCTCGCAGCTCGGCGGCCTTCTCCGGGCCGTATTTCTCCAGGATGCGGGTGGCCTCGGCTTCGTCAGTGCCGGTCCACGTGTTCATGCTCTGTTGGAGCAAGCAGGTGTCAGACTGCAGCTCGGCGTCGTCCTTGCTCAGCGACATATCCGCGAGAGCGGCGATGGAGTCTTCGACATCGTCATCGACCGCCCAGCCGCCGACCATGTTCGAGATGTCCTTGCTGTACTCGACGTCCTTGGAAAGCTCCTTTCGGCCTTTGTCTGAGACACCGCGCAGGGCGGCATCCATAGTGGCGGTGTCGGGGAAGAAACCCGAAGCACCGTATTTGGCGGCGTACTTGGCCGCCTTGACCTCGTTTCCGAACACCCAGGCCAACAGCGACGTCCGGAGGTGCCCACTGGTCTCGTCTTCGACAATCCAAGGTAGCGAGTGTGGGTGGCCCTGGTCGTACTCGTGGGCCAGCGCGTGTGCCTGAACGGGTGATGTACCGCTTACTGCACCCATCATTTTAGATTCGTCTGTGCCCCAGGTGTAGTCGGCAGCCGCCCACACGTCTTTGGCGCGCTTGGCACGGTCCGACTTTTCGGCAGCAGCTCCGGTCTTCGCAGCACCTTGGAGAGCGGTGTCCATCTTCGTGGCGAGGGCGCCGAACTGGGTGCGTGTAGAGGTGGAATACACCTCGAGGGCTGGTTTGACTGTGCTTTCGAGGAAGGTGAGCGCTTCGCCCTCGACCCGTCCAATGCTCTCGGCGGCCTGGATCTGTGCGGCCTGGGTGGCGCTGATGTGCGAGGCCTGAACCGTACTGGCCTGGGTGGACAGAGTGCTGACCTGCGTAACAGCGCTGGCCTGAACGCCAGCGGTGAACGCGTTCTGTTGGTCAGTGACGGCCGTGCTTTCGTTCGTTAGGTCGGTGGCTACAGACTGTTTAGCGTCATCTACCTGGACGCAGACGTTGTCGACGCTCTGAGTGGTGACCGTCTTGAGTTCGTCCAGCGCCGCTTGGTGGTCGTTCTCACTGCGCGTCTTGTACACTTCGACGTACAGGTCCCACTGGGTGGGCTGAACAGCCTCTTCGCCGGTGCTGACGTCGGCCACTGCCTTATGTTCGTCTGTCAGCCGCTTGCCGAGTTCGTCGGCGACGGTCTTCTGCACGGTCTTGGTGGTCTTGACCGTATCGGTGACCTTCTTGGTGAGACCGATGTTCGCGTCTGTCTCTTGGGTCTGCACGGCTGTCTGGTGATCGGCGGCGTCTGCGTCTTTCTTGACCTTTTCGTTGGAGACAGTTGTGCCCCAGTTGGCCTTGGCTGTGTCTGCTGCCTTCTTGTCCGCTGCCTTCTTCTCTTTGACGAGATCGGCGTGCTTGTCCATTGCCGGCCAGACATCTTTCAGTTCGGGCGCGTACATCTTTTCGGCCCAGGCTTCGGCCTGCTGGGTCTTCTTGCTGTCGAGGTCGGTAAACACGGCGTCGAGAAGCTTTCGGAACGCCTTGGCGTACTTCTCTTTGACCTTAGATGCCTCAATCTCGCCGGCAATTTCATCGGCTAAGACAGGGCCGCCGCTGTAGGTCAACGACCTGTCCTCTGCCTGCCCCTTCTCTTCCTTGGCCTGCGATTCCAGATCGGTGATGACGAGCCCAAATTCGGCTTCCATCACCATCTTGTGAGCATCTACTGCTCGAACGGCCACGGCAGGGAAATCAGTCTTGGCACTAAGTAGGCGGGTCTCGTTGGCGGTCGCGTTGTCCTTGAGGGTGGCCAACGCCGTGGTTGCGGCCAGATCATTGGCCATGCTGAACTGATTGAACGCCGTATCGGTGTTCGTCATCACGGTGTCCACGCCTGTGGCAGTGGTGTTCAGCGAGAACTGGTTGCTTTTGCCAAAGTTGGTGTTCAGACCGGTGGCGGTAGTCTGGAACGCGGTGGTGACATCCACAAAGGTGTTGTCGACAGCCGATTGCAGACCGCTGTACACAGACTGTTGGTCAGTGATGCGCGTGTTGAGTGAGTTGACCAAGCTCTTATTGGTGACGTTCAGGGCTTTGGCGCCCGGGAGCTTGGAGTCAACGGCGATGGGGCTGACCGAGCCCTGACTCCATGAAACGGAAGGCGGGAGCTGAGGGCCGATGAATGGCGTGCTGGCAGGAAGAACAACGGGGCCGCTCACCGGACCGAGGGAGGGCGCTACGGGTACGTCGCCTGGGCCGCCACCGCCTTCGCCCGATTTGTCCTCCTTAACCTCGTCTTTGGCAGACTCGTCTTTCTTGTCCTCACCCTTGGGATCGACGTCGGGCGTTGGGGGAGCGTCTTTGGCCTGGGCTGGGTCAGGCACTGACTGATTCTTGGCCTCACGCATGTCGACCGGAGTGAAGGTGCCCGTGGTTGTACCGTCGGAGCGCACGAACTCCACCGTGTAGACGTTGCCATCGCTGGAGCTGACAAGCCCCGTAGCGTCGCTCTCTTCTTCGGTCTCGACCTTGATTACTACACCGCGACGTCCGCGCTCGCCATCCCGCGCGATGACCTCTTGACCCACCTTGAACTTGGCCTCCTCCGTTGTGTCTGGCTTCTTCGGATCCCGCATGGCCGCGCCACCCAGGCCCCAAGACGAGGACCCAAGCGCTTGTGCTGCGGCGTGCATCTGTTGATTAGCCGCATCGGACTGCTCGGTAGAGACGGCGTCTTCGGTCCTTGCTGCGACGCATTCAGGAATAGGACCGAGGGCCGCCTCAACACCACTGATCCCGGGAGACGCGTCGTAGGTGGCCAGCTGCGAGACAATGTTGGACTCGTTGGCGTACGCCTCACGCTCTAGGGGATCTGTGGGACTGGAGACACCGCCACCGCGAATCCGACCCTCGTCATGCTGGACCACGTGGGTCAGCTCGTGGGCGAGCAGGCGGTCGGTCGCGGATGAGCCAAGGTTGAACTCGCCGGCACCAAAGTAGATGTCCGAGCCCATGGCAAAAGCGTGGGCGTTCAACTGACTCGAAGCGGCTTGAGCAGACCCATCCATGTGCAGGCGGACGTGTGAAAAATCATGCCCAAAGCTAGCTTCCATGCGCTCACGGAGCGCTTTGGGCATGGCTACGCCAGAGCGCGAGACGGCGGCGTCGACGGCAGACAGATCCGAACCGCCCGAACCGGCGATCGTGGAGTGGCGCAATGCGCGGCGGCGTAGAGCCTGCGACATCAGCGCGGGCTCAACGTCCACACCCGCGGCCGACAGCTCCATCGAACCCGCGACCATGTCGTGGTAGCCGTCCTCTGGCCCGGTGAGAAGGGTACTACATAGTTCCGTGTTGCCGTTTTGAAGAGCAATAGTGGAGGACTCTGAAACCTGTGCCAGGGCATCTGAATGCCGCAGCAAGGATTTGTTCGATCGTGACAAAGGTCACCTCAATCGAGAGCTTAAAAAATACGTGTGGAGGAGATTTAATCCACAGTCCTGACAACTGTGTCAGAAAGTGAGGGCTTTGGGGAAAATGAAATGCGATCGAGCCAGTTGGAGGGGCGCGAAGTCGTCTTGCAAGCCCATCCATTTCGGAAGTAAACAGGAGAGCTGAATCCTTCATACGCGGATTCTACCGCACACCAAGTCCCTTCAACTCATCCCCGTGTTTCGCGTCGATCCCGGTACACAGAGCCATGCGAGCCCCGGTCCCACACTTTGCGTTTCCATCCACGCTCAGTGCGGGCATCGCGTGACGCGGCGGGTCGTCGGAGGGTCGACTATGACGGCTCGAAGTCAGTCAAGCGAGCCGCTGACCTAGTACGGCTGGCCGGCGGGTATAGAGGGTACCGGACTTCGTAGACGACCGCGCTTCCTTGGTCGATGCGTTGATTACCGACCACCTCACTACCTAGCTACCCATCGCTGGCACAAATAGATCGCGGCCTGGGGCATGAAAAGTCCAACTGGATTGTTGAGGGCACTCAACCCAGGATGATGACATGCGCCTCTCAGCAACCCTACCCCTCGCCCTTCTTCTACTGGCGGGTTGCCCAACCGACGACGATGACACGGATGTCGATACCGAAAACGACACCGGTACCGAAGTGGACAGCAACTCGGATGCAGACACTGACTCGGATGCAGACACTGACTCGGATGCAGACACTGACTCGGATGCAGACACTGACTCGGATGCAGACACTGACTCGGATACCGACGCCGATGATGGCATCGGAGTGGATGTCGGCCCTTTCGAGAACTTCGTGCTCTACGGCAGCGGATGCAGCAACGAACTGTGGGGGGACTGGCGAAACGCAGAGGCCTTCACTCTTCTCGGCTTCGCAGTCGACGATGCGCAGGGCCAACGCCAGCGAAGCACCAGCTTCTTCAGCGGCCTCGGCTTCCTTGAAGGGGAACTCGACACCTACCTCTTCTACGACAACGGCGACTGGTCAGCCCAGGACTGGAGCTACGGATTTGATTTCTCCGGACGAACAGACCTGGCTATCAGTGCACCGGTCATCGCCGAACTTCCACCCTCCACCGGCCGAATCGTAGTGAATGGCGTGACCGATGTTGTGGACCTTGAAATCCAGGTCACACCCAATTTCTCCGGCAATATTCAGCGGGCTCGCTTCTACACAGATGCCGAGTGCTGGCGCTCCACCGTGACCTATTTCTCTACACCAACACTCAGAGTCAACCAACAGCTGAGCATTCCAGAGTTGCCAAATCTAACATCGGGCACTTGGTACATGACCCTTGAAGGATGGGACGCGGATATCGGCTACACGTTCTATGATGTGGTCGAGGTTGAGATTCCGTAAAGCCCACAAGGTAGTCGGCTTGGAATGCCCCTCACGACGCACCGCCGGAGCCCCCGAACGCCGGCACGTTCCGGAAAGGACCCGACGCAATTCGAGGGATCTCCGTAGCGCCTAAGGCACGAAGAAAGTGAGCTACCGGCGCCGGACGGACGGCGCCCAAACGGCTGCCACTACAGAGAGAGTGTGCGTGGAAACAACAGGCGATACAGTACAATCTCCCTGGGGGGAAACATGCAACGCACTTGGCTACTGGCGATTTCGCTGGTCATACCGAATATCGCTCTGGCAATCGATTACGACGGCGACGGCGCAGACGCGCTTATTGACAACTGTCCGGGAACATCCAACCCAGACCAAGCAGACGTCAATGGGGATGGATTCGGTGATGCTTGCGTCTCAGTAAGCGCATCCGTTGATGGATCCGTCATCCTTGGCCGCAGTGCCACCATAGCTTCGGGAGCCACCGTAGCTTCAGGCGTCTCTCTGGGTCGGGGCGTGAGCATCGGGGTCGACGCGAGCATTGGCCAAGATGTGTACTTGGGTGAGTGGTCATCGGTCGGAGCCCGAACCACTATCGGAATGACAACGGTGGTCCAACGGTCGACCACCATCGCCAGCGATGTGGTGATTGGCTCGGACGTCCAGATCGGTCGGTCGTCATCCGTAGGCGCTGGTTCTACCCTCTCAAGCGGTGTCACGATGGGGTACGCAAACTCCGTCGGCGTAAACAGCAACCTCGGTGCCGACACGGTCCTCGGAAACTTGGTGAGCGTCGGAACTGACGTCGTCATCGCCCCCAACACCGTCATCGCACGGTCCACGGCGCTCGCAGATGACGTACAGGTAGGCGTGGCCCCCGGAACCTCGTCCGTCACCATCGGACCCAACTGCTTGATCGACACTGGAGCGGTTGTCGGCGCAGGCGTACGGATTCGAAAAGACAGCTACATTGGTGTGGACAATCAGATCGGTGACAACGTCCGCATCGGCCGGGGAGCCAATCTGGGTGCGCGCGTCACGGTTGGAGCCGGAGCGGTCTTGCGAGCCGAAGTGACCGGTCTTCCAAACGCTATCGCTGAAGCGGGACAGATCGTGCCGCGGGGAACAACGCTCCAGACCGCGTTCGATACCGTCGACAACCTGCCCGACCCCACCCTCTTCAACACCGTCTGGCACATCACGCCCCTTGGCAGCGACTCCTCCGGTGATGGCTCGGAAGGCTCCCCCTTCAACACCCTCACACACGCGGTCACCCAGGCCCAGACCGGCGACGGCGTCTTCATTCATCGCGGAACCTACCGTTTCCCGGTGTACACAGCAGACGGCTTCACATCAACAACCGTGCACGACCTCGACAAGGGATTGCACATCTGGGGCGAGAACGAAAAGACCATCCTGTTGGCCTACGGCGAAGACAGCCCGACCGCACGGGACTTCAACGCGTTCTGGTTGCGCGGTGAGAACAC